>JBGCFS010000172.1:0-29793 GCA_045107035.1 Hyphomicrobiales bacterium
CATCGGCGCGGGCTTCATTTGGAGCAACACTTGCGCTCAGCGCAACAATAACTGCTAATATTAGTGCGACGGGCGCCGCTTTGAGCTGCTTGAATTGCCGCCAAACAACAATGCTAACCGTTGCTAACATCGCAGTTGTAAATGCGCCGGTAATCAGTCCCGCGCGGATGGCAAGTTCGCTGATCGCGATAAACCCCAGCAACTGCGTTGCGCCATATGCAATAGCCCAAACAAGTAAATAACCAATGGTACGTTCAGCGATGATTGCCCCAGATGCGTCGCGTTTCACTTCATGGGTGCCGGCCCGCCAAAACCCTACCGCCAATCCCGCAACCCCAGCGCCTGCTATCAGAACAAGTGGAGGCGCAGCAATGCCAAACAAGAGCAATTGCAGTGCATAGCAGATCGCGGCTGCCGCCGGTGGTATTAAACAGGCGATTGCACCCAAGCGCCAAGGCTTGCGATAGCTCCAAGCCATCATCGCGAATGATCCAACAAACAACCACAGCATGCCGAGTACTGTCATACCCATAATGAGCATCACAAAGCCTGGACCAAGTACTGCAAGGCTTAGGGCCACACTCTTGGCGATGCCCTTTGCTGCAGCACGTGCAATGGTTTTGATTTTTTCGGTCCGGATATTTAATTCGTCTGTACGGGTTGAAGTAGTAGTTTCTTGATGCGGTGACGGTGGAGGAGTGGTTTTGTTTGTGGTCTGTTTGGCGGTAGGTTTTTTCGCAAACGCCGCACCCAATATGTCCCCGTCGGCAAACGTATTGAACGCATCCTGCATGTTCTCAGGGTCAATTTTTTTGCCTTGGTTCTTTGGCGGCAACAATTGTCCGCATTGGGTGCAAAAATGAATGCCATCGGCATGTCCGGTTCCGCAGTTATTGCAATTTGACATTAAATTAACTCCCCGGACTGCACCAATCTAGCAAGACTTAGCCTATTGGGGCACTATTCCACCGCTCATCGAGCAGTCGATGAGTCCCATCTGCATCGCTTGCGAGACTTCACCAAAAACCAAAAGTTGAAGATTGCCTCCAACTTGATTCACCAATGCTTTAGCGGATGAGGAATGTGCACGTATCGCTCTGCCTTTGAGGTCTGAAACGTTGCTAAATGGCTCTATGCAATAAATCATCACAGGAGCGCAGAATTCGCAGGTTTGCACCGACATACGATATGGCGCAAGGGCTGCAATTCCCCCATCAATATTGGCTTGAGTCGCAGCTTTGATATACTCTTTAACCGCGCTGGATGATGTTTCATTCTGTATTGCGGGCGACGCCGGCGCAGGTGGCGCTGGTGGCGCAGATTTGATTGCAGCCACATTTTGTTTGGGCGCAACTGTAACAGCTTCATTGCCTTGTTGAGCAAGGAAAATGACACCGACAACAACCAAAATCGCCGCGATCACGTAAACCGGCATATTTGATTTTTGCCCCGAACTTCTTGAAGGTTCTTTGCCCTCCGGGGGAGTATTTACGGCAGGATTTGGCGCCTCTTTCGGAACAGTTTTAGTTTCTATTGAAGGTGTGGGACTCGTTACTGGGACCTCTACCGCTTGTTCGATTGGCTTGCCGCAGGCACCGCAAAATTTCTCAGTGCCCTCCAACTCCACTCCGCATGATTTACAAGAACTCATTGCTCACTCCCCACTCCAGTTTGTGTCAAAAACAGGTCACCAACTAGTTCCTCTTCCTCAAAGATGCTCAAGACGCGCGCAAAAGTAAATCCATCAGGTAAATTTTCCCAATGCTAGATTTGCAGTATCGATTACCAGCAATGGATATGAATCATTCATTTTTGCGCGCGGAACGCTCCTGCGTTAAAGTCTCAAACTCTACCGCATCACTGCTGTCGCTGAGAGACAACTGCAATGCTCAAGTAGGCGAGAGCACAAACTTTATTCCATCAGCTGCAAACGAACGATCAAAACCTGTTTTCCAGCTCTGTAGTGGAAGTGTATCTGTTACGATAGATTCTAAATCCAAACCTCTTGAGCCCAATAGACGCATTGCACGTTGCCAAGATTTTGGAGTCGAAGCAAAGCCCGAAGTAATCTTGAGTTCCTTGTAGCAAATTAGATCAACGGGGAGCGTGGCTGGCTTACCCGACAATCCCATTTGTGCGACGTGCCCTCCTCGAGCAGCAAAACGTATTGCGTCCGCATATCCATTGGAGTTGCCTGAACACTCGACGATAAAATCGAATGTCTCTTCTGGCATTGTTTTTTCTGAATCTGAGATTTCAAATCCCAGTTTTTTTGCCAATTCCAATCTTGGAGCATCGGCAGGCGTTCCGCGGACCATGACCTCTGAACCTTGAAGAGCTGCCACTTGTGCTGCGATCAGCCCAATAGCGCCGGGCCCAACTATCAGTGTCCGGAAGCCAGGCTCGACGTATGATGTTTCACCAAACATCGAATTGGTTACACAAGCGACTGGCTCGGCTAGGCACGCAGCATGATCCGACATCTCCTGCGGGACACTATGAAGATTGCGGGCAGGCAATTCCACCAAGGGTGCCATTGCTCCGTTCACATGGCTGCCGATTGATTTGCGTGACAAACAAAGATTGGGTCGGCCGTTGTTGCAGTGATTGCACTGCTGGCAGGTCTCAAAGAAGGTTTCGGCAACAAATCGTTTACCCAACAGAGTATGATCGACACCATCACCAAGTTCCACAACGGTACCACAAACCTCGTGCCCCAAAACGACTGGGGGTGATGATTTGTACTCATTGCGAAAAATATGCAGGTCAGTGCCACATATTCCCACCGCATGAACTTTAAGCACTACATGGTCAGGGCGCGCTTTTGGCTCTAGCCATTCAACCAGTTCCACATCGCCGGATTTTTCACTTTGCTTTGTGACGCCTAACATTTTGTTCGTCCTGAATTTCTATTGGAGGTGCTGTATCGGTTCACGGCTGTGAACTTCTGTTCGCATGACATATCGCTTGGAATTAGAATGCGACCTTGTCACCGCCCTTGAGCGATAAAATCTCTCTGGCTTCGTCCGGTGTTGCTACTGTTTTTCCAAGCGCTTCAATAAGCTCGCGAGCACGTGTCACTTGTTGAGCGTTGCTTTCTGCAAGCTGTCCCTTTCCGAACCAAAGGGAGTCTTCCAGGCCCACTCTGATATTTCCGCCAAGCGCTGCAGATTGCGCGGCGACACGGAATTGGTTGGCACCTGCTCCCAGAACTGACCATCGTAAGTCGTCACCGAATAGGCGATCAGCGGTTCGTTTCATGTGCATGACATCTTCAGGATGATTACCAATACCACCCAAAAGGCCAAATACTGATTGAACGAAAAACGGGGGCTTAACCAGACCGCGTTCCACAAAATGTGAAAGGTTATAAAGGTGAGAAATATCGTAGCATTCAAACTCAAAGCGTGTGCCGTTATCCTGGCATTGCTTTAGGACAAACTCGATATCGGCAAATGAGTTTCGAAAGACGAGATCCCTTGAACCTTCAAGGTGTTCGCGTTCCCAATCATGTTTGAAATCTTTATATCGGTTCAGCATTGGGTAGAGCCCAAAATTCATAGACCCCATGTTCAGAGATGCGACTTCGGGTTTGAATTGCGTTGCGGGTTTGGCACGCTCAGACACCGCCATATAAGGCGAGCCGCCCGTTGTTAGGTTCACGACAGCATTCGTTGATTGTTTTATCTGAGGTAGAAACTTAGCGAAGCCTTCTGGAGTTTGGTCAGGTTGACCCGTTTCCGGATTGCGCGCATGCAGGTGCAATATGGCGGCGCCAGCTTCTGCCGCGCCGAGAGCAGCATCTTTTATTTCTTCTGCGGTAATGGGCAGAAATGGTGACATTGAAGGTGTGTGAATGGCCCCTGTTACCGCACAAGTGATAATGACCTTATTGCTTCCATTCATGATCCCAATTCCTTTTTGACTTCTTTTTTGTGGGCTATAAGCGCCATGAGTCGGAGGTCACGCCAAGCCCGGCGTTCCGCCAATTGTTCTTCGGGGAGGGCTTCACGTCTGTCATCTTCAACGTCGTTGAGAACGTTCCCGGACCAGTCTACGCGTTGTGTCGCTTTTGCCGCGATCCCACGATACATCTCATTGTAACGTTCGGCATAATCGCGTACGCCGCCAGGTGCATTCAGATCGATGGTTTCAAATGGGCCAATGAATGACCACCTGAGTGCCAAACCATCCCGTATGCCAATATCGACTTCTTCTGCAGTGGCATATCCGCCATCGACCAATCGAAAAGCTTCTTCCATTAACGCGCCCTGCAGTCGGTTCATGATGAACCCATCCAATTCCTTTTTCATGGTGATCGGTACTTGACCAATCTCAGACATCAGCTCGACACTGTGTTCCACTGCATAAGATGACGTCCATTTCGAAGGAACAATTTCGACAGCAGGAACCAGATAGGGTGGATTTATTGGATGAATTACCAGGCAACGTTCGCGTCCCTTGAGACCTTCAGTGAAATTTGATGGCAGTAATGCGGAGCTGGAACTTGCCAAGATTGTTTTGCGATCCGTTAGTTTGTCGAGATGTTCAAAAACTGTTCGTTTTATGTCGATTGTTTCAGGTGAGTTCTCCTGTACATGATCGACATCGGAAACGGCCTCTTCAAGCGTATTACATATGGTAATTTTGCTTATGACGTCTTCTGCGGCCCTACCGAGCAAGCCATGCTTGTTCAGGTCTTCCAAAATAGGCGGAAGACCATTGAGCATCGTACGAGCGACGTTGTCTTTTGCATCCCATAATCTGACTTGGCGTCCTGCCCTTGCAAAACTGATCGTCCATGCTTGGCCGATCAATCCGCATCCCACTATGGCAACTGTTTTAGTCATCAAATTGTTTCCACGTTTCCATCTACGGCAATGTTCTGGCCTGATATATTTTTGCCTGCATCCGAAAGAAGAAATCCAATTGTTGCGGCGACATCTTGGGCGGTAACCATTTTGCGCAACGAGACGTTTCGAAGATACGTTTTTTGCATTTCTTCAAATGGAATACCCTCTTGCTCAGCGCGATCTTCGATAACCTTCGTCATTCGAGGGCCTTCGACAAAACCAGGCAGGATTGCGTTTACACGAATATTGTGTGGACCTAATTCCTTGGCCAGACTCTGCGCTAGGCCGATTACGCCGAACTTCATTGCGCAATACGGCGTGCGATAGGCATAGCCATATTTGCCTGCGACCGATGACATGCAGACAATTGAGCCACCACCTGAGGATTTCAAAACGGGCACCGCATAATGAGCACAATTGAATTGACCAACCAATCCTATCTCCAGACACAGTCTAAAATCCTGAGATGAGATTTCTTCCACACCGCCTGTAGGGCCGGCAATGCCAGCATTGTTCACAAGAGCATCAAGCTTTCCGAAATTGGTCACAATGTTAGAAAAGAAACTATTGACCCCGATTTCATTGGAAACATCCAATTGTTCAAAAAGTGCATCTGGAAACTCCACGGCTGCGGCGGCTAATGCATTCGCGTCGACATCGCATATCGCAAGCTTTGCACCAAGCCTATGCAAGTGACGGGCTATTTCCAAACCAATGCCACCGGCTCCTGCCGTGATTGCAACAATTCGACCGTGAAAGTCGTTACTTTCCATGAAGTCAGCCATTTCTCTCTCTAAGGCCTATAACAGCCACTAGTATAATCAAGCAGAAGAATACATACGAAAGCGCGTTGCCAGCAAGCAGCCCGCATTGCCTTTAGAATTGGAGCACGCCTAGCAAGCAAAGACTTTCCTGTCCTGAAAAGCCTGTGAGCAATATCGCGTTCTTGGAGTCTTGTATAATATCCGAGGCGAGAACAAAGAGAGCTTTCGCTATAATCTCTTTGACAATAGCTTTTTCAGTATCGCAAAGCCGGAATTGAATTGGGCCACTTCAGACACAACATTCTGCCAATTGAGCGGTGTCGTCAAAAGTCGCCAGAACTGTTGTGTCCTGCGGCTTCAAAGTAGCGAACGATGCAGCGTTGCACATGTTGCTCGATCAAAGCGTCGGGGCAATTCGGTATGTCACCAAATTCCAACCCCATGAAAGCTTGGGACGTCACGGTCTCGGGCGTAGATTTGGCTCTTAGAGAAGCAATAAGACCATCCAGCGCCTCCGAGACATGTTTGTCCGCCCAATAATAGCGAATGCGGTCGCTGTAGCTGTAGATCTTTTGGATCCGTAGCTCCTCGTCAGTTCCACTGTAGTATTCTTTCCAATGCAGGGGATTGCAGTTCATGCGCTCCTCGATAACGGTGCGTATGTCGGTGGTTTTATCAAGGCCCTGCTTTTCAACGATGGACGCTAATCCCCAAACCGCCTCACGAAACCTAAAGGTTAATTCGGGGCCTACCTTTAAGAAGAAGAAGTGGTTCTTGATGAGACTAGCGAGCGCGGAAGTCGTTTGATAATCTGTTGAATGCGCCTCATAAGTCAGCCCATCTTCTTTCAAGATAGCCTCACATAAATGGACAGCTTTTTCAGGGGCAAACGGATAGATTGATGTATGACCGAAATCCACACCGGGTTGAGTGACTACCGACACAATGCGCTGCCATGCGGCGTCCAATCCACGCGCGGTCCATGCATCACGGTGCGTTTGAATTGTGTCCTGAAACCGAACGACTGATGTAACATCGAGCGCGTCAGGCTCTTCAGTTTCACCTCCTGGGATCGGCACTTCAGTTCCGATGATGTAGACTAGTTTTTCTGGGTTGGGCGCATAGGCCTCGGCCACTACACAAAGGTCGGCGGCGCGTTCGGCGATTTGGGAAAAGCTCGGGTTTGGCTCGCCGCCGCATGCCATGCTGGCATCAAGGTGAATTTTCGTAAATCCCGCCTCGACATAAAGTTTTACCAATTCACGAGCCTTTTCCATGGCCTGTTCGATGGGCTCCGACTTCCAAGGGTTAGGGCCAAGGTGATCACCACCAAGGATCAACTGGTCCATCGGAACACCCGCCTCATCAGCCATGGCACCAAGCCAAGACATGAAGTCTTTTGGTGTCATGCCGGTGTAACCGCCATCCTGATTTACCTGGTTGCACGTGGCTTCGATCACAGTCGGGTTTCCGGTTTTGGCGGCGTAAGCCAGTACGGCGCGAAGGACATATTCATTAGCTGTGCAAAAGCACGGTAAGCCAATGGTTTCGCCTGCACGGTTGCGAGCAATCAAGTCGTGAACAATGCTCATGCTGTGCGTTCCTTTGGCGTTACTTTTTCGAGAAAACCTGCAATCTCAGATGAACTAGAATTGCCTTCCATAGGACCGCGTCGTGTTACAGCTATTGCACCCGCTGCGTTTGCTCGCTGTCCTGCCTCGAACAAAGATTCGCCTTGCGCGAGAAGCGAGATAAACGTGCCACCAAAACAATCACCGGCACCCGTAGGATCAATTTCCTCTACGAGATGCCCGGCAAATTCGTGCCGCTCACCGTGACCAACGATTGTCGCACCATCTGCCCCACGCTTGATGGCAATCACTTCGGCACGCGACGTCAGGAGGTGATCTATGGCAGCCTCTTCAGTCAGGTCTGGGAACAGGAATTTCAAATCGCTGGTGCTGGGCAAAAGACAGTAACTGCGCTCCATGGTTTCAAACATTGCGGCTCTAGCTTCCACATCGCGCATCAATTCTGGACGCGCGTTCGGATCACACGTGATCCAGCCGCCTGTATCTGAGACTTGTCTCACGGTGCACATTATCTTGTCACGCATCGAGGGAACCCCAAGCGACGATGCAGATACATGTAGGATCGTATTGGCAGGAGCCAAAAGCGATGGAGGTACTTCGAACGAATCTGCGGCCGTTCCAGACAGATGGAAAATGAAGTCACGATTTCCGTCTTCGTAGTAAGACACGAACGCCACTCCGGTACTCTTGTTAGGAGTCACATGAATCCCTTTGATTCCGACTCCATCATTTTCAAGTCGTTTTAAAATATTCCGCCCGAAACCATCAGTTCCAACGCCACCAATCATATCGGTCCGCGCACCCATCCTCGAAGCCTGATCCAGAAAGATTGCAGGGGCGCCACTTGGATACGGTCCCGAGTAATCCGAAACCTCTTCCAGTGCGCAATTTCGGTTGTGCGAAACAAATTCGACAAGTATTTCACCAATGGTCGCGATGGTTCGATTGTCAGGCATATTCTTCTCCGGTTTGAAGGAATGTCTAGACAAAAGCTTTACATGTGTCAAAATTTGATAGATGGATTTTTGAATTCGTAGAGCATCCTGGTGGGCGGTCGTGCTAAGAGGACACATTGAATTGACAAAACTAAAACCAAAAATTGCTACGATGAAAGAGCTTTCCGAGGCGATTGGTATTTCTCGACCGACCTTATCACGATATTTCCAAGATCCTTCGACTGTGAGGTCTTCGACTTCAGAGAAAATCCGTGAACGTCTAGAAGAGGTTGATTATGTCTACAATTTCATAGCTACACGTCAGAATCGTAAAACCTCGGGTCTGATTGGCGTGATCATTCCGCATTACAAAGATTTGTTCTTTACAAGCATGCTGGAGGCAATAGAGCGTGCTGCGCAGGGCACTGGTTTCACGGTGATAACGCAATGCTCTAATGGAACCGCTCAAGGTGAATCCCAGGCCGTCGCAAGGCTGCGTTCCATGGGAACTGATGGTGCGATCATAGCGCCTCTCGGCTTAGAGAGCTCAACCGAAGTTTTTCAACTCGCAAGCGAAGATTTTCCAATTGTGTTCATCGATTCGCACCCTGCACTTCCAATTGCGGGGGCTGATTTTGTTGGCACAGACAATGCTCAGAGCATTGCGGCCATTGTTGAATATCTTTGCCGAACGGGGGATGCGCCGGTTTTTCTTGGGATGCCGGACCTAAACTCGAACGCATCGGAGCGTAAGCAAGCGTATGTATCCAAAATAAACGAGCTGCGGCTTGAGCCACGGTTTGTGCAGGTCGAGGGAGCGTCACCATCTTGGCAGTTTGAAGCATACGGCTTTGGGGTTATGGACGAACATTTCAGCCATCAAAGGCACATTTCTGACACCATATTATGCGCCAATGATCGCATCGCAATTGGAGCCATCCGGGCTGCAAACAAGTATGGTTTATTCGCTCGAGGATCAGATCGCGAAGGTAGTTTACGGATTGCGGGTCATGATGATCACCCACTTAGTGAGTACATGTTTCCAGCGATAACAACAGCGGCGCAGGACATTGATGGGATCGGTGAGGACGCTGTCGGGCTACTTTTGGAGCGCATCCGTGGCGAGCGGAAAAACGCGCCAATTTTGTTGAACAAACAGGCCGCAATCCGTATTCGGGAGTCGACATAATCCATGCTCAGCGTGTTTGATGAATTGCGACCGACAAATACCCCTTGACCCACGTGACAGTTTCGGCGATTGTTTACATGTGTAAAAATAGGGAGGACAACCATGTCTATGAAACGCGCATTGCTTAGCACGGCAGTTGGCTTTGGGTTGGCGGCAGGAATCGCATCCACAGCTTTGGCAGAAGAAATTACGATCGCGACAGTGAATAATGCTGACATGATCACCATGCAGGAACTCGCTCCGGCGTGGGAAACAGCAACCGGCAACACGATCAACTGGGTTGTTTTGGAAGAAAACGTTCTGCGTCAGCGGACAACGCAAGACATCGCTACCGGCGGTGGGTCTTTCGATATTATGTTCATCGGCGCATATGAGACCCCGATCTGGGGTGCTAACGACTGGCTGACACCATTGAATGATTTCGCTGATGATGCGGATTACGATCTGGAAGATATCTTCCAGTTAGTCCGGAATGGTCTGTCGGCAAACGGAAACCTGTACGCGGTTCCGCTTTATTCCGAAACATCGTTCACTTTCTACCGGACAGATGTTTTTGAAGCTGCTGGCATCGAAGTTCCATCCGAGCAGATCACATATACAGAATTTGCTGAATTGGCCCGTGCTGTTCACGATCCGGACAATGGAATGTACGGCACATGTCAGCGCGGTAAAGCCGGCTGGGGTGAGAACATGGCGTTTGTTGGCACAGTTGCCAACGCATACGGCGCACGCTGGTTCGACGAGAACTGGGTTCCACAGCTCGATAGCCCAGAGTGGAATGCAGCGGTCACTTACTACGTGGACCTGATGCTTGACTCGGGCCCTCCTGGTTCATCGGCAAATGGCCACAACGAAAACCGTGCGCTTTTCAAAGACGGCAAATGCGCAACTTGGGTTGATGCAACCTCGGCAGCTGGTGATGTTCGTAACCCGGACACATCGAGCGTTGCTGACAAAACTGACTTTATCAAAGCGCCAATGCAGGCAACTGCAAAAGGTACAGGTTGGTTCTGGTCCTGGGCGCTTGCTATCCCAGCAAGCTCGCAGAAACCTGATGCTGCGAAAAGCTTCCTGAAGTGGGCAACCTCGAAGGAATACTTCGAGTTGGTTGGCGAAACCAAAGGCTGGGTCGCAGTTCCAAGCGGCACACGTCAGTCTGTTGAAGAAGATGCACGTCGTGTAGCCGCTGCACCGTTCGCACCTGCGGTTGTGGATGCGATCTTGTCTGTGGATCCAGCTGACGCAACGCTTCTGCCAACTCCTTATACAGGTGTTCAATTCGTAGCGATCCCTGAATTCCAGGGCATCGGCAACTACGTTGGTCAGCAGGTCGCAGCTGCGCTTGCCGGTCAGAGCTCCGTTGAAGAAGCTTTGGCCAATAGCCAGGCGTTTGCAGTACGCGAAATGACTAAGGCAGGTTACATCAAGTAACCGTCTCCCAGAGTGGACCGGGGTATTCGCCTCGGTCCATTTTCACCCTGCTTCATCAATAGTACATTTTGGTAAGGGCCCTGGTCGGACCTTTCCCTAAATGTGAAATGCAATTTGTTTTGGGAAGGCGAAACGCATGGCTACAAAGGCATCTCGTTCTGCGGCACGTTTGATGATTTCGCCTGCAGTGCTTTTGCTGCTTGGCTGGATGCTCGTGCCACTGTGCATGACGGTCTATTTTTCGTTCCTTTATTACAACTTGCTACAACCCGGTCCGACGCCGTTTGCGGGTTGGGATAATTATTATTGGTTCATCACGGACCCTAGTTTCAAAGACGCTATTTTCAATACACTTGCGCTGGTCGGCGGCGTACTTTGTATTACGACAATTGGTGGGCTATGCGCTGCCATTTTGATCGATAAACCAATGTTTGGCCAAGGTATTATTCGTATCATGGTCATCGCACCGTTTTTTGTGATGCCAACTGTATCGGCACTGGTTTGGAAAAATATGTTCATGAACCCGGTAAACGGGATCTTTGGGCGTTTGGTCACTGGATTGGGCTTCCCTCCCATCGACTTCTTTGGCCAATATCCTTTGGCGTCTATCACATTCATCGTATCCTGGATGTGGCTGCCGTTCGCAACGCTAATTCTATTGACCGCTCTGCAATCGCTTGACCAAGAACAATTGGAAGCGGCAGAGATGGATGGCGCGAATTGGTGGAACAGGTTCTTTTTCATAATGCTGCCTCACCTCGCCCGCGCGATCACTGTAGTGGTCCTGATCCAGACCATTTTTCTGTTGTCGGTTTTTGCAGAAATTTTGGTGACCACGAATGGTGGGCCCGGCACAGCAACCACCAACCTGACATATCTGATCTACGTTTCATCACTCTTGCAATTTGACGTCGGCATGGGGAGTGCTGGCGGTGTAATTGCTATCATCCTTGCCAATATAGTGGCCATCTTCTTGATGCGGATGATTGGCAAAAACCTGGACGCATAAGGAGGGCAAAACATGGCACGCGCAATTTCGAACCGAACTAAGATTTTCAACACAGCTGTTGCGGGAACGCTTGGCTTTATGTTGTTCTTTCCAATCCTTTGGATTGTTGTCCTGTCGTTTAAAACCGAAGAAAACGCAATTCGTGCACCTTTGGAAATATTGTTTGGATCCGGTTGGACTATGGAAAGTTTCAGCGCGGTTCAAGCCCGTTCGGACTATTTCAAGCACTTTTCCAACTCAGTTATCATCTCGCTTGGGTCTACTTTTCTAGGGCTATTGATCGCAATCCCGGCGGCATGGTCGATGGCTTTTGTACCCTCGAAACACACCAAGAATATCCTGATGTGGATGCTGTCGACTAAGATGCTGCCCCCTGTTGGTGTGCTTGTGCCGATCTATTTGCTGTTTCGTGACTTCGACTTGCTGGATACCCGTCTTGGTCTGACTCTCGTTTTGACGCTGATCAACCTGCCAATCATTGTCTGGATGCTCTACACCTACTTCAAGGAAATCCCCGGCGAGATTTTGGAAGCCGCACGAATGGATGGCGCCTCATTAGGCAAGGAAATCCTATACGTGTTGACGCCGATGGCGATCCCCGGAATGGCATCTACTGTCCTGCTGAACATTATTCTGGCCTGGAACGAAGCGTTTTGGACAATCAATCTAACTGCAGCAAATGCAGCACCACTGACAGCGTTCATCACCAGTTATTCCAGCCCTGAAGGCCTGTTTTACGCCAAGCTCAGCGCAGCTTCCATCATGGCGATCGCGCCGATCCTTATCATGGGCTGGTTCAGCCAGAAACAACTTGTCCGAGGCTTGACCTTCGGTGCTGTAAAGTAAGGAACAAAAATATGGGACGTATACAGCTCAAGCAGGTCCAGAAGAAATTTGGTGATGTGGAAATAATTCCACCATTGGATCTCGAAATTAATGACGGAGAATTCGTGGTTTTCGTTGGTCCATCGGGTTGCGGTAAATCCACTCTGTTGCGCCTAATCGCAGGGCTTGAGGATACCACCTCGGGCAATATCGAGATTGATGGTGCTGATGCAACTGATCTGCCGCCGGCCAAGCGTGGACTGGCGATGGTGTTTCAGTCTTACGCGCTCTATCCGCACATGACGGTACGTAAGAATATCGCCTTTCCCATGCGCATGGCGAAAATGGACAAGGCGGAACAGGACCGTCGCATTGCATCTGCCGCAAAAGCTCTCAACCTCACCGATTACCTTGACCGACGTCCTGGTCAGCTATCTGGTGGTCAACGCCAGCGCGTTGCCATTGGTCGTGCGATTGTTCGGGAACCATCGGCATTTCTTTTTGATGAACCTCTGTCAAACCTTGATGCGGCGTTGCGTGTTGGCATGCGGATGGAGATATCGGAACTGCACAAAAAGCTCGATACCACGATGGTCTACGTGACCCATGATCAGGTGGAAGCCATGACAATGGCCGACAAAATTGTGGTGCTTCAGGCGGGTGTGATTGAGCAGGTTGGCTCGCCGCTTGAATTGTACCATAGCCCGCACAACCTGTTTGTGGCTGGATTTATTGGCTCTCCCAAAATGAACTTTATCACTGGGAACGAGGCCGCGAAACATGGTGCCGAAACCATTGGTATTCGGCCTGAGCACTTAGAGGTTTCGACAAGCGAGGGGCAATGGCAAGGCACAGTTGGCGTGGCGGAGCACTTGGGTTCAGATACTTTCATCCATATTCATGGGATCACAGGCTGTGACCCCGTAACAGTGCGAGCAGGTGGCAATGTCGACGTAAAGCATGGCGATACAGTTTACCTTACGCCAAATACCTCGCAAATTCACCGGTTCGGTGTAGATGGGTTGCGGATACCATGACCTCATTGAGAGGGAAAGTTGCGTTGGTGACAGGCGGTGCGCGGGGCATCGGCCGCGCGATTTGTGAGGCCTTGGCTGCGGCAGGTGCGCAAGTAGCTGTTGCGGATTTGAATGAAGGTGATGCCACTGAAACAGCACATGCAATTGGCGGTATTGCGGTTCCAATGGATGTGACGGACTTTGACCGAATCAAGGCAGGTGTGCAGTCGGTTGAAGATGCGCTGGGTGGCATTGATATTCTGGTGAATAACGCAGGTATCTTCAATATGGCGTCTATCCACAAGATAACGCCAGAGGACTATCGACGCCAATATGATGTGAATGTAGGTGGCACCATATTCGCTTGTCAGGCGGTTGCCCCCTCAATGAAGAAGCGTGGTGGCGGGGCCATAATCAATTTCTCGTCGCAGGCAGGGCGCAGGGGTGAGCCCAATATTACGATCTATTGTTCGACCAAGGCTGCAGTAATCTCGGTTACTCAGTCTTTGGCGTTGGAATTAGCGGCTGACAATATCAGAGTAAATGCCATCGCGCCGGGTGTCGTGGACACTCCCATGTGGGATGTGGTTGATGCGCAGTTTGCTGAATATGAAAACAAACCGCTTGGCCAAAAGAAACGCGAAGTGGGCGAAGCTGTTCCACTGGGTCGCATGGGCGACCCCAAGGACATTGCAGATCCTGTTATCTTCCTCGCATCAGACGCTGCCCGCTACATCACGGCGCAAACACTTAATGTCGATGGCGGAAATTGGATGAACTGATGAGGAGCGAGACTCTACCATTGTCTGATGCAATCCTTATTGGCTTGCCGGACGAGATTAAACGCCCGAACTATGATCGCTCTAAAGTAACACCTGGGATCGTGCATATTGGCCTAGGTAACTTTCACCGCGCCCACCAATCCTGGTACCTGCATCGTTTAATGCAACAGGGAGAGGCTTTGGATTGGGGGATCATTGGCGCCGGTGTTCGACCAGGTGATGAAGATCAGCGGCGATTGCTTGCGGAGCAGGATTTTCTGACGACGCTTATTGAGTTGGCCCCGAATAGGCAGTCTGCCGAAATTGTTGGCTCGATGATCGGCTTTGTTCCCGTTGAAGAAGACAATGTCGCACTGATTACGCAGATGGCAAATCCAGTCATTCGGATCGTCTCGCTCACGGTTACAGAAGGCGGATACTACATTGATCCGGTGAGCAAGGGGTTCGCTGCGGATCACGAAGACATTCAGCATGACGCGGCTCATCCTGACAATCCTCGCACCGCTTTTGGGGCAATGGTAGCTGCCCTAAAAATCCGCCGAGCCAACGGAGATGGCCCGTTCACCTGCCAGAGCTGTGACAATCTGCAAGGCAATGGGGCGATTTTGCGCCAAACGCTTGTCTCGTTGGCGCGGCTCTCTGACAAAAATCTGGCTGAGTGGATTGATACAAAATGCACCTTCCCGAATTCGATGGTGGATTGCATCGTGCCTGCGACTGGCTGGAAGGAGCTAGAGCGTGTCAAGAATTATGGCATTGAGGATGCAGCCCCGGTGACGCATGAAAATTTTCGCCAGTGGGTGATAGAGGATTCTTTCTGCGCCGGGCGCCCGGATTGGGATAAAATTGGTGCGACATTTACAGATGACGTACATGCTTTCGAAGCTATGAAAATTCGCATTTTGAACGGCGGGCATCAGCTGATTGCTGACGCGGGAGAAGTTTTGTCGATCGAATATATCTCCGGCTGCATGGATAATCAGCTGATAGGTAATTTCTTTCGCAAAGTAATGCGCAATGAAGTCGCCCTGCAGGTTGAAGCGGTACCTGGTATGACACCAAGCGCCTACTTGGATCTGATCGATAGCCGCTTCTCCAATCATGAGATCATCGATACTGTTCGCCGCGTTGCGTTTGATGGATCATCTCGGCAAACGGGGTTCCTCCTGCCAACGTTGCGCGCTGCGCTTACCAAAGGCGATGCCTTCGACGGTCTTGCATTGTCTCAGGCAATCTGGGCGCGCATGTGCGAAGGCACCCGGGAAGATGGTTCGATCATCGAGCCAAACGATCCAATCTGGGACAAACTGCAAACAGCAGCCACGGCCGCTAAGTCAAACCCAGTGGCTTGGTTGAACCAACGTGACCTTTATGGCGACATCGCTGACAATGAAGGGTTTAAAATTCGATTTGATCATTGGTTGACGATGATTTGGTCCGAAGGGATGGAAGCCACTCTGCGTGCATACCTTCAAGGATGACTTAATATGAAAGCCGCTTTATTCACTGGAAAAAATGAAACTCAGTTCACCAACCTGCCGGACCCCAAAGCAGGTGCAGATGAAGTCGTGGTCGAAGTAAAGGCAAGTGGGATTTGCCACACCGACTATGAGGTTTTGAAGGACAATTATGGCACCGGTGCGTTTCCCGTCGTTCCCGGCCATGAATATTCCGGAGTTGTCGTTGATGTCGGCTCCGGCGTTACAAATGTTCGTCTTGGAGACAGAGTTGCTGTGGATCCGAATTTCGAATGTGGCACTTGTCGTGCTTGCAGACGCGGTTGGGCACATCTTTGTGACAACCTTGGAGCTTATGGTGTTACGACACACGGTGGGTTCGCTGAATTTAGCGTTGTCAGTGCTTCAAACGTCCATGCAATTGGCGAGTTGAGTTTCCTACAGGCAGCCTTGGCAGAGCCTGTAGGTTGCGTCATGAACGGTGTAGATGCTGTGCACGCGCCGTGGATGGAGGAGGCACTGATTTTTGGAGCGGGTCCAATGGGACTGTTAATGGGAATGGCTCTGAAAGCGGAAGGCATTTCAAGCGTGACGTTTTGCGACATATCTGACAGTCGACTAGATCTGGCGTCTAGTTTTGGATTTGACGCGGTATCAAGTGGCTCCGACGACTTGCAAAAATGGCACCATCGATCTGATCTAGTCGTGGAAGCTACTGGAGTTCCGGCTGTAGCCGCAGGCTTGACCAACTACATCGCAAATGGCGGCAAGGGCTTGTTCTTTGGGGTCTGTCCATCAGATGCCAAAATTGAAGTAGCACCATTCGAGCTGTTTCGAAGGCAATTGACGCTAGCCGGATCGCACTCGTTAAATCACAACATCCCAAGGTCGCTAGAGATAATTGCGGGCCTTGGCTCTGACATTGATAGAGTCGTATCGCATAGATCATTATTGACAGATATTTCGCATTACCTCGCCACAAGCCCTCCAAATGATAGCCTCAAAGTTCAGTGGACGAATGAGTGAGATCTCATAACATCCTCTATCTGCGGCTTTAGATATCTGTCACATATGCGCTTGGCATAGCGTGCATTATACAATCGGTTTGGTTAGCTTGCAGATTCATCATACAATTCGCTACCGTAATGATCAGCAAGATAATCGAAGCTGATATGGCCTTCCAGAATAACGTGCTTGGCTTCGATAACTGCTTCTTGGAATTTCTCAGCTGCAATTACCTGAGCTTCATGCAAATCTGCAGTTCCCAGACCAATTCGTTGTTGTCCGTGTCCTTTTTGCTTTTGCCTTTTGATGTTTGAACGGTGTGCCCATAGACGGTCCAGTCGACCACAGAGTCGCCAAGACCTAGAGTAACATCTACCAAAACCTCAATTATGGAGCATCTAGCCGAAGTCCAAATGTTGGCTCACCAGTCTTTGACGCCGTCTGACCATTACTGCGGAGGCTGGAGCGTTCAGAGATTGATTTGTCTGTTCGCATCAAATTAACAATTTCCGGCACAGCAAAAATGCCGAAGCCCACAATGACCAATTTCAACCCATTGGTGAGATAGGGAAAATCATAGCTGGATATGCGCTGTTCGCCGTTAGACGGCCCCTCGCGTATGGTGCCGACATGCAAACCAAGGCCTGATGCGACGATGCTCATTATGGCAAGGCGCCCTGCTAGAATGCTCACGGTTGACCAACCAAAGACGGAGATCATCAACAGCTCAGGTGATTTGAAAAGCAACACAACTGGCTGGGCGACGAGAATAAACAATGTCAGAAAGGCTGCGCCGACCAGGCCGCCAAAGAGACACGATGCAAAGGCCGCAGAAAGAGCGTGGGCAGCCATCCATTTTTGGCCACCAACCCATCAAGTACTGTGTCTTGTGATGCTGACGAGCCTGGTATGCCCATGAGCGCTGACGCAAAAGTGTCAGCTGTTCCCCGTCAGCGCTCATGGGATCAACTAGGCTGATTGCATATCCTAAATACCCGTTACGTAGGCTCTGAAAGACTACACAGAGCTGCTTGATCAAAGTCGGTGTAAGCGACAACCAAGCCTAAAAGTGAACTGAATTACCCATAAGTGGTTTTTGTACGGGTGGGGCAAACTTGGTTAGGTCTATGCCTTCAACAGCTGTTTTATACTCTTCGATTGTTGGTGTTCTGCCAAGGATAGCAGACAGCACGACCACCGGTGTGGAAGCGAGTAGGGATTCCCCTGCTTTATCACCGGCGTCTTCAACAACGCGGCCTTTGAACAAACGTGTTGATGTTGCCAACACAGTGTCGCCCTTAGCTGCTTTTTCCTGATTGCCCATGCATAGGTTACAGCCCGGACGTTCTAGATAGAGAATGTTTTCATATTCAGTTCTGGCTTCCTTTTTCGGTGCGTTGTCGTCGAATTCAAAGCCGGAATATTTTTGCAAAACAGCCCAATCGCCCTCGTCCTTCAATTCGTCGATGATATTGTAAGTCGGTGCGGCAAGCACAAGAGGAGCCTTGAAGCTGACATCGCCATGCACTTTTTCAAGATTGCGCAACATTTGGGCGACGATTTTTACATCACCTTTGTGCACCATGCACGAGCCGACAAAACCCAAATCCACTTTTTTCTCGGCATTGTAATATGAGATCGGGCGGATGGTGTCGTGAGTGTAGCGTTTGGAGATATCAATGTTTTGAACGTCTGGATCTGCAATCATCGGCTCGTTGATCTCGTCGAGATTAACAACCACTTCGGCAAAATATTTAGCGTTGTCATCAGGTGCCAAAGCCGGTTTTTCACCAGTTTTGATTTCCGCAATGCGCTTGTCAGCAATATCGATCAATCCCTGCAACATGCGGTTTTCGTTTTCCATGCCCTTTTCGATCATGATCGCGATACGGCTTTTGGCAATCTCAAGGGATTCAATGAGAGTGTCGTCTTCCGAAATACAGATGGAAGCCTTCGCTTTCATTTCAGCGGTCCAGTCAGTGAAGGTGAACGCTTGGTCAGCAAGAAGTGTACCAAGATGCACTTCAATGATGCGCCCCTGAAAGACGTTGTCGCCAAATTGCTGTAACATCTGAGACTGGGTTCCATGGACCACATCACGGAAGTCCATGTGATCTGCCATGCGGCCTTTAAAGGTCACCTTAACCGATTCAGGGATCGGCATTGTGGCCTCTCCTGTGGCCAATGCAAGGGCAACGGTTCCGGAGTCTGCGCCAAAGGCAACGCCCTTTGACATGCGGGTATGGGAATCACCGCCAATGATGATGGCCCAATCATCCACAGTTATGTCATTCAAAACCTTATGAATTACATCAGTCATGGCATGATATACGCCCTTCGGATCACGGGCTGTGACAAGGCCGAATTTGTGCATGAATTTCATAAGTCTTGGTGTATTCGCCTGAGCCTTCAAATCCCAAACCGACGCTGTGTGGCAACCAGACTGATACGCGCCATCGACTATTGGCGATAGCACTGTTGCGGCCATCGCTTCCAATTCTTGAGACGTCATCAAGCCGGTTGTATCTTGCGAACCAACAATGTTGACACGCACGCGTGCATCAGAGCCTGCATGCAATATGGTGCCGGGCTTCACGCCAACGGAATTTTTGTTGAAAATTTTCTCAACCGCAGTCAGGCCTTGACCTTCGTGATACACTTCTTTCGAAGCTGCAAAAGCTGATTTGAGTTCGATCCCAAGCGTCTCACAAGCAAATGTCTGAAGTCTTTTGCCAAAGACGATTGCATAAGAGCCACCAGCCTTCATAAACTCTGCCTTTTGCGGTGTGAAGGATGCTGCCAAATCTGCATACTCTTCGCTGCCGTCTTCACTGTAGAGTTTTTTATTTTTCGTGTCGATTTTAAGTACGGTTCCAGTTTCAACAGAGTATTTCTGCTCCAAAACTGCATTGCCATCATTGTTCAAAATTGGCTTACCATCGGAACCCAATTTTTTGACCCAGTTTTTCAGATCGACACCAATCCCACCGGTCACGCCTACTGTGGTCAGAAAGATTGGAGAAATGCCATTTGTGCCGGCAACAATGGGTGCAAAATTCACGAATGGTACATAGGGGCTGGCTTGTTTGCCTGTCCACAGCGCCACATTGTTGACGCCGGACATGCGAGAAGAACCAACACCCATGGTGCCTTTTTCTGCAATCAGCATGACTCGTTTATCTGGGTGCTGCAGTTTCAAGTCTTGAATTTCTTTTTGGGTGCGCACTGAGATCATGCATTTGCCATGCAGTTCGCGGTCCGCGCGTGAGTGGGCTTGGTTGCCCGGTGACAGCAAATCGGTAGAGATATCACCCTCGCCTGCAATGTAGGTCACAACCTTGATGTCTTCCTCGATATTAGGAAGCTTGGTGAAAAACTCAGCGTTTGAATAGCTTTCAAGAATGTCCCTCGCAATAGCATTGCCTGCATCAAAGGCTGCCTTCAAGAGATCTGTGTCTGCGTCATAGAGGAACACTTGTGTTTTGAGGACATCAGCGGCCTGCTGGGCAATCGCCAAGTCATCTCCCAAAGCAATATCAAGAAGAACTTTTACTGAAGGACCACCCTTCATATGAGACAAAAGCTCAAAGGCAAATGTAGGTACGATTTCTGGAACAACAGAGTTGCCGAGAATGATCTCTTTTAGAAACTCAGCCTTAACGCCGGCTGCGCTCGTTGTGCCAGGCAGTGTGTTATAGATGAGGAACTGGAGGCAATCATCGCGATGCTCACTTACCGTATCCTTGATGTGTTCAATGAGCTCACCAACAAGACCGCCATCTTCAATGGGCAGTGGGTTCAAGTCCTGCTCTTTACGGTTTTCGATTTGGTCTAAATAGTCTGAATACAAGCTCATGAGGATCCCGATCAAATGGTTTTGAAGGAAGTCCAGGCTAAACACTGCTCGGACTTTTCGTAGTTTTGATAAATCTGGTTGGTGCTTCACTATTCCAGCTGAAATACACTTGCAAGATATCTAAGATTAATTGATTGCGATTCTTCATCCGCTCAACCGATATCCAAGACTAATTGAGACAGTGTTTGAGGTGGAGGATCAAAGGCGCACCTGTGGCTCATGTTAGCGATCTCAATTGAATGCCACGGCTTATGCCGATAATGTTGCCATCTGCAAATCGCAAGACTGCTCATTTCCGACGGTTTTCTGGAACGTAAATCATGCCTGAAAACAACTTTCTGGCCGTGCGAAGTAAGCCTGCAGTCTTGAGGTTAAACTTGATATCAATTACTTGGTGGTCAAATACGACATAACAACCTCCATCAATGGAGATTGTGCATCACATTTTTATAAATAAAATCAAGAGTTTGAATTGGGTCACACCCTAGAACACACAAGTCAGGCGACACTTGCTCGTCCAGCTTTGGGTGATCACTGCCAGTGATCAGATACACCTGAAATTCATTACAGAACGGCGCAAAAATTTTCGAAACCTTCCATCCATTGGTTGGCGAGCAGGCGTTGGCATTCCTTCACCATCGAACAGATACATGGTGCCCATTCTACTGCTTTCCTGAATGAAAAATTGATTTTCTATGATGATTTGTACTGCTATCATCTCAAACGTGGGCAAATTGACCCGTTTCAAAAAAGAGACCAAATTCACCTTCAATTCTTATTTTAAGTCGAGACACATACTTATTTCAGATCGCTTGTTTGTTTGAATGCAGGCTGATATCTCGAATTTTACCAAAGCTGAAAGAAAAATAACATACTTCTTACTCATTGTAATACATGTGCTTTTTTGTAAATTGATGCAAATGTTTTGGTTTTTCAACTGCATTGCGCCTCAATACATCTCCCGGTAGATCAATTGAAAAATGAGGCAGAGAACTTCTGTGCCCTAAAATTAGGCATGCACGTTTTTTTTGCAATTCGGCTTGACTATCCCGTTTCATTCGATAGGCTTTACGCAACATCGGCACAAACCGTACGGCATTCACGCCTCGCAACTTCGTCAATTTCTTGATGCAAGTTTCGAGGCTTTTTTTGTTGGGTCTACCTTTTGAAAAAGCGCATTGAAATTGGAATTCTGTTCTCACGGAGTGGCAGCTATGAGCTTATCTCAAATGCCTGTCGTGACGGTGTGCTGGCAGCAATAAATGACATCAACGCAGACACAAACTCTTCGATTCATTTCGATGGGATAGAGCGCGATCCTGAATCCAATATCGATCGTTACGCGTCTCTTTGTGAAGATATCTTACGTAACAGCTCAGCGCGTCACATCATCGGTTGCATAACATCATGGAGCCGCAAAGAAGTTATCCCAGCTCTCGAAAAACTAGGTGGAACGCTTTGGTATCCAACCCCCTATGAAGGGTTTGAGGCCAATGATCGTGTCGTTTACACCCATGCCTGTCCGAACCAGCAATTGGTTCCCATGCTGTCTTGGGTGGCCCCCAAGTTTGGCTCAAACGGCTTCCTCTTAGGCTCCAACTACATTTGGGGCTGGGAGATGAATCGCGTTGCGCGTGATCTCATATCTGATGCCGGTGGCCAGGCATTGGGAGAGCGGTATCTTCCGATCGGAGACACTGATGTCACCCGTATCATTGATGAAATTCAGGCAACGCGTCCGAATTTCATTTTGAACAATATGATTGGCGAAACTTCCTATGCCTTCTTCAAGGCCTATGCGGAACTTGCCGAGAGGGACTCTTATTTCACGCCAGAAAGATGCCCGATCCTATCCTGTAACCTGACAGAATGTGAGCTTGGTGCATTGGATGGAACCGCCGATGGCCATCTAACGGTTGGGCCTTACTTCGACGATGCATTGGTGTCAGCACAGAACAAATTTGGTCTGGCCAGATACCGCTCTTCATTGGAAGCATCTGGCTATTCGTCGGTTATGATCCTTGCTCAAACCCTAGAGAAAGCGGGTTTTGATCACAGCATGGATGTGTCTTCGGCATTTAAAGATGAAGTGTTCGATACGCCCTTTGGCGAAATTCAAATTGACCCTCAGACTCACCACACAACGCTGCCGGTTATCATTGGACAAATTGATGGCTTGAAGATCAAAGCACTTGAGACAAGGCAAAGCGTTGCGCCTGACCCCTATCTTTCAAGGTACAGCCGATCAGAAGCATTTGGTCATGCGCGCTTGAGGGTTGTGTCATGAGGGGAGCTTCTCGCATACCGAATTTGGGCGATGCGCAGGTGGTTATCCTGCATCGGAAACACGCCACTGTATCCGCAATTGTGCGTCAATTATCCGCGATTGGAGCTGAAGCGATAGAGTGTTGGCCAGAGCTTTCTGCTTCTGCGATGAGTGCCGATTTTATTATTTTTGATGCTGATCAGGGTTACGACGAGCAATTTCCGTGGGAACGCGGGTATGCGCCAATGCCAATCGTTGCCCTTGTTGGAACTGAGGCACCAGGACGCGTGGAATGGGTGCTGAACCAGAATGCGGATACGCATTTGCTGAAGCCTGTTGGTAATTCCGGTGTTTACAGTGCGCTTCTGATTGCCCGCGCAAAATTCGAACAAAGGATGAGCCTGCACGGAGAGATCGAGGAGTTGAGATCTCGTGTCGGTGCGCGTCAGACCATTGTCAAAGCGGTCATGATCCTGTCCGCGCGCGGTTTCAACGAGGATGATGCTTACGATCAGTTGAGAAATCTGGCGATGACGTGGCGTATGAGCATTGAAGATGCTGCGCGACAGATTACCGGTCACAACAATGAGGATGATGGTAATGAGTTTACCGACATCGCCTGATGTTGTTGCTGGCAACGCAACCAGCACGCCACCAGTCAAAACAGTTTGGGCGCAATTGCTTGCCCGGCCATTGGCGCTTGTAGGCCTGTTCTTTGTGGCGGTGACAGTATTGGGTGCTGTTTTTGCACCGTGGTTGACCGCTTTTGAACCCAACGAGCAAATGTTTGATGGCTTGTCGATTGAAGGCGCACCTATGCCGCCGGGTGAAACGTTCTGGCTTGGAACAGATTTGCTGGGACGTGATCTTCTGACACGCATCCTTTATGGTGCACGTACTTCTTTGATTATTGGAATTGCCGCCAACGGAATTGCGCTGATTATCGGCACATTTGTTGGTGTTGTTGCAGGCTACTTTCGTGGATGGATTGGCGCAGTTTTAATGCGCTTTACAGACCTGATGATGGCATTTCCTGCTTTGCTGCTGGCTATTTGCCTGGCAGCTGTTTTTAGCCCGAGCCTGTGGATTGTGGCGATGGTTATTGCCCTAGTATACTGGGTCCAAACGGCGCGTGTGATTTTCACTCAAACCAGTTCTCTAGCGGAGCGTGAGTTCATCGATGCGGAGCGCGCACTTGGTGCCAGCACGAGCCGCATCCTTCTTCGCCATATTCTACCTCATCTGGTGCCCACGATTATTGTCTGGGGAACGCTTGGCATATCAACAACTGTTCTTCTGGAAGCAACACTGAGTTTTCTGGGAGTTGGCGTCCAACCACCGACGGCCTCCTGGGGCAACATCATATTTGAGAACCAGACATATTTTCAGGCAGCGCCATGGTTGGTGTTCTTTCCCGGTGTTGCAATTCTGGCGCTTGCTCTGGGGTTCAATCTTGTCGGCGATGCGATGCGTGATATCCTTGATCCAACACAGCGGGGCAGGGACTGATGGCAGCCTATCTTTTCCGCCGGCTGTTTCAGGCCGCTCTTATTCTCATCGGTGTGTCCTTCATTACATTTGCTCTGCTGTATCTGTTGCCGGCTGACCCTGTTCGGCAAATCGCGGGGCGAAGCGCAACCGCACAGACCGTGGAAAATATTCGTCAACAACTTGGCCTTGATCAGCCTTTTGTTGTTCAATATTGGCGCTATCTGACCTCCCTTCTGCAAGGTGATCTGGGGCGGTCATATCTTCAAAAGTCCGAAGTGACAGAACTGATTGCCGCGCGCCTTCCAGCCAGTCTTTTGTTGATGGTTGCCGCCATCGGCTGCGAACTCGTTATTGGCCTGACTATGGGTATTGTGGCCGCATTGCGCAGAGGAAGCATCACTGATCAGTCGTTGATGGTGGTCTCTTTTGTTGGCGTTTCCGCACCACAATTTGTTGTCGCTTTGTTGATGCTCTATTTCTTTTCGGTGCGCTTGAGTTGGTTTCCAATTGGAGGCTACGGCACATGGCAACATCTTGTGCTTCCCGCCGTATCGCTCGGTATTATGGGTGCCGGCTGGTACTCGCGCATGATGCGCTCCTCTATGATTGATGTGCTGCGTCAGGATTTTATCCGCACAGCCCAAGCAAAGGGTCTTGCAGCCCGAAAAATTCTCATTCGCCACGCTCTTCCCAATGCAATCCTGCCCATAATTGCGATGATTGGTATCGATATTGGTCTGTTTATGGGCGGTATCGTCGTCATCGAAAGTGTCTTTGGTTGGCCGGGTATTGGTCAGCTTGCATGGCAGGCAATTCAACGTGTTGATATTCCGATTATCATGGGCGTCACACTTGTCTCTGCTTGCGCAATCGTTCTCGGCAATTTGCTTGCCGATATGATTACTCCGTTCATCGATCCAAGGATCAAACTGCGATGAACAATTTCTTCCCAAGACAACACCCTAACCACGGAGAATACGCATGAAAAACTGTCTTTTAAATACAGTTGCCGCTACGGCAATTGCGATCATGACTGCGGGAGCACCGGCAATAGCCGCTGAGATGCTGGATCCTAATGCAAAACCCGGCGGCGATATCGTCGTAACCTACAAGGATGATGTGGCAACGTTAGACCCAGCTATCGGATATGATTGGCAAAACTGGTCCATGATCAAAAGTCTGTTTGACGGACTTATGGACTATGAACCGGGCACCACAAATTTGCGTCCTGGTCTGGCAGAAAGCTATGAGGTTTCCGACGATGGTCAGGCTTTTACGTTCAAGCTGCGTTCCGGTGTGAAGTTCCACAACGGACGTGAAATGACGGCTGAAGATGTAAAGTACTCATTGGACCGGGTTACAAACCCTGAGACACAAAGCCCTGGTGCGGGTTTCTTCGGTTCCATCAAAGGCTATGATCAAATGTCGGATGGATCCGCGATGGCGCTTGAAGGCGTCAGTGTCGTCGACCCGATGACCATCAAGATTGAGCTTTCTCGTCCTGATGCAACATTCCTTCACGTCATGGCATTGAATTTCGCCTCTATTGTCGCGAAAGAGGCTGTCATGGAAGCCGGTGATGATTTCGGTAAGTCGCCGGTTGGAACGGGTGCATTCAAGCTGGATGAGTGGACAATTGGCCAGAAATTAGTGTTCGCCAAGAATGCTGATTATTGGCGCGAAGGTTTGCCTTATCTGGACACAATCACGTTTGAAGTTGGGCAGGAGCCAATTGTGGCCTTGCTGCGTCTCCAAAAAGGTGAAGTGGACATTCCCGGAGATGGTATCCCACCAGCGAAATTCCAAGAAGTAATGGCTGATCCTGAGCAAAAAGCTCGGGTTATTGAAGGCGGTCAACTTCACACTGGTTACATCACGCTTAATGTCAAAATGCCACCATTTGACAATCTGGACGTGCGCAAGGCCGTAAACATGGCCATTAACAAAGAGCGCATTACACAGGTTATAAATGGACGTGCGGTTCCGGCAACACAGCCACTGCCGCCAACCATGCCTGGTTACACAGATGGTTATGACGGATATCCGTTTGATCCTGATGGCGCTAAAGCACTTCTGGCCAAAGCTGGATTTCCTGACGGGTTTGAAACAGAACTTTTCGTCATGAACACTGATCCAAACCCTCGGATTGCACAGGCAATTCAACAGGATCTGGCTAATATCGGCATCAAAGCTGCAATCCAATCCCTTGCCAGCGCTAATGTGATTGCCGCAGGTGGTGAAGAAGATCAGGCACCGATGATTTGGTCCGGTGGTATGGCATGGATCGCGGATTTCCCGGATGCTTCCAACTTCTATGGCCCAATTCTTGGCTGTGATGGTGCAACTGTCGGGGGATGGAACTGGTCATGGTATTGCAACGAAGAGCTGGATGCTATGGCCACTAAAGCGGACAGCATAACCGATGCATCTATGGTGGATGATCGCCTCAAAATGTGGAGCGATGTTTACATGGCTGTCATGGAAGACGCACCTTGGGTGCCGGTTTTCAATGAGCAACGCTTTACAATGAAGTCCAAACGTATGGGCGGAGCTGATGCTCTTTACGTGGATCCGGTTTCCATCCCGATCAACTATGATTATGCGTATGTGACTGAATAATGTGTAAGAATTGCAATTACACAATTCATGGTGCACAGCACCACTTTGGCTGGGACAACTCGTTTGTCCCAGCTGAAACAGTGGAGCCGGGTTCGACCATCCTTTTTCACTGTCATGATAGCTCTGCGGGCCAACTCAGCCCGTCGAGCACTGTTGACGATGTCAAAACTCTGGACTTTGGTAAAATCAATCCTGTCTCGGGCCCGATCTACATAGAGGGTGCCGAACCTGGAGATGCTGTCAAAGTTTCTATCGACAGCTTTAAACCATCCGGATTTGGTTGGACTGCGAATATTCCTGGATTTGGATTGCTTGCAGATCAATTTACTGATCCCGCGCTGACCATATGGAAATACGATCCCGGTACTCTTGAGCCGGCTTTATTTGGCGAGCATGGGCGTGTCCCACTTAAACCATTTGCGGGAACAATCGGTAACGCTCTAGCAGAACACGGCCTGCATTCAATTGTGCCACCCCGGCGCGTTGGAGGAAACCTGGATATTCGTGATTTGGCAGCAGGAACCACGCTTTACCTTCCAGTGGAAGTTGCGGGCGCATTGTTCTCGGTTGGCGATACGCACGCTGCGCAGGGCGATGGTGAGGTTTGTGGCACGGCCATTGAATCCCCTATGGATGTTGTTCTGACACTAGATTTGGTGAAAGATGCAAACCTCGCAATGCCGCGCTTTACAACGCCAGGGCCGGTGACGAACCATCTGGATGCCAAAGGCTATGAAGTGACGACAGGCATCGGCGCTGATCTCATGGAAGGCGCAAAGGGCGCGGTCAGCCAAATGGTTGATCTGTTGTCTGCTCGCTATAATATGAACCCGGTTGATGCGTATATGCTCGTATCAACTTGCGGTGATCTGCGTATCAGCGAAATTGTTGATATGCCGAATTGGGTTGTGTCATTCTATTTCCCTAGGTGCGTACTGGAATGAGTGAAGTCTCCGTTAAGGACGCGTCTGTTGAGGTTTCAAAAGGCGCACCCAACGACATAAATGACCGAATTCTTGAACTCACAGATTTGGTGATTTCTGCAAGGTCAGAAACCGAGTTGGTTCCGCTTGTTGATGGATTGTCGCTGACCCTCAACCGCGGTGAAACGCTTTGTATTGCGGGCGAATCCGGTTCAGGAAAATCCATGACCTCACTGGCGGTGATGGGCCTGTTACCAAAGCCGGCCGTCCGTATTACTGGCGGTGCCATCAATTTCGACAGACGTGATCTGACACAAGCTAGCGAACGCCACATGAGACATGTGCGCGGCAACCGAATTGCGATGATTTTTCAGGAGCCGATGACCTCGCTGAACCCTGTTTTGACGATCGGTCGCCAGTTGATCGAGGCAATTCAGGCTCACAGTTCGTTGGGAAATCGCGAAGCAAGGCTGAAGGCGATTGAGGCGCTGAATTCTGTGCGTATTCCACAAGCTGAACAAAGGCTGAAACAACACCCGCATGAACTTTCTGGCGGTATGCGCCAACGTGTTATGATTGCGATGGCTTTGGCCCTTGAGCCAGATATTCTGATCGCGGATGAACCTACCACTGCGCTGGATGTCACAGTTCAGGGTGAAGTACTGGAACTGCTGCGGGATTTACAAAAGACACACGGAACCAGCATTATTCTCATAACTCACGATATGGGTGTCGTTGCGGAAATGGCCGACCGTGTTGTGATTATGCAAAAGGGCAGGCTTGTTGAGCATGGTGACGTTGCAGATATTTTCGCAAGACCGTCTCATGACTACACCAAGCAATTGCTGGCGGCTGTTCCGCGATTGGGTGATGGTATGCGCAAAGCGGCGTTGCAGCGCTCCAAGGTTGAGGAAAAAGATACGCTGTTGGAGGTTGATGATCTGTGTGTTCAGTTCGATATCAAAGGTGGTTTTTTTGGCAAGACCACGCATCATGTGCATGCCGTTAACGGTGTTTCTTTTGAAATAAGAAACCGGGAAACATTTTCTTTAGTCGGTGAATCCGGTTGTGGGAAATCCACCATTGCAAAAGCTTTGATTGGCCTGGTTCCAAGCTCTGGCAGCGTGCATTTGAAGCAGACAACGCGTGATACTTCCGGCTTGGTTGGGGCTGCAAAACATCGGGATATTCAAATGATATTCCAAGATCCGTACGCATCTCTTGACCCTAGAATGCGGGTCGGTGATTTGGTGTCCGAACCAATGCTTATCCACAAAGTTGGGACAGCTGAAGAGCGTAAGGCCCGAACTGCAGAGTTGTTTGAACGGGTTGGTTTGCACACCAACCAGATGGAGAACTATCCCCATGAGTTTTCCGGTGGGCAGCGTCAGCGTATTTGTATCGCCCGCGCGCTAGCTCTCAGGCCCAAACTCATTATCGCTGACGAAAGTGTCGCCGCGTTGGATGTTTCTGTACAGGCGCGCGTATTGGCATTGCTCAAAGAGCTGCAAGAAGAGTATGGCATTGCCTATCTGTTCATCTCTCATGATATGGCAGTGGTAGAGAATATCTCGGACCGGGTCGCGGTCATGTATATGGGTCAGATTGTAGAGATGGGATCACGCGAACAAGTTTTCTCCAACCCGCAACACCGTTACACAAAGACACTGATTGCTGCTGTGCCCATTCCGGATCCGTCACAACGTCGTCAAGAATTTTCAAGACTGGCTGAAGAGATCAAAAGCCCGGTCTATAAGGTTGGTCAGCTACCGGACCGGGT
>JBGCFS010000173.1:0-20163 GCA_045107035.1 Hyphomicrobiales bacterium
GTCGTAATCTGCGACAACCTCGCGACGCATCGCAACAAGGATGCTGCGCAGGCTTTGAAAGACGTCGGCTGCTGGTTCCTCTACTTGCCGCCATACTCGCCGGATCTCAATCCCATCGAAATGGCCTTCTCAAAACTCAAAGCGCACCTGCGAGGGATCGGTGCTAGAAACTTCGATCAGATGTTCGATGCATTGGCCGAAGTCTGCAACCTATAGCGTTTCGAGTAAAACTTGAATCACTTCTTCGCTGCCTCTCCCTTTGGTCGAACGCGAAAAGCGATATGCGATGTCTCAAGTTAAACTCGAAAAGCTTTATTCACACCGCAAGAATGTTGGAACTACTTTTGCGAGGCAGGATATGGGTCAGGTTAAAGGCTCGAAGCTTTAGCTATCGCCCGGATGCCAGAGCGGGTTGTGTTCATTGGCGATACAGTTGTGAAGACAAACCTCATCCGGCTCCGTGGCTGGGCACCCCAGGGGGAACGCCTGACTATGGACGCCACCTTTGGAACTTGGGGAACACAGACCTTGGCCACCAGGCCCATCATCATCTGCGCGAAGATGCCTTTGTCACTCCAGCGCTTCCAACGATTGTAATGTGCCTTGGATGGACCGTATTACTTGGGCGCATCACGCGAACGTAGGGGTTAAGACTTGCGCTGAAGTTAACCGATGATGGTTTTCTTGACTGGCATAGCCGGTTTTATCGGCTCTCACCTTGCCAAGCTGCTGCGTTATGGCAGACAAAGCAGAATGACCGACCATCAGGACACATCTCTTGTTCAGCGCATATCAGAGGCTTTGAGCAAGAAAACGGATAAGCAGTTCACAGGCTGTGCCACGCTGGCGCAGGCAGCTGCTAAGAAAAGCTATGCTTACGCGCAGCTCTTTGCTCCGCCAGAGGTGAGGTTACCTGTTTTTGCTCTTTTCAGGGCCTATTGCCAACGGGGACACTCAATCAGATGAGTGTCGCCCGGAAAACCCGAAACAAGCAGATGCGTAGCGGTGTATTCTGGAGTGCCCTCAATCTCCTTGTTACTAAGGGCTTGTCCGTTGTTGTTCGTCTGGTGTTGGCGCGCCTGTTGGTGCCCGAACAGTTTGGCCTTGTAGCACTAGTTATTGTGGCGCTCGGTCTTGCAATGGTGATCGTGGACCTTGGTATCAAGCGTGCGTTGATCCAACGCCCCCGCGACCCGCTGACGCTGGTACGCTTTGACAGTGCGTTTTGGTTCCATTTTGTCTTCGGAGCTGTGGTGACCGTGTTTTTTGTCGCAGCAGTGGCCCCTCTTCTGGTCACTCTATATGACGAACCATTGCTGTTCGAGCTGTCTTTAGTGATGAGCGGTAGCATTTTGTTTAACTGCATATCAATTGTGCCGCTGGTCCGGCTAACACGGCGTTTGCGGTTCCGTCCGATTGTCATTGCCGAAATCTTAGCGGTGCTTTTGTCATCAGTAGTGGCTATTGTTCTGGCCTCTTTGGGGGCCGGTGTCTGGAGCCTCGCGCTCCAGCAACTGGTCCTCTTTTCTTTCAGAGCCATCGCACTTTTTGCCATGTCACGGTGGCACCCCAGATTGCGGTTCTCAGTCGTCGCGCTGATGGATATTTTGTCGTTCAGCGCTTACAGCTTCGGCAGCAAAATCATTCAGTATTTACGCACACGTTCAGATACATTGATCGTAGGCTACATTCTCGGGACAACTTCTCTGGGCCTCTACACGATGGCTTATTTGGTGACAGAAGTGCTAAGGTCCTCGATATCGACAGTTGTCAACAAAATCATGCTGCCCGTGCTCAGTCGAGTGCAGGGCGATTCACATGAGACTGCCCGGATCTTTAGCAGTGCCACGCGGTATATGACGCTACTGATCTTTCCAATCTCGCTATCATTCTTTCTGCATGCTGACTGGTTGGTTGAATTGGTCTTTGAGGCGGAATGGTATGATATGAAAGCACCTATCAAAATACTGGCTCTATCAGGGATCGTCTTTGCCATGGGTGGGCCTGCGGCGGAGTTGTTCCAGGCCAGCGGGCGCCCCGATCTTCTGTTCCGCTTGCTGATCACGAATTTCTTTTTCGTCGCACTGCCTTTAACTGTTTATATGACTAATGAGTTCGGGTTAGTGGGTACGGCCTATGCAGTCGTTATCAGCATGGTCATTTTGAGACTCCGCATGCAGTGGAGTATTTATAAATTCTTTCCCACGGTCTTCTCCAAGTTGATCAGGGTCCTGCTACGGGCTCTTGCCACTCTGGCTGTATGTCTGGGCATTCATGTCATCGCGGCGGATACTCTGCCGGTGCCTGCAAAAATTGTGCTTTATTTTGTTCTATTCTATGCACAAACTCTGCGTGGAGCGAAACAACTCCTACGCACCCGCAAACCTATAAATCCTAATTGAATAGAACTATTTTGGGCCCATTTCGCCATGAACATAAAAAAAACCTTTCGCCATGCATCGCGTATTGCTCTTGGCGAGCGCCTTTATGAAAAGATCCAGTTTCGTAGGCATACGGGATATGCTCTGGATCTTACGAACCCCAGAACATGGAATGAAAAACTAACGGCACGCAAGCTGGATCGGGGCTTTCGCGATGCACTGATCTTGCAGGATAAATACGCAAGTCGCGCCCTAGTTGAAGCGCGCGTCGGCACCAAGTACCTGACGGAAGTTTATGATATCACAGATGATCCCGTAGCAATTGACCCACTCAAATATCCTAACCGCTTTGTCCTGAAAGCTACCAATTCCTGCGGACCCAAAAGCCTCTTCATTCATGACAAAGAAACTCGTTGTGAGCCCGAACTTGCCCGGCAAAAGGCCTGGTCGATTTTCCAGATGCACGATCGGATTTTTGACAAGTTTTACTATTATTCGAACGAATGGTGGTATGGAGAAATCCCCAAGCGCTTGATGGTCGAGGCCTTTCTCACAGACGGTCATGGAAAAGTGCCCCTGGACTACAAATTTTTCGTTTTCCATGGGCGGGTGTATTGCATTCAGGTCGACTTCGGTCGTTTCGTCGATCACACGCGGGCAATCTATGATCGGGATTGGAAACGCATGGATGTGCGCATCGGCTACCCTAATGGTCCCGAAAAGGCCCGCCCTGCCAATCTAGATGAAATGATCGACGTCGCCGAAACCATTGCGGCGGATTATGGGTTCTTGAGGGTTGATCTCTATAACATTGACGATGAAACTATTCGCTTTGGAGAAACAACTATAGCCCCGAGTCTGGGTCACGCGCGGATTGACCCGGTTTCCTTTGACAAAGAGTTGGGCGCGCTCTGGAACCTTGCGGAGGAGCGCCCGAGTTATGCCAAGTGAGGCCACTCCTTCCCAGAGGACTGTAATCGAGTTTGTTGGGATTCCAGGGAGTGGGAAGAGCTTTCTGACAAATCATTTAAGCGCAGGCTCGGACTTTGCCACGCTCAATTTTATGTCGCGAACCGAAGGGCGGTTGGCGGCATATCTGCGGTATGCGGGGCTGGGCGCGCGCATGTTTGGTGATATCATGCGCACGCTCAAACAATCGGGCACTTTCAGCCGCTCCAAGCCAGAAAAGATACGCAGGTGGCAGCTCAAACTTTTGTTGCGCGCCGTTGTGCTGGCGGACCGGATTGGCCGTGAGGTGCGCCCGGGCTCAACCCGAATACAGGTGTTGGATCAGGGCGTGCTCCAATCGCTGCTGTCATGCCGCATGGCGGGTATCTACATGGATCGCAGGATGGTGGATCGACTCCTTACGCAGGCGCGCACCTTGCCTGACACCCGTCTTGTGTTGTTGCACGCGGCCTCCTCCGACATTGCCATGTCTTCGATCCAGACGCGCCTGGACAATCAATTGCCCGCCCTCACAATGTTCGATGGTATTGAGTTACAAGCTCTGTTTGCTCGCTATCAGGAGGCCTTTGGCTGGATCGAAGCTGAGTTGCACAATCGCAACTATTCTACGCTTCGCACAGACCGGGCTGATCCCACCGAATACACGCTGTCCCGTATCCGCGCAAAAATGCAGATGAAGTCCTGCTGATATGACGCTCCTTTCCTCCTTAAACGCCGAAGGTATTGTCTCCTCGAGCCAGGTTGTCGAATGCACAGGTCTGCCCGGTTCCGGTAAGACATATTTTTGCGCTGCCCTGTCAGAAGGTTTCAGAACCCTTGGGCGTCAGGCACAGGCAAATAGCTTGCAGCTCGGCGGGGTTTCCAGGATGAAACGAACAAATTGGAAGATTTGGCTTTGTGTGCAAGCCTTAATGCATTGGCCCAAGGCCACGGTTACCCTTACCCACTGGATCTGGCGTCAGGACTTGCCACGCGCTAGAAGATTGGTTCTGAGCATCAATGCGATTTCGGTGCTGCCATTCTATAGAAAGACGGCTAGGGTCATCTTGCTGGATCAAGGGTTGGTGCAAATTGCCTGGGCAGTTTTGTACCATCTTATCCGACGAGACAAAGAACTGGTTGACGGCACTCGGTTTCGGCACCTGTTGGAGCAAATTTACGGCGACCGCCGTATCCAACTGGTGGAGGTGCACGCGCAAAAGGGTTGGCACGCCGCTAAACTGGCCGCCCGTGAAAACTGGACCGAAGCACAAGAAACCCAATGGTATATCAGCCTGACTTCGCAACAGAATGCCCAGCATGCGCTTTGGACACTGCTTGACCCGATACTGGAGCCCAAAGGATCTGTGCGCGTCACACGCCTTGAAAACCGACGGGATGCCGGATGATGCAGCACGACAGTCCAATCACCCTTGCCAAAGCGGCCGGTGTTGCCGGGCCAGGACTCATCACGATTGTTCTGCTGACGTTTGCCGAGCCTTTAGGGATCGTTATCGGCGCGCTTTTTGCGGCACTCAGTATTCTAACATTGCCACTTGCGCTCGTACCGCTTTTAATGGTCGCAGCGGGATTCCAGCAGGTAGCAACACTGGCTGGTCTGCAGGTGGGATGGTGGATCGTTCTGGGTGCTGCCGCCGGGGTGCTTACACGGCTGTTTTTTGCAAAGGGACGAATGCGACTTGAAAAGCGTTTTGTCCGAACGATCGTAGTCTTTCTCTTTTTGGCCGCGGTCATTGGAATAATGGACCCACGCTTTCGGTTTGACCGATTTGCAACGCTCATCGTTCTGCTTGGGATGTTGAGCGTGTGGATCCATATTCTTCCAAAGATCGGCACCAACCCGAGATCTTTGCAAGGGCTTCACGCCGCAATCATGATCGGCGGCGTAGTTGTAGCGGCCTATCTTTTTCTACTCATCACAACGGGCCAAGCCTATCTTGCGCGGGGGGCCGAACTTGGGCTGTCATTAGGGGTGCATGGGTCTTCGCCCTCGGGGATCTCTCGCATGCTGGCTTTTACCCTCATTGTCACAGTGTTGCTGGCGGCGTCCGGGCAGATAAAACATATGCAACAAAAACTGTTCTTGATTGGGACAGCTTTAATTTGTTGCTTTGGCATGTTCTACACTGGGTCCCGCATGCCAATGTTTGCCGCCGTGATCGCAATCACCGCAGGCTTTGTAGCCTATATCCTGCTGGGGCGTGAAAGAATCCCGCTGTCAAGCATAGTGGTTATAGTTGCTCTTAGCGTTGCGGGCACCTTTGCTGCAGGGTTCATCGCCTCTGGCGAGTCGGTCACTATCCCCTTCTTTGACGGGGCGGAGGTGTCGCTCAGACTAGCGCGCGCGCCCACAGTGGAGAACAATATCCGACTGCGCTTTTGGGAAGATCATTTTTCTAGTATCAGCAATCTCCAACTCCTGGTGGGCAGTGGGATCGGTGCGCTGCCCAACCCACATTCCGTTTGGGTTGGAAGCTTGTCCACCTTTGGGATGATTGGCTTGGGGATGGTCCTCGTTTTCTTTCTGGGAATCGCATGGGAGGCAGTGCGGCGGCGCTCTATTCTGGGGTGCGCGCTGTTGCTGTACATCGGTTTGTCGTATAGTTCCTCAAGCGATGTGGATCGCGCGCAATTTTGGATTTTGTCAGCTTTGACCTTGGCAATTGTAACCTATAAGAGCGCTCCATCTACTGGGCATTGGAAAGCAATAAAACATGTCTAAAACGTCTGGCATTATCTATTTGGCGTTTGGATCTCCATATCTTGTGATGGCCTTGCGTTCCATACGAAGCTTGCGCAAAACCAACCCTGACCTGCCAATCTGTCTTGTGACCAATCTGGCCATCGCAAAAACCGATATACCCCTCCTGCGCGACGACGATACACTTGCGGTGCTTGAAGAGGACCAGGCCAATAACCGTGCGATCAAGACGTCGATCAACACTATCAGTCCCTATGACCGGACGCTGTTTTTGGATTGCGACACGGTGGTTTTGGGCGCGCTCGACACAGGCTTTCGGTTCCTCGATGACTTTGACCTCGCCTTCCGGCTTAACCCTTACCCCCAGACCCGCAAGGGCAAGGCGGATGTCACCATTATGGAGGGGCTGACAGTCGGCGATTGCCCGCATTGGAACAGCGGCGTGATGTTCTTTGCCAAGCGCCCGGCGGCGGATCAGTTCTTTCAGTCTTGGAATGAAAATTTTCACTCTCTCGCAAGTCCTTATGATCAGGTCGCTCTGGTCAGAACTATCTTCAATGATCCCGCCCGCGTCTTGTCCCTAGACACCAAATGGAACGCCAGCGATCCCATCCTTGGGCGAAAAAAATGGCGGGCCCGCACGAAGGTGTTCCATTACGCCAGCAATATCTCCAACCGTCTAGACCAAGAATTGCAATCCGAAGCAAAAGAGATCACATCTGCCATCTCGGGTGCGGTCGAGGAAACGAGGCGTTTTGTGAAAAAGAAGAGGGCGCAAAAACAATCGGAAATCGGGCGTCTACGCTACGCGGCAGCATCTTTGCTGTGGCGTGTGTCCTCGCCGACCTGAGCATAGATCCACGATGCAACCCGCAACCAAGATACTTATTAAATCACTGGCTGATCGCGTGATAAGCCAATCTATGTCGGATTGGATTTACCTCCAAATGTGCGTTCGGCGCTACAAAGCTGCAGGCGTGATTTTTGTGCATATCCCTAAATCAGCAGGGACTTCTGTGGCCAATGCCACCATCGGACGGCGCGCCGGGCACTTTACAGCTCAACAGATCCGCAAGCAAATGGGCACGGCTTATGATAAGCTGTTCAAATTTGCCGTTGTACGACACCCGCGGGATCGCTTGCTCTCGGCTTATTCCTTTGCCCGAAAAGGGAGTACGGGCAGCGGTGCCATACGCAATCCCGCCCAATATCAAGGCCAGGCTTTTCGCAGCTTTGATGCCTTCGTAGAAGAATGGCTGGACACCCCCAACCCGGATGATCTGCGCACCCGAAACGTGATATTTCAGCCTCAGAGCGACTTTATTTTTGCGGCCGATCGTCTGCTTGTGGATTATGTCGGCAAGGTGGAGGCCATGGGAGAGGTCAGCCAAACGCTGTCCGAGCGTCTTAGGCGTGAGCTTCACATAGGGCATGAAAACCGCTCGGGGCACTCAAGTGATTTCGAATCCGCCTATACCCCCACTACTCGCAAGATTGTCGAACGCCTCTATGCGCAGGATTTTGAAAACTTCCAATATGACTGACCAAGCCCAAACGCCGCCACGCATTCTCAGTGCTGTCACTGTTTCTGACAGTGTAATTTTCTTCTACGGCATGCCACGTTTTTTTCGCGAGCGTGGTATGGATGTTGCGATTGCGACCTCTACCGGCCCGGAGTTAGAGCGTATCATCCGCGAAGAAAGTCCCATCGTTTTCGAAGTCGAAATGGCGCGTGAGCCAAGGCCATTACAGGATCTGGCCTCGCTGTTTAAAGTGTTAAAAACACTCCTAAGCTATCGCCCTCACATCCTTAACGCCGGCACGCCAAAGGCGGGGTTTTTATATATCCTTGCAGGCTGGCTGCTGCGCGTTCAGATCCGTATCTACCACTTGCGCGGGCTGCGCCATGAGTCATTGACCGGGTTCGCCGAGCGCTTGCAGATCGCCATTGAGAAAATCACCGGGCGCATGGCCACACATGTTGTCTGTGAAACCGAAAGCCTTCGGGAACTGGCGCTGGAGCAAGGTCTCTTTGCTCAGGAAAAATGCCACGTATTGGGGCCGGGCAGCTCTGGCGTGGAATTAGTCCATTACGATCCAGATCATTGGTCGCAGGACGCACGGACCAAAATGCGCACGCGTCTGGGTATTCCCTCCCAAGCCCGAGTCATCGGATTTGTCGGTCGGCTTGTCCCGCGCAAAGGCATTGAAGATCTCATCATGGCTTGGAAAAAAAGCTTACGCGACGCCTACCCGGACACTGTTTTGCTGTTAGTCGGGCCGTTTGAAGACGCCCAACCCGTATCAAAAGATATCAAACGGACCATGATGAAGGATCCGCGCATCATCGCCGTGGGGAAGGTTGACGATGTGGCAGCTCACCTTGCGGTCATGGACGTCTTCACGCTTCCCGCCCATTGGGAGGGTTTTGGCAATGTTGTCGTCGAGGCTGCGGCCATGGGGCTGCCTGTTGTTACTACTACAGGTACAGGAACACGGGACGCTGCAAAACACGGGTTCAACGCACTGTTGACCGATCCGAAAGACATACACCAGCTGTCTTGCGCGCTAAGCCAATACCTCGATGATCCTAATCTGCGGGCACAACATGGTGAGAATGGCATTATCTGGGCAAAAAGGTTTGACAGGCAGCAAATACTTCAGCACCTATACATGTTTTATTCCAAAATGCTGAACAAGCGATTGCATGGTGCCCCCCGTACGAATTCCGAATAGATGATAAAAGCTGTCCCTTTCTAACAGACAGAAAACACTCGGCAGGTTAGTGGAAAGAGTAATGTATTCGAGAAAGCAGAATGTAACAGACGCATTAATCGCGCATATCAAAGAGTACTATGGTGAAGAAAAAGTTCCTTTACATCGTCCAATATTCGAAGGCAACGAACGTCAGTATTTAATGGACTGCATCGACAGTAATTTTGTGTCATCCGTAGGTGCTCGGGTGAACGAGTTCGAACAGCACTGCGTTCGTTTTACTGGTGCGCGCCATGCGGTGGCAGCAACCAACGGTACAGCAGCTCTACATATGGCTATGATCCTGTCCGGAGTTGAGCAGGGCGACGAAGTGTTAACGCAATCACTCACTTTTGTAGCAACCTGTAACGCAATAAGCTACATTGGCGCTAATCCGGTCTTTATTGATGTAGACCGCGATACAATGGGGCTTAGCCCTATTGCGCTTGCCAAATGGCTAGAAAACCATACCGAACTTCGTGACGGACGGGCATTTAACCGCACAACAGGTGCGCGAGTTACGGCCTGCGTTCCAATGCACACGTTCGGCCTACCGCTACGTATTGCCGAAGTTGCAGAGATTTGTTGCGCCTACGGCATCTCATTGATTGAAGATGCCGCCGAGTCTCTGGGATCCTATGTGGGTGACCAACATACAGGAACGTTTGGTGCTCTAGGAACGTTGAGTTTTAATGGAAACAAGGTGATAACCACAGGTGGCGGAGGTATGATCCTTGCCGACAAGGAGGTATTGGCAAAAAGGGGGCTTTACCTAACAACTACAGCCAAAGTTCCCCACCCATACGAATTCGTTCATGATGAGATAGGGTATAACTATCGATTGCCCAATCTTAACGCAGCGCTGGGTTGTGCTCAGATGGAGAAGTTGCCGCAAATGTTAGAGATCAAGGCAGAGTTAGCGGGCCTCTATCGTGATTTTTTCTCTAGAAATGGTGGAAAATTCGTAGATGGTATTGAGGGTACAAGCCCAAATCATTGGCTTAACGCCATAATCCTCGAAGATCTAGAAGCACGCGAAGCCTTCCTTCAACACACAAATGCAAATGGGGTAATGACTCGCCCTATTTGGCGCTTGATGGATACACTTCCAATGTTCCAGAATTGCCAAAGTGACGATCTTAAAAACGCTAAATGGCTTGAAGAACGCGTCGTGAATTTGCCTTCTAGTGTCCCTGTGGGTAAAATAGGAGAGCTTTAATGGATATTTTAAACCTTATTGGCCGAAATTCACCCCTTTTTACTGCTGATATTTCCAATAATGATAAGGAACTTTGCGAGATCGTTCGATCATCGCGGTTTTTAGTTATTGGTGGCGCTGGCTCAATTGGTCAGGCAGTAACGCGTGAGATATTCAAAAGAAATCCGAAAGCACTACATGTTGTTGATATTAGTGAAAATAATATGGTTGAGTTGGTTCGCGATATTCGAAGTACTTTAGGATATAATGATGGAGACTTCCGTACATTCGCGATCGACTGTGGAAGACCTGAGTTCAATGCTTTGATTGCTGCAGAAGATCCCTACGATTATGTCCTGAACCTCTCTGCTCTCAAACATGTACGTAGTGAAAAAGATCCTTTCACGCTCATGCGGCTGATCGAAGTAAATATATTGAATACGATTTCTACTCTTGTAGCTGTCCGTGATAAAGGCGCACAAAAGTACTTCTGCGTATCCACTGACAAGGCCGCAAACCCTGTCAATATGATGGGCGCAAGTAAGCGCATCATGGAAATGTTTTTGATGCGGGAGAGCTTGAAACAGTCTATCTCGATGGCACGATTTGCAAACGTAGCCTTTTCTGACGGCTCGTTATTGCATGGTTTCAACCAGAGATTGGCTAAGAATCAACCAATCTCAGCGCCAAACGATGTTCGCCGCTACTTCGTCACACCGCAAGAGTCAGGAGAGTTGTGCTTGATGTCTTGTCTGAAAGGCAACAATCGTGATATTTTCTTCCCGAAGTTGAGTGAAACCTTAAATCTAACTCGGTTCTCGGATGTCGCTGTGCGTTATCTGGAGTCGCGCGGGTATACACCCTTTGAGTGTGCTAGCGAAGATGAAGCTCGCGGATGTGTCACAGAGCTGATCGCCAAACGGCAATGGCCGGTATACTTCTTTGAATCAGACACAACAGGTGAGAAAGACTTTGAAGAGTTCTTTACAAATGCTGAAACGCTCGACATGGATCGTTTGAACTCTATTGGCGTGATTTTAAATGAACCCACATATAGCGAAGACAAACTTGAACAATTTCTAGCAGAAATCATCAAGATCCGTACGTATAAAACTTGGGATAAGCCGGAAATCGTCAACCTTTTCAACCAGATGATCCCCGATTTCAACCATAAAGAAACTGGGAAATACTTGGATGATCGGATGTAACGATGATACGAGTTTTAGATATTCTTTTATCAAGCGTTTCGCTTGTAATACTCTCTCCTCTACTGATCCCTGTTGCTATTATCTTGCGTTTTACCGGTGAAGGAGAGGTATTTTTTAAACAGAAACGTGTTGGGCGTAGCGGCAAAATGTTTGGTGTTTACAAATTTGCGACGATGTTGAGGGATAGCCCAAACCTTACGACTGGGACAGTTACACTAAAAGATGATCCTCGTGTTCTTCCATTTGGAAAATTTTTGCGCAGAACAAAATTAAATGAACTTCCTCAGCTTCTCAATATTTTTTTTGGAGACATGAGTATTATTGGCCCACGTCCACAAACAAAACGTTGCTTCGATGCCTTTCCGGAAAGATCACGAGAAGAGATTATCAAATTACGTCCCGGTTTGTCAGGTTTAGGTTCAGTTGTATTCCGAAATGAAGAAGAAATGATGCATGCTGCACAGGACCCTGATCACATTTATGACAATATCATCATGCCTTATAAAGGTCTGTTAGAAGAATACTATGTAAAACGGTATTCTGTGCGGGATTACTTTGTGCTGATCTTTCTAACCGTTTGGGCTGTTATATTCCCCAAAACTCAGCTTGTATGGCGTATCTTTCATGACTTGCCTGTACCACCAAAGAGTATTGCAGAGGAACTAAACTGGCCTCGTGCCTCGTGACAATGTCACGGGCGGAAATCTACAAGCAGGTCGCACAACTTCACATGGCGGCACTGAGTAAGGGTTTTTTGGCGCGCCTTGGGCCACCATTTTTGGCTTTGCTCTATGAGAAAATTGACCAAACGCCTGCATATCATCTGATTACCCACGAAATAGATGGCCGCGTGGTAGGTTTCGTTTCAGGTGGCCCTGGTATGGGCAGCATCTATCGTGCCCTTCTGTCATCATGGCCACGTTTAGCTATCAGCTTAATTCCGAATATTCTCATTCCTAAAAAACTATGGGGAGTTTTCGAACTACTTCAGTTCAAGAGGCGAGATGAGAACCCACACTCACCTCGATATGAACTCCTTTCCATCGCTGTTTCTGCCGAAAACAGAGGAACAGATATCGCGCCGCTATTGTATCAGAGCTTATCCTGTGAATTTAGAAGGGCAGGGGTCGACGAATTCAAAATTGTTGTTGGTGATACTCTCGAGAGAGCGCAGAAATTTTACATGAAAATGCAGGCAAGGCCGTCACACAAGGTGGAAGTACATGGAGGCGTTTCATCTACGGTATTCTTAGCTCATTTGTAACTGAAGTGGTCCCAGAAAACTAGTTAGCTGGCTAATTGATACGTCTTACGACTGATAATAGTCTCGATACTTACCTTTGTAGTAATGATAGCCATCGTAGGCATACTTCACAGCTCTCGCTTCATTAACCATTGTCATCACAATACCTGAGACTTTCGCATCGACAGATGCGAGTTCTTTGATACCTTCCAAAACAGCGCTTCGCGGCGTTTTGTCCCATCTAACAGCAAAAACAACGGCGTCAGACATAGCCGAAACGATGCGCGCATCTGTCACAACCAACGTTGGCGGAGTATCCAGAACCACAAGATCGTATTTTTGAGACAGTTCAGCGACAAGGTCTTTAAAACGGCGTGATGAGAGCACATCAGCGGCGTTGATGGATGCATTTCGTTCTGTCGCTTTTGTCATCAGAACATGGAGACCTGAATCAGGCTCGGTATAGATCGCCTCCTCAAGCGTTGCCGTTTGGTTGATCACGGAAAGGAGGCCAGTTTCGTTGTCTTTAACATTAAGAACTTTGCTCAGCGTCGGCTTACGAAGGTCGCAATCGACGATGATAGCGGATCGGCCCATCTGTTGTGAGGTCAGCGAGATAAGCATGGATGTTGTCGATTTCCCCTCACGTGGGACAGAGGATGTGAACATGACGACCTTTGGAGGGTTATCCACGTTCGAGTAGAGCAAGGATGTTCTGAGGTTGCGCACCGATTCCGCCATGGCTGAGTTTGGCTTGTTCCTCAACTGGCTCATCACATCCGCTCTCTTCATACGGCTGCCAACCAGCGGCACGGTACCAAGGACGGTGAGACCTGTCATTTGTTCAAGCTGTTGCGGAGAACGGAATGTGTTGTTCAGACGGTCAAAGAGAACAACGATGCCAATACCCGCGAACACCCCTAAAATCGCATACACAAATTGCGTGCGTCGTGCTGATGTGCCAAGCGGGGAGGCTGGGACTTCTGCAGGAGAAATAACACGGGCATCCGCTGTTTGCAGGCTTTCCTCTTGAGTCGATTCCTGAAGGCGGGACAGGAGGTTTTGATAGAGGATGCGGCTGGCTTCTGCCTCGCGCTCGAGCTGGCGAATCTCAAGGGCCGCCCGTGACTGATCGGCCGCTTTATTCTCAAGATCACGAATTTCAGTGACCAACTCAGCCTCCGCAAACCGCAATGCTTCGAGATCGACTTCAATGGACTGCAGGATTCGATTGGCCTCTGCTGTGATATTGTCTCTCACCCCTTCGATTTGAGCGTTCAGACGCACAAGCGCAGGATGTCCTTCTGAAACAGTTTCACTCAGCGTTGTGCGTTGTGCGAGCAATTCGCTTTCCTGGCTTCGAAAGGCACTTACAATCTCTGACTCTCGAAACTCTGTTAGAGCACCAAGATCACGACCCTCTTCGACCGCTTGCGATAGACGCAAGAATTGCGCTTGTTTCACCGAAAGTTCATTACGTTGTACAGACAAGGCCCCCGTAAGCGATTTGATTTGCTGTTGTGTGACATCAAGGCTTTGGCCAGCATCTTCAGAAAGAGCCGCATAAGCGTCTTCGACAGCACGCTCTGCATCTGAGACTTGAACCTGTAGATCAGCCACTCTGGTCGTGAGCCATCCGACTGCATTGCGTGTAGTCTCAAGTTTGCCTTCAAGCTGGTCGATCAAATACTGATTGGTAATCTCATTGACGACTTGCGCGGACAGCCGTGGGCTGCCCGATGTGAAGCTCACCTCGATCACCCGGCTGTCCAAGATGGGCTTTAGGGACATGCCGCTTTCAATTTGGCGCACTAACCCAAGCCGTTTACGCTCAGCCGCAACATCCGGGGGCAGGGGCGCTCTTGGTGCAGGGCGTAGACCAACATCAATGAGAAAGTCGTTGATCTCAACTGGCACTGCAACTTGTTGCTGGATCCATGCCTTTGCCTGGTCCGTCAAAGAGCGCTCTTCGATTGGCTTGGGTTGAAACTCGCGCGCTTCCGCCAGGTTGAGCTTCTCGATGACACGGTTGATTAGTTGTGTAGATTGCAGAATCTCAGTATGTGTCTGCAGCGTGGTTGACCCAAACCGCGCCGCTTGCAAAACGCCGTCCCCCTGCATAACGTCCGCCTGCTGCGTATCGAGCAGCAGTTTCGCGGTCGCACGATATTTGGGATCGATCTGAGAGGCCGCGAGATAGCCAAAAACAACACCGAACAGACCACAAATGATAATTGTCCACTTCCCCAGCCAAAGCGTGCGAAAAATCGCGCGTATATCGATGACGTCATCATCGTCATCGACCAGCAGGGCCTCGCGCCCGTCTCGGGTAATCGGCGAATTTTGCATCTAAATCCTCTTGGGCGCGACCCTCGCGCAGGGCAAGCACATCGCTATTTCAATACTTACTGAATACGCTGTGTGGCCTACACCACTTGCGTGTTAAGATCCATTCACAAAGGAGGTGGCACATTCTCTGGAAAGATCCAGCTCAGTATTTCCGTAGCATTTTTTAAGCAGACCTTTGATGGCATGTTCAGCCGCCTCACAACTGCCGTAGGTAATGCCAAAAGCTGGAACACTTTTTAAGAACTCAAAGAAAGCACTTTGGTCAATCTGTTCAAAGTTTACATAACTCTGATTATTCAAGAAAAATTCCAATCGGTCGGTTGGGGTCATTTCTGAGATCTGACAATCATCATGATCCAGCTTCGGATCGAACTGAACATGGAACAAAAAATCTAGCGAAGCTGGCTCTGGCGCGATTTGTGCAGCCACGAGTGGTTGATACCGGACACGTCGCGCTCCCAAGCGATGCTCTCGCGCTGACAACAGATCAGGAAAGAACTGCGCAAGATAATCCACGCTGCCTGATTTAACGCTAAGTGAGAATGGAAGCGGTTGCACCTTGAGGTTTTCATCAAAAGCGGTCGAATCTTCCGCCAAAAGACGCCACCCCCGGTGCACAAGATAAGCAGATAGCGTCGACTTCCCCGAGCCCGACGGTCCGGCCAGGAAGATACCAACGCCCTTTTGCTCAAGGCTTGCGCCATGGGCAATCGCGTGCCATTCCGTCTCGCCGCCTGCACAGCGTCCAAGCTCGTTGAGAAAGAATATGCGCAGATCAAACCGGGTTTCCGCAGATCGAAGAGAGCTGCCGTTTTTGAACAAGAACCAGACACCCTCCTGGTGGCTGCCACGTAGGACATCGCTTGGGGTTCCATTTGATTTCGGAAATGGTGCCACAAGATCTTCGATAGAAGATGCCAGCTCAGGGTCATCTACTTCAAGGCGAATGGCCCGACCGCCTATGGTGATCGTCCTCTCCCAGACTGGAGGCTTTGAAGGCGGGCTTAACACCTCTCTTTGGTCGTCCTCCTCGAGAGGTGTTCCCAAAAGCCCCTGTGACTGCCAAATATCAAGACAGAGATTTAAATCGGCATCGGCCTCCTCCTGCCGGTCAGGCCGTAACTTGCGATATTGCACTATGGTTTCCGCACGATCCCCCGTATCGGCAAGCAAATTCCAAAGCACTGCAGCCGTCGCATTCAGTGCCGTTACAGCGTTCAGTCGAGGCACAATGCCAAGCTGGATGTCCACAAAGGGCACCGCTTTTTGCCAATACCGGCATGCGTCCAAATCTCCCGTATCATCTACAGTCATCTATGCGTGGGTTTAAACAACCGCTTCATGGCACGCGCATATGTTGCTGGATCTGCCATATAGCGAAGTGCACGTTGGCGGGACGCACCACCTTCCTTAACACTTTCAATCGCGTGCGAAATACGACTAAGGTTTTGAGTGACGCGAATGCTCTTGGGGTGTTTAACTTGCCAGATCCATCGTGCCGCATCTAACCTTGCGCGGATTGTTCCCTGCGTGAATGGAGGTGACATATCCACCAAAAGCTCAAAACACCCGTTCGCAATCTCTAGGGCACTGCCCCATCCGATGTGCGTCAGGTGGCGTTCAATCCAAGCCCAGTTGATATCGGATCTGTGCCGTTCTGCAAGGAAATGAATATCAAGCCAATCCCGTAAATGCATGGACGGCGCGATATAGGTGCCACTACCAGCAAAGCCATGCATCAAAGCAACGAGAACCTGATCAGTCGGTGACAATATCCAGGCCCTATTCCTGTCTACGTTTATGACTTGCGCTCTATCCCATATCTCATCCGGCGGCGCGATAGCCCCAAATTTCTTCCGATAGATGGAATGGTGAATCTCAATGGGCGCAACACCCCCTGCCCCTACGATCGGTGCCAAGTGCTTAGAAAATGGCACAAACCCGGGATCCAGACGTTCTTTTAGTCGTAAACCGGCGAGGTCCTCCAAAACCGTCACGGCCGTTTCAATCTGGTCCGGACGGATCAGCATGTCGATATCCGCTACAAGCCGCGCAGAGGGATCAGGCCATAGATCTGTCAGAATATGACTCGCCCCTTTGATAAGGAGCGGTTCAATGCCCGCACGGTTCAGGGCCGCAACGACGCGTGACAGTTGCACTTTGATCTCAGCATTTCGCTCCCCATTTAGCAAACTTGCTGCTTCAAATGGAACGAGGGCGTCGCCATAAGTCTGCCGGGTCTCGTCAGACAACGCGTTCCAGATAGCAGGTGCCAGCGTTGAGCTATCTCTCACAAGGGTCGGATCTCGCCAATCCAGCGACGGTTGCAGCTTGTGGGCGATCAAAGAGCAAAACTGCGCCCGGTTTTCCAACAAAGACGCAGCGCTTGATTTTTTTCTAATGGAAAGATCCAAAACCCAGAATCTTTGACCTACAACGTACCGGGATCAAAGGTATCATCGTCATCATCGGGCTCACACCCATCGCTTGGCGACTGGCATATGAAGGCTCTGCCTTTCGAAGGCGCAAGGATAAGAGCCACAGCCGGTGCGACACCATACAGACCCATTTTCCGCAGAGCTGCACGCCGAGATTCATCTACGCCATCACGGCTCTTCTCGTCTGTAGTATTCTCATCTGACACAGGCCTACTCCTTTACCACCAACTCTTTTAATAAGGTGAGGCGCGTTTGATTACAATGACTGCGTTTCGCGTAATACTGTTTAAGCCACAGTACCGCGTCGCCGCACGAGAGCCAAGCCACCAAGACCCGCAAGCAGCAAAAGCACAGGCGCAGGGAGCGGAACTGCCGCAACTTGTACCACATTCTGGCTCGTGCGGTTGCCAGCAGCATCCACGGCTGACTCCCAGAAGATCGCACGGTAGTTGTTTCCGACCGTGTCGCCCGCATTGATGCTGGCGAGCAAACCGTTCGCATAATCAACAGCCTCAACCTCACCGCGGTCAGTCGCGTCCGCCGTCGTTGTAAAGCCACCTGCGCTCACGGAAAGTACGCTGTCGGATTCATAGACCACCTCCCAAAGGGCCAAATTGAGACCAGACGTGAATTTTTCGTTGTTTACATCGAACGCGTTCCCAAGAAATGCGAGTGGATCAGAAAGCTCAAACAGCATATCGATTTGGCTGATCTGCGTGGATGACAAAGCAATTGCGCCAGGACCGTTCGTGAACGGAGCATCGGTGACACTGTATGACGACCCAGCGATGAACTGCTTCCCGAGATCAAGACAGTAGGCCAAAAAACGTGAGAGAACGGCTCCACCGCTGTCTTTTGCGGTCAGATCAAATGCTCCAGCGGTCGCAGCCGCTGCAGGTGCCCCCGTCAGATCAAAACCGTCAAAGTCGCCTGCGAATGCCGCGTTGGGTCCAGGCGTCACTGTATCGGTTGCAGACAACGTCGTAGCCGAGGTAGCAGACGCGACAGCCAGAGACGCTGTGAGTGTCATTCCAAATAGGGCTGCACGCATAAGTTATTTCTCCTAGTCATAACGGCAGAAAAAGGATCTTCCTTTTTCTGCACACCCTTCTTAAATACAGCCCCGATGGCTGTAAAATTATTAGTTTTAATTCTGTCCTTAATGATACGATTAAGTCAAATTTACAAGAGGATTCACTATATTCAGCCTTGCTGAACCAGGCAAAACCCAGATGTGTATAGCAAGGAAAAACTATGAAGGTGGCTAGCAGTTCCAAATTTTAGGCATTGCGACTTTGGATATGCCAAGATTGGAAACAATGACGAGGAATACACAGCATTGTTGACTTTACTTCCGGATATTCTTTGGTGATTCGCCATATTCACTGCCCTGAAAGCACCATAAAGCTGAACGGTACTTAGATGTCCGGCATCTCTCCCTTCCGCAGTTGACCCGAAAGTTGTACACTGTGGTGATATCGGAAAGTACCCATGACACAGAACACTTTGCCCGTTGCCTTGACAGCATGCCTGTTCCTTTTTGGAGTGACGCAAGCCTTTATTACGCTTTCAAAAAAGCCAGCCTTCAACGAAACACTACAGGTAGAAACTGTGACCGGGGGCGGTCGCCCCCTCGCGGTATCATCCATGTATTCAGAGGCAGATTATCTTTTCCAAGTTGCCGCTGGCTACCAGGGAGTGAGTGGAGTTGAGATACTGCAATCAGGTGGCGAAATTCTTCCTGACGCCTCCGTTATCCAAAAGCGCATGGAAATTTCGCGCGACGCGCTGCTGCGCGGGCTGCAATTAGCCCCGGGCAATGTGTCATCGTGGATGTCGCTTGCGCGCGCAGAGGAAGCGCTTGGCAATCGCACAGGTGCTGTCCACGCAATTCTGGCGACCGTTTCGATTGCGCCAGGGAATTTCAACGCATCACGACAACGTATTTTGAGTTACGCCAGCTATGCGGCAGCTGAAGGCCCTGAATGGGTATTGGATCATCCGAAACTCAAGCGTGCTTTGATCGGAGACCTTGATATCTTGCGCCGGCATGGCCGCCAAGTAATTAGTTTTATTGACGTTATTCCAAACGGACCCGAAGCGTTGTCGTGGTTGGAAAATCAAGAGAACGCTTAGCAGTCTATAAATTAAAGGCTTTACGACGATACCGAGCCGCAAAGACCTCCGCTAGATGTAGGACTAATCACCTGACCTGAAATTCCACATAATGCGAGGCCTAAATCGACTTCTACCTCAGCTGCAATCCCAGCTGCACATTGTTGCGAAATCACAGTGGTTAGTACACTGGCAGTACCTGACGGAATATAGCCCGCAGCTTCAGCATTGAAAAGATTAATGATAGTCGGGCCAATACCAGCACACCCGATTGTCTGAGCCATTGCAGGAGCTGTCGACCCAACGATTGCGGCAATAGCTGCAGATGCTGCCAAAGCCTTGCACCCGCAGGGGTTGAATATTTTATACTTCATAGTAAAATCACCCTAGCAACTTTTCAACTCTCGCTTTCTGATACCACCGAGCCGGCCTTGTCTTCAAGTGCCGTTTACTCTGTTTCGCGCAAACAGCTTTGCATCACTCTACTTTTGAGGCACAAGTGGTGCGCTGCAGTCATTTCATATGCGGTGGGGTAAGGGATTGAACGTAGAGCTGGAGAAAAGTCAGGGCGTATCTGCACGCGCGTGGGATGCCGCGCGTGTTGCTGAGTGGCTGCAAGGCACGTTGGCGTGGGCCACTTTGGCGACAGTCCTGCTGACAGCCCTCGCCAATGGCGGCATGCCCCCTGTGGCATGGGTGCTCATGTGTCTAACGGTCGGTGCGCTCTTTGCCATTCAGCTTGTGACCGAGTTTATACATTCAAATGCCCGGCCACAGGCTCCGATCATCACCAGTCTTTTGCCTGCG
>JBGCFS010000174.1:0-4899 GCA_045107035.1 Hyphomicrobiales bacterium
CAAGCCATTTTGCGATGGCACACACTATGATGAGAAATGGCGGGATGACGCATAGCGCTACCGCGTCATGTTGACCAAGGCGTAAATCAGGTAAGCGACAAAGGCGATGGCCAGAATGCGGGCAATGCGTGTGCCCCAAACCTCAATCTGGTCATTGGCGTTTTTGTCACTTGCGTTGATGTGGCCCTTTGCCTTGTTGGCGGCGCGGGCAAAGGCGGAGGTGCCAAACACTTCTGAGGTGTTATTCACTCTGTCTAAATCGCGCAAGGCATCGCACCGGACTTTATCCGGATCGTGATCGTTGCCCCTGTTGGGGGCATTTTTTGGATCACTCGTCATTGCCTTGCGCCTTATTGGTCGTCGATTATGCTTTGTCGGACAGCGCGTCCAACTGAGCCAAAATCGCAGCGCCCATGCCGTTGGTGCCGACTTTCGTCATGCCGTCAGTATAGATATCGCCGGTGCGGATGCCTTGCTCCAGAACCTGCGAAATGGCGTTCTCAATAAGCGTTGCTGTATCGCCCATGCCAAGGGAATAGCGCAGCGCCATCGCCAGGCTGGAAATCATGGCAATCGGGTTCGCCTGGCCTGTGCCAGCGATATCTGGCGCGGAGCCGTGCACTGGCTCATACATGGCTTTGCGCATGCCGGTAACAGCATCTGGTGCGCCCAGCGAGGCAGAAGGCAACATGCCGAGCGAACCTGTGAGCATCGCTGCGATATCTGACAGCACATCGCCGAACAGATTGTCAGTGACAATCACATCAAATTGCTTGGGGTAACGAACAAGCTGCATAGCGCCTGCATCGGCCAGCATGTGGTCCAGTTCCATATCCGCAAATTCCGCTGCATGGACGCGAGTCACAATCTGGTTCCACAACACGCCAGACTTCATGACGTTGCGTTTTTCCATGGACGTGACTTTGTTATTGCGGGTCTTCGCCATGTCGAAAGCAACGCGGGTGATGCGCTCAATCTCGTAGGTGTCGTAAACCTGTGTATCAATGCCGCGCTGCTGGCCATTGCCAAGATCAATAATTTCCTTCGGCTCACCGAAGTAAACACCGCCGGTTAATTCACGCACGATGAGGATATCAAGATCTTCAACGATTTCGCGTTTGAGGGATGACGAATCCGCTAGAGCGCCATAGCAGATAGCAGGGCGCAGGTTTGCAAAGAGCTCCATCTCTTTACGTAAACGCAGAAGGCCAGCCTCTGGGCGTGCTTCATAAGGCACTTCATCCCATTTGGGACCGCCAACGGCACCGAACAGAACGGCATCTGCCGCCTGTGCCAAATCCATTGCGCTATCGGAAATAGCAGCGCCGTGCGCATCATAGGCCGCGCCACCCACAAGGTCTTCCTCTAGTTCAAAACTGGCCAGGCCGTTTTTTTCAATCCAGGCCAAAACGGCCTTCACTTCAGCCATTACATCGGGGCCGATACCATCACCGGGAAGAAGCAGGAGTTTATGGGTTGTCATAGTGCGATCCTTGGTCGAAAAAGCTTTTATGCCCCGTGGGATAAAGCGGGTCGGTGCGGCTGGCAAGGGCTGAGCAGGATTGAAGAGGTTGAAATGAGCAATTTTGAGATACCAAAATCGGTTGATGATGCAGTTTTGCATGGAAAAACGCTACGCTTGGAACCGCTGAATGAAACCCATTTCGACGGTCTTGCGGCGCGCGTTGCTGACGCGGGAGAGTTAATTTTCAAAAATTCCCCACTGGGCCCGTCCTTTGAGCACTATTTTGCGTCAGCTATGGCAGCGCGGGCGCCGAATTCTCATATGCCGTTTGTTCTGATCAACAAATCGGACAACGCTACCATTGGTATGTCGCGTCTGTTTGATATTGAGCCTGAAAACGCTTCGCTTGAAATTGGTTATACTTGGTATCACCCAGATTATTGGGGCGGAGTGACTAACCCCGATGCAAAGCTGACCTTTATGACCCACATCTTTGATGAACTGGGATTCAATCGCGTACAGCTTAAAACAGATGAGCGTAACGCACATTCGCGCGCAGCGATGACCAAAATGGGTGCGCAATTTGAGGGTGTTTTACGTGAACACAAACGATTGCCTGATGGGCGGTTGCGTTCGAGTGCGTTCTTTTCAGTATTGAAAGCTGAATGGCCGAAGGTGAAAGCTGGCCTTGAAGCGCGGATGAAGAAATTCAAGGTTTGAATGCAGCCTTGCAGCTTTCCGCTTAGGAACTGGCCTTCAGGGCAGTGACATCGATTTCAATCTTCATTTCCGGCTCAATCAGATCACTAATGACCATGGTTGCAGCCGGTTTGATGCCTTTGAAGTAGGCCCCAACAAGATCGAAAACCTTTCCCACATTCGCGCGGTCAGTCACATAGTACCGTGCACGCACTATGTCTGTTCTTTGAAACCCTGCCTGAATCAATGTCTTATCAATCGTCTCGAATGTGTTTTGAACTTGCTGTTCAAGGGATCCCGGCAGTTCCATCTTGATGTAGTCATAGCCGGTTGTCCCAGACACAAAGCACCAATTGTCCTGAACAATTGCTCTGGAATATCCGGCAATTTCCTCAAAGGATGAGCCGCTTGAAATCTGTTTGCGTGCCATAAAACCTAATCTTTGAAACCAAGATACGAAAACACTGGGGATGCCATCTCAAGGGATCTCCAGTGTAAGTCAATTCAGCGGCAATCTGTAGATCTCAATTCGGATATTAAGCCCAAGGACGTTCAGCGGCCAGTTTGCTCTCATAACTATCAATGCTGGATTTCTTTTCCATAGTCAGGCCAATGTCGTCCAGACCGTTCATCAGGCAGTGCTTTTTGAATGCATCGATCTCGAACTTGATGACACCACCATCTGGACCGTGAATTTCCTGTGTTTCCAAATCAACACTCAGCGTCGCATTGGAACCACGATCAGCGTCATCCATTAATTGGTCTAACTCCTCAGGAGTAACCACCACAGGCAAAATGCCATTTTTGAAGCAATTGTTGTAAAAAATGTCAGCGAAGCTGGTGGATATAACGCAAGTTACGCCAAAGTCTTTCAGCGCCCACGGAGCGTGCTCTCGGCTGGAGCCGCAACCGAAATTGTCGCCCGCAACCAAAATCTGCGCATTACGATAAGCAGGCTTGTTCAAAACGAAATCATTGTTTTCTGAACCATCATCATTGTAACGCATTTCAGAAAACAGTGCTGTGCCAAGGCCAGTGCGTTTGATGGTTTTCAAATATTGTTTTGGGATGATCATATCGGTGTCGATATTGATGAATGGCATAGGAGCTGCCACGGCGGTCAATTTGTCGAATTTATCCATCTTTATATCCCTATTTCAGTGTTGGGCGCCGGTGTAGCCCAGCTTGCAGCATTTGTGAAGCATATGTGTGATGCAAGCGGCAGAATGCTGCGTATTTCTACAAAAAGCTTGTGCCATGATCTCCAGAGGGAATGCTCAAATGCGAGGCAATGGTCTGCCCTATGTCAGCAAAGCTCTCTCTTATACCAATTGGGTTGGTAGGAATTTTTGGTCCAAATGCCAGGACAGGTACCTGCTCTCGCGTATGATCACTACCGCTCCATGTCGGGTCACAGCCGTGGTCTGCCGTTATGATGGCTAAATCTCCATCCTTTATTTGGGACATGAAACGTGGCAGCATAGCATCGAAAGCTTCCAGAGCCGCCGCATAGCCAGGCACATCACGGCGATGACCAAAAAGCATGTCAAAATCCACGAAATTGACGAAAACTAAATCGCCATCTTTTGCGGATACCTCTGCGTCCATCATTGCATCGAAGAGTGCGGCATTGCCGATTGCTTTAATGGATTTGGTGATGCCTTTTCCCGCAAAAATGTCCGAGATCTTTCCAACAGCTATGACCTGCCGTCCGTCTGCTTTCAGTCGATCAAGGACTGTGTCTTCTGTAGGCTCAATCGCATAATCGCGCCTATTCCCAGTACGTTGGAAATTTGCCGCTTCTTCGCCGATAAATGGACGGGCAATTACACGCCCAATGGATAGCTCAATTGTCAGTTCCCGCGCGATTTCGCAAAGTTCAAAAAGCTTTTCCAGGCCGAAGTGTTTTTCGTGTGCAGCAATTTGCAAAACCGAATCTGCAGACGTATAGAATATCGGCTTTCCAGTTCGGATGTGTTCCTCACCAAACTCTTCAAGAACAACTGTACCAGACGAGTGTTTGTTGCCAAGAATACCTGAGAGCTCAGCTTGTTTGACAATGTCTGAAATCAAATTATCCGGAAAACAGGGGATAGTGGTTGGAAAATAACCCCAGTCAAATGGTACCGGCAATCCAGCAATTTCCCAATGTCCTGATGGTGTGTCTTTGCCATTTGATACTTCCCTTGCTACGCCCCAGGCACTTTGTGGAGTGCCCGAAGATTCAAGTCCTTCCGGTCGTTTACCTGTGGACAGTTTGGCTGCTGCACCAAGACCAAGATTGTTGAGGTTTGGTAGTTTCAGCGGGCCAGCGCGCAATCCGTCGCGATCGCCTTGGCCGGCAATACAACGCTCTGCGATATGGCCCAAGGTATTTGATCCTTGATCTCCAAACGCCGCAGCATCGGGTGCCCCGCCTACGCCGAAGCTATCCATCACCATTAGAAATACGCGTTTCATTTTACCTCAAGGATGGTTTTGAAATCCGTCTGGTGCGAGACGGTGTAAAATGGTCGTGTGCTCTGGGTCCACACCGCCCACAGAATAGCTTGCCTGCAATGCCTGTGTAGCTTGATCTGCCGCTGCTTCATCTGCAGCATGAACGCGTCCAATTGGCGTTTCACCATCAACATGTTTTCCAACACCAGCCAAGGAGGAATAACCCACAGAATAGTCCAGCTTGTCTTCAGGCGTTGTCCGTCCACCGCCCAGTGCAATAACAGCCAATCCAACAT
>JBGCFS010000175.1:0-2818 GCA_045107035.1 Hyphomicrobiales bacterium
GTAACTCCAAGCTTATCCTAGGGAATACGAGCAGATGCGTAGTAGACTGTATTTGGTTGGAACAAATCTGGCGTAACAAGCATCGCTATATTGATAGCAATGTCATTAGGATATGCGCTGTTGGTGGTGGTAATTTTGCTGCCGCATGTTGGGCAAAAACGACGTGTGATAGTATTGCCGCTGTCAGCTAAATCGGTAAAATCGTTGAGTGTACCTTCCAGGCTCACTTCATCCAAAGTGACACCAAAATCTGTACTATGTCCGGTGCCACTGGTTTTGCGGCAGTCCAGACAGCAACAATGGCTTACAAAATTTGGTTCAGCAGCGCCTTCGAACGTAACAGATCCACAAAGGCAGCTGCCTCGAAATGCCGTCTTCAAAGTGAACCTTCGACTGTCAGAATAATTTTTCCAATATGCCAGCCTGCTTCCATATGGGCGTGGGCCGCAGGAGCCTGGGTAAGTGGAAACTGCGCATCTATTTGTGGCGCAACGGTTCCGGTGCCGAGAAGCGGCCAAACTTCATTTTCCAATTCAACGGCAATTCGAGCCTTTGCTTCATTTGATTGCGGTCTCAGTGTAGATCCGGTGTGGGTTAAACGTTTGCCCATCAAGAGTTTGAAATCTACTTCAGCGATTGCGCCGTTCAAAAAGGCGATTTGTATTATTCGTCCATCAAAAGCAGCGGCCTTGTAGTTGCGCTCAATGTAGTCTCCACCAACCATATCAAGAATGACATCTGCGCCAATTCCGTCAGTGAGTTCTTTGACAGATGTCACATAATCTTCGGTTTGATAATTGATAACGTGATCTGCACCAAGCTTTGAACAAGCGTTACATTTTTCATCTGAACCGGCTGTCGCAATGACTGTTGCACCGCGTGCCTTGGCAATTTGTATCGCCGTTGTCCCAATCCCGGAACTGCCTCCATGAATAAGAAATACTTCACCGGATTGCAGGCCGCCTCGCATGAAGACATTGCTCCAAACGGTAAAAAACGTTTCCGGAAGGGCGGATGCCTGCAAAAGATCAAGCCCTGTTGGTATCGGCAATGCGTGATTTTCGGGAACAGCTACGTATTCCGCATAACCGCCACCGGGGCATAGGGCACACACTTCGTCGCTAACTTGGTAACGGCTTGTTCCACGGCCCAATTTTACAATGGTTCCAGCAACTTCTAAACCCGGAAGGTCAGAGGCGCCTTTGGGAGGCGGATATGCGCCGCTACGCTGAAAGACATCTGGCCTATTAACGCCAGCAGCAGCTACCTTTATCAGGATTTCCCCTTCATATGGCGTCGGCACAGGGCGTGTTTCTGGCTTGAGAACATCTGGGCCGCCAGGCTCAGTAATTGCAACGGCTGTCATCGTTTCAGGCAAAGTTGATGGCATTTGGGCTGTCCTCAAATTATGATGTGCTACACTGACAAAGCCACATCACCAAGGTCAAGCGGAGAGACAGAATATGGCGCGTTACGACGAAGAAGGTCGCAAGATTGAAGCCCCGGCTCATGCCATTGGTGTCGATATAAGTGAATTATCGGTTGAAGAGTTGCGCGAACGGATTGAAATGCTCCGAGATGAAATCATAAGAGTGGAATCTGCAATCGATAGCAAAAGTGGTTCAATTGCAGCTGCGGAAGCATTCTTTAAGACATAGGTATATTCATCTGATTGGGCGCAAATCTGTAGATTATAGCGAACGCAGCAGGCCTCACGAATTTTCTTGGTTTTCATATTGTTCGACTATGAATTGCTCCGAATCGAGCAATCGCCCATAACAAGGTTCTTTGGCACTCTTCTGGGACACTACACATGATCGGAAAGCTCAAGGGTATTATCGATTCTTATGGAGATGACTGGGTCATTGTTGATGTTCAGGGCGTCGGCTATCTCGTACACGCATCCACCACAACTCTGCAGTCGCTCCCTCAAGTTGGGGAAGCTGCTACCGTTTCGATAGAGACCCATGTGCGTGAGACCGAGATTAAATTATTTGGTTTTTCATCTGGCAGCGAACGGGAGTGGTTTCGTCTTTTGATGACTGTTCAAGGCGTTGGCGCTAAAGTTGCTTTGGCGATTTTGAGCACACTGCGTGCCAGTGAATTATCTTCCGCTGTTGCACTTCAAGATAAGGCGATGGTCTCTCGCGCTCCAGGCGTTGGGCCAAAAGTTGCGCAGCGCATTGTCACCGAATTGAAAGACAAGGCTCCAGCTTTGACCGGTGCCGTGTCGGCCGAACTTAGCCTTCAAAGTGATCTGGGTGAGGGTGTCGCTTCTGCACCGGTCGCGGACGCAGTATCTGCGCTGGTGAATTTGGGTTATGCGCAAGCGCAGGCTAGTGGGGCCGTTGCACGCATTGTCGCAAGAGACGGCGAAGATGCTGACGCTCAGACACTCATTCGTCTTGGGTTAAAGGAATTGAGCGGGGGATAGTTTTTGAAGCTTCGCTATCTAGTTTATTTTTTGATCTACCCAGTCTTTGGGCCTTTAATTGGCTTTGCATGTATCGAAATATTGGGGTCGTTTTATGTTGCGGCAGAGTTTGGAATTCAGTCAATTATTTCTGATAGATCTCCAAAGGGCGGCTCGGTTAATTTTGTGCTGCAAATTTCCTACTTGATTGGTGGATTTCCTGCTGTTGCAACCGGATTTTATGCCGCGTCGGCACTCGCCAGACAAGGCTGCTCTAAACTTCGTGTTGCACTACGCGTGTCGATAATATCCAGCTTGGTAGTCGGATTGCTTTTATATCTGGTTCTGCCCTCCGATGAGCACATCGTTGCTGGAACAATTGTGTTGGCTGTATTTTCTGTGATT
>JBGCFS010000176.1:0-23870 GCA_045107035.1 Hyphomicrobiales bacterium
ATTTTGGAGATTGATTGCGATGATGGGACAACGTCAGGAAGCACAAGCTGCGCTGTTTTATGAGTTTTGCCTTGAGGATCATGTGCCTCAAGATCACATGTTGCGATCGATAGATCGGTTCGTTGATCTTTCCGATATCCGTCAACACCTTGCACCGTTTTACAGTTCAACAGGACGTCCTTCGACTGACCCGGAGCTGATGATCCGCATGTTGCTGGTTGGTTACTGCATGGGCATCCGGTCTGAACGGCGGTTGTGTGATGAAGTACATTTGAACCTTGCTTATCGTTGGTTTTGCCGTCTCGATCTGGGGGATAGTGTTCCTGACCATTCGACCGTTTCCAAAAATCGACACGGCAGGTTCCGGGACAGTGATCTACTGCGACATGTGTTTGAGACCGTGGTTGCCCGATGCATTGCTGAAGGTCTGGCTAGTGGGCAACGCTTAGCCGTTGATGCCAGCTTGATCGAAGCCGATACCAATCGCCTGGACTCAACTTCTAAAGAAGAATGGCGGTCCGACAAAATTGATCCAGAAAGTGCTCCGCGAGCGGTGCGTGAATATCTGGATACATTGGATGACGCCGCATTTGGTGCTGCCACTCCGGTGCAGCCGAAGTTCACGTCACATTCTGATCCAGCATCACAATGGACTGCAGCACGCAAAGGACCTGCGTATTTTGCGTACTCGGCCAACTACATGATTGGAACGGACAACGCGGTGATCTTTGATGTAGAGGCCAGTCGTTCAGTCAGACAAGCTGAACTTGGTGCCATGCAGACCATGATCGACAGAACCAAAGACACCTTCGATATCAACCCGGAACGGATGATTGCCGATACGGCCTATGGAACAGGGCCATTGCTTGAATGGCTTGTTCAGGAGCGTGGCATCGCTCCCAATATTTCCGTGATTGATATCTACAGCGCAGATCATTGTTGAGCAGTGGCGCATTCACTATAATACAAAACGCCCACATTCATCGCTTGGCTACAAGCCACCATCACCGGAATCCATAATCCACTTGCATGAAAAGATCGCTGTAAACTAACATTTAAAACGGACCAATCAGGTGGGGCTGGTCAGGTAGCGACTCTGTAGAGTGCAAAAATGCACAGGAAGTTCAAGAAGGTATCCAAGAGGAAATAAGCATGCTTGAGAAAAAAATGAAAACTAACGAAACTCAGGATAACCCCACCAATATAAAAGACTTAAACAGCATGTTTCTAGATCGGCAGCAAAATGAAGCCTTCCTAGAAGAGTATTGTGAACAATAACATTATTGGGAGATAAAAATGAAACAACAATTTGTATTAAGCCTGCTCGGTGCTGCGGCTATTGTCGGCGCACTTAATGTCAATCAAGCGCAAGCTGCCGATTGTACCGGGACCATAACGAACGATCAAAATGAAGAATATAGTTATACTCTTTTTCAAGAGAGTGGAGACTTTTCAGCAAAGTTGAAAAGTGGCACTCTTGCACCGGGAGCTTCCGAAAGTATCTTCTATGAAGAAGCGTTAGGAGAGCAAGTTTTGAGAATTTATAAGAACGGTGAGGAACAGAATTCTTTCGCTTTGGGTGCTAGCGAATTTAATAGTTGTCGTATACCTGGTGGGTGGAACCCTTACTGCGCGAATGTTCCGAACGATATGGACGTGTCTATTATGCCATTATATCGCAATTGCTCGAAGAGTTAAAAACTGAGAACTAATTGTGGTGTCATCAACCAAGTCTGCGGATTGTGACGGTCTAAGAGTCCAACCGACTATTCTGAATAAGTGCCGATTTTAGGGAATTTTTGTCCCGGCAAGGCACGTTGAGTGCTCTTATGCATCAGCTTTGGGCAAGTTAATAAAATATCTGGAGAACCTATGCCTATTTCAAGACTGATCCGGTTATTCATTTTATTGTCGTTATCTTGCCTTTTAAGCATATCAGGTGCCTCTGCTCAGAGCTATACGACCAAAGACGCTCAATATGTCACCAATTCACGGAACGATGCCGTACTGCGTTATATCGTATGCTTAGAGATCGTTGCCGGCACTTTGCCTTCGAGCATGAGCATCCCAGATCGAATCAATCGTGGTGAAGCAAAATGCAAATCTGCCGCCGCGAGGCTGCCGAAAACTTCGCGCGAACCCGACGCTTTAAGTATTCGTTCCATGATTTTGGAATGTGGTTTTCGCCCAGGAGAAGGCAGTCCGGGTTTTGATTGTGGAGACGCAATATCGATCGGGAATGGTCGGCTCAAACAGCAATCAACTCAACCGAGCGTACCGCAACCCAAATTGGAAGGTCTTAGTGTCAGAGGACCAATAGCCCAGCCATTGGTTGCCGACGAAGTTTACTTGGATCCTCGTCGGATAGAATTAGGGAAGTGGTTAGAGGGCTTTGCGATTGATGGTAATAATTTATGGGCTACGGAAAGTGGTCAACGAACACTCGCAAAAGTAAATTTCAAAAACGGCGCGGTGCAGAAGCGATATAAAGTGGGTAGACTACCCGTCGATACAGTCATCATCGGCGAGAGCACTTTCACACTAGTAGCGACTGACAAGCTTTTGTTGAAACACAGCAAGAGCGGCCAGAAATCACAGCTTGCCAAATTGAAAGATTGCCCAGAGACAATGACTGCATCCGGAACCAATATTTTCGTGCTGGGTTTACCCACGTGTAGTTCCGATAGTAGTCGTGTAACCCGTGTCGATACCCAAAATGGAAATAAAAAATCATCACCGAACTTAGGTGAGTTGGCGAATGCAATGACCGCCACAGCTTCTGAAATTTGGGTTGGACATGCTCGCGATACAGCTATCTCGATTGTTAATAAGGCACGACTTACCGTTGAAAAATTGGATCTGTCGGGTGTCGAGGTTTGGGCTCTTGCCTCAAATAGTCAAAAAGTTTTTGCTGGTGGTCGGTATGCGGATATCGACAATGATGGAACTATTATTATGGTCGACGCGCATAGTCGTGAAGAAAATTCCAGATATTCGGTTCCCGGAATGGTTACGCAAATCACAGCGAACGAAGACTATGTCGTCGCTGTTGGCTTAGAAGGCACGATTTGGGTTCTGTCTGCCCGAGATTTATCTTTGATCCGAACTATTCATTCGTCAACAGGCAAGTATGATCCGCGTATGGTCACAATGGTAGGAAATGATTTGGTTATTTCCGCTAGCACATATCGCGGTGATAATGGTGCTATTTTAGTATTTTCCAATTTTCTTCCTAAGGGACTTAGCAACACAAAAATGCCTTCGAATCGTCCTGTCGTCCAAGGTGCGCGACCTAACCTTAGGCAGACGGCGCCCCCAAATACAAAGCGACCGGGCAAGCCTAGCAGACCGGGCGTGCGTTCGCAAACTGGATTTCCTGTTGCTGCAGGTTCCAATGGAGGTCGCGTCCGTAGCAAGCCAAACCTGAATGGTAAGCAGTTAGCGTCTACCCGTAAGGGAGATGAGATCACCCTGCTTAAGCGGACCAACTCTATGTATAAGGGCTATCCGTGGTTCCAAATCCGAATGGCGAGCAATGGTCAGACTGGATACCAATGGGGTGGAGTTATTTGTTCCTACGGCACCAATTTGGCAGGAACCACTGGTTTTTGTGATGGGCCAAAAGCTACTAACAAGAATAGAGCTGGCAACATTGGCAAATCTCGCACAACTCCATCTCGGCCTGTCCGCTCAAGCGGTAACAATGGCAATGCTGGCAATAACGGTCACGCCACAGGTTCGGATGTTTTCTTAGGCATACTCAAGTTAGCTGGAAAAATAATTGAGAACGGCAATAAGTCGGATAACAATATCTTTCAGCAAAACCTGAATGTTAATGCCAACACAGGTCTAGTATCTGCGGCTCGCAATTTGGCAAAAGATCAATTAGCGATCTACACGATACAAGGAACCAAGGGGCAGAGACTATTCGTTGAGACATGGTCACAAACGCTGAACTCAGCATTTGCAATCTACATCAACAATGCAGTTGAAGGTGGCGCTACGCTTCCGGGCGCGGGCGCTGGTGACTACCCCAACAATTTTGATGGGAAATTACCTATCACTGGTCAATATCAAATTGTTGTTGGTGCATCAAACGAAGAGCCCGTATACTTCGAAATGTCAGTGAGCTTGGAAGATGGAGATGTTGGTTATCAAGCAACCAATTCAGCAGCTATTTCAAACAGCCGTCTTTTGGTTGGTACCTATTCAAGCGAGACCGCAACATCCGGTAACATTGAGTATGATGAGGCTGCTCAAGCTCTGACTTGGACTGAATTTTGCGGACCGACAATAAATTTGCAGGCGGACTGGAGCAATTCACAGCTTTATCCATTCGAGTCAAATATGCGGGAATTTGTACTTGAAGTTCGCAAAGGTAAAATCAAAGGCTTCAAAACGGGTCAGACAAACTACCGCAAAGAGGAAGCCATTGTGATGCCGGGTTGCACCACAGCGCGGCCAACAAATGCGTTCTGGAAGGATAACCCTCTGGATACTCGAGTGAACAAAAACTATAGTTCTGTTCCCAACGCTCATTGGGCAACCTGTGAGGCAGATAATTATGATCGTAACTCACCCAATTACAACAATGAAACCGCTTATTGGGATTGTGCTGATGCAGGAATGCAGCCAGTGAGCAATGATGGCTCAGATCAACAGAACAATTCTGTCGATTGGACGCAGAACCCTAAGGATACGCGTTTTAATGACCGACAATATGATCAGCTCACAGATAATTATGTCACAAATTGTGGTGCAGCAAACAATGACCGAAATTCGCCGTCTTTTAACAATGAAACGGCATATTGGGATTGCCTCGATGACGCGATGCAGATTTTTTATGGTCAGAATACTCAACAAACACCTGTTCAAGTAGCACCTGTTAGTGACCCTCGTGCAAATAATGATTACAGTATTCTTTCAATGGGTTATCTGTCATCATGTGCACAGGATCATGGTGAAGGCAGTTCACCCTATTATGATTGCCTTGATTCGAGTGTCATAACAGAGAACGCCAACCAGCGCGTTGAAGCTGAGTATCCAGATTTGTCTGCTGACGAAGTGGAAGGTTGTTCAACCTATGGGTATGGATCAGATGATTTCTTCATCTGTTTGCAGTCTGTGAGTGAGAATAAGTCGGGTGGAGTTGCTGCTGACAATCAAGCTGGAAACAGTCAACAACTAATGCAGCAGCTAGTGGAGTATTGTTATCAGACCTATTCTGAAGAAGATGCCAGCCAATGCGAGATCGTTTTGGCCCAATGTGTCAATGCATATCCCGATAGTTCATCCAACGAGTTCGATCAATGTGTTGAAGCTTCAGGTTGGTAGTAAAACAACGAAATTGATGTAATTTGGTCCGCGGAATATCGGGAGAATAAGGCAGATGGGTAGGGGTAGGTTTCATTTTAAGAGCATGCATAATTTGCGAACCAATCCGCTAATCAATCACCTTAAAAGACCTCGAGGGACTAGCACCGCGCGTAATCGCTTTTCAGCGTTGCGGTTCGTTTTCTTGTCGCGGCTACTTGCCATAGCCGTCGCGCTTTCGCTCAATGCTCCCCAAACCGCGTTAGCACAACAAGCGGGAAACCTGCCGCCTGCAATGGTGTTTGCAAAAGACGGTGTGCCACTAACGACCCCTTATCGAATTCGCAGCGGATCGACAGGAAAATACCTTTATGCCGACGGACGTAAAGTTGCTGTTGGTGATCTGGTCGATAATGATGATCGATTTATTTGGGTGCTTGAGAATATAGATGAGCGTGGCGTTACACGTGTCGATAGAAGCCAAAACCTTAAAATCATCAATTTAAAGTATAGCTATTCTTTGACTAGTAATCCGAAATCTGGCGCCGTCAGCGTTATTCCCTCGATTATCGGTCCTTCCTTCAAGTGGTTCATGACCGAGAAACCTCGGACTTCGACGGGATGGCGTGAAATATTTGATTATGACAATAAACTCCACAAAACGTCCAAGTGGGGAAGCAAGCTTTATGAGAAAATATGGAATCCCATCACCAACGAGCCCATTGGAAAAGTTGAGTTTCGAAATGATAAAGGGGCGCTTCAGGTTATCGGAAATGATATTTTTTCGAATTCTCCCGGTGGTTTTACTGACGATAGTCAATCTTGGTATATTGAAGAGGCACCCAAGCGCGATTTGGCAAAGCTTGTGTGGGATTCTGTAACCGCAGACAAAACCTCAACAGGTCAGGATGAAAATACACGCGCTTTGTTTGACGCTATTGAATTTGCTTTGGAGTACGGTCCAAGTATTTACTCTCTCGGTGCATCTAATGTAATTACAACTGGTCTCAAACATGCCGCTGGTGCAGCCATCAAGAAGGGCGCTGCGGCTGGAGTTAAAAAAGCCTCTAAGAAACTGGCTGCAAATTCAGCAAAGCGATCAATGTCAGAATTTGCAAAAGCAGGCATGAGAGAGGCGGAAAAACGAGCTATCGAACTGGCAACCAAAAAAGCTGCGTGGAGTGCGTGGGCGAAGCAGGGAAAAACCTATGCTAGCGTTCTCACTAAAGATGCTGCAAAAAAAGCTGCACGGAGCGCACGCAAGACGGCAATCAAAAATGGCTACAGTTCAGCTGCGAAGTTTCTAGGGGTTAAAGGTGGCACGAGGGTGGTTGGCCGGGAGATGCTGACGGCCACTGGCAACGCTGCTGCCGATAGTGTGCGCAATCATGCAATTAATAAACTTGTTGAAGCGAACGCCAATGCCTCTGGCCGTGACAGCGATAATGAAGGGATTGTGGAAACCGTATTTAGCCAATTCGGAATAGATGACACACCTGATGATCTTATGATGTCGGTCAATGGTTTGAAAATGTGGCCCAATGGGGGAAGTGGGCATCGATCGATTAAGTCGGGAGAAACTTTGGATGTTAAATACGAATTTATTTTTGATCGACAAAAAGGTCTCAATATCCATCTGACTGAATGGGATTCTCATAGCTCTGATGACGATCTCGGCACTATGGCGCTTTCTACAGCTAATCTAAAAAAAGTCGAAGTTTATGATCGGGCTTTTATAAAGCACGATAAAGAAGGAAGTCTCTATTCGCTGAATTTCGCGATAGCACCTTTGTACATACCAACGCCGTATGAAATTGATGTTCAAATTCGCACAGAGATGGAGGTTGATGAAGAAATAAGATTTGGGCGTGCAACTGAGCATTTCAATGATCTTGAATCAGCGCGCAAGAAGTATCGGGCGGAGATATTAGATAAATTCGGTGAAGATGTAGATGTCGCTTTCGATAATGCTCAGGCGTGGGATAACAAATACCGTTCCGCGTGTGATAGGCCTAATAACGCTGCTGCAGGTTACATCTCGATGATGCTGGGGGAATGGCGTGTCGGTCTATATGATGAGCGCGGTGAGAAAAACTACGATCAAACCTGGACCTACCGATTTAATCACGATGGGAGTTTTAGGACACCGCACGCTGTGGGCCGTTGGAATAGGCTCGGATTTGTTAGGGGTAATAGGGAAGCGCGCGCTAGGGGTTTTGGTACAGGTGGGCAATACGCAAATTGCGGTATTTATATACAAATAGATGACCGCAATGATAAGCTTGAACGGCACCCCGAAAAACGCGATGCGATAAGTCGCTACCCAAGAGAAGAATTTATACCTGTCTTTAGCTTTGGTGGTGAAACCCATGCTGCTCGACGTCATCCAGAAATCAGATGGTCGGAATTAGCACAGGCTATTAAGCTCTCTTACGACGCTATTTATGCTCAAGAAGGTAGCCGTTCTTATGGCATGGAATATGGCGTGGAAACAAAGCTAAATCGGCCTCAACCAGGTGGTTTGGCTTTGTGGATGGAAAAGATTGAAGACCCTCAAGCCAAATCTCCTGAAACGTCGGTCGGCAGTGAAAAAGCTAAGAAGGACATAATTGGCACCTGGGAGATGGGTGAATATGGAAATTCAACAAAACGTATCAGGCCGCCAATGGCCATTGACAGTAGTGGAATTTGGAACGGCATAGAGAATGCTTTTGATAAGAGATCGAGAGATGCGAAAATATGGACATTCACATCGGATAATCTTTTTATTGGTCACCACGAAAGTCTTATAGGAACATGGCAGTATATTGGCGACCGACGTATTCTTGTGAAAACTGCAAATGGACTTTGGGGCAATAGTCGATATTTGGATAAGGAATTCATTGTTTATCTAGATCTTGATCGTCACAATCTTGAATTTAATATTATGAAGTCGAAGCGCGGATCACGATGGCCGATGGCTGGGATTACAGACTTCTTAGGGGTCAAGTTTAAGGAAACCGTGAACCGTCCCATAATGGCTGAAGGAACACCTGAGGCTTTGACCAAGTTGCGACAAGAGAAGGGATTGCCGCTACCCGAAGAAGAAAAGGTCGACGTTGAGCTGTACAAAACGGTTAAGAAAGACCGTGAGGAGCGGTTGGCAAAACTGCTTGAATATCGTCGTAACGTAAAAGAAGCTACGGAAAACCATGCAGTTTTAGAAGAACTCGAAAAGAGTGGTCAATGCTATTTCGATGAAGAGTTGGAAGATAATCAAATCTTCCTCGGCGATTGGCAAATAACGCGCCATACGTCGTCGGGTAGCGAAATGGATACTGCGAGCGGGAGTGCGAATTGGTTGTTCGGTGCAGATGGCGGACTGACTGGAAACATTGATGGAAAGCCTTGGCGCGCTGAGTGGACTGCCAGCCCGAATTGTGAAGCAAACATAACGTTCGATCCAGAAACGGCTGCTTTCTACAATGTGGGAACCCGCGCCAATATTAGGCTAAATTATTATCGGAATGGCGATAAGAAAATTCTTATTCTTAACCAAAATGAATTTTACCATGAGGGAAGAGGAGCTTTGCGAGTCTCAGGATCGCAAGAAGTTGACAAGTCAATTTACAGCTACAATTACGGCTATAGAGATTACACGAGAGCGCAGCTTGCAAATAGATGTGTTGCGGTCGACAACGGTACCGCTCAAGTCAGCAGTTTGACCGGTGCGGGGAATGACAATCTTATCCTTGAGGGAACAACCAATTATAGCACTGTGGATCTATTTAAGGTGAACAGATCCGGCACAAGTGCTCAACCTGTCGGTCAATTTACAGAGTTCGGCGGACACAAAAAACCAGTCAAAATGCGACTCAAAAAAGGTGACGAACTTGCATTCCTTGATGCTGATGGAAATTGCGCTGGGGTTTTGTCTACAAACCATGTCAGCAGGCTACAACCACTCTCTCAACGCACAAGGAGTTTTCCCTTCGGCGCAAGTGGCTTGGTAAGTACTGTCTTACAAGTTGAAGAAAATCTGACCTCCGCACAAATCGAAAATGGATGTAGCGCCCATCAACGCGTCACTTCTTTGCTCAATAAAGATGATCCGGAAATTGAGCGCAAACTCTATAATACGGGATCGGATGATTTCCATATCTACCAAGCGGAAGCTGAAGGCGCGTATGTTAACCCGAAACCAATTTTTACCGTCAAACCTGGCGGATTTGCGAAACTAAACGATTTTCACGGACGGAAATATACGCTTTTAGATAATGCGGAACAATGCGTTGCTATCGTTGAACTGGATCATATGGGTGAGCATGGCATCTTGATCGGTGATGGAAGTACAAACATCAAAGATCCGGAATATGTTTCTCCAGCGCAGATAGCCAATGGCTGTCTTAAGCATAACGATGTTAGGTCTATCAACAACCCATTCAGCGACACCGCAAGGGTCAAAGGTTCAGCATTGGTTGCCAATTCAGGGCAATCGGATATGCGGGTTTATTGGGTGGATTATGATGGTCACTACGATCTGAAAAGACCTGTCGTGACGATCAAATCAGGTGAGATTGCCGAGATTTTCGATTTTGCGACATCTCAATATGAGGTTTTGAATGACAATAACAAATGTGAAGCGATCATTCAGCCGGAATATGTAAGTTCCAAAGATGGAGCCAACGCGCCACTTCATAAATTGGGCGATGATAGCAGCACGGTTACCGGTGACGTTATTGGTTTGCTGGCAGGGGCGAACGTTACGCCACCCGCAAACCTGAGCAAACATCAGATCGCAAATGGCTGCTCGCTTTATGGCAAGATTGCATCCAAACCTTCGGCAGATGCGGCATGGGCGCGAAATATTATTAACGCTGGCTCCAAACCACTGACGGTGCGCTGGATATCATTTTATGGTCAATCAGTAGACAGTGAGTTCAGCCGTAAGCCTGAGACAGACATAACAATTGCACCCGGTGAGACTCGAACCATTGGAGAAGACAGCACCCAAGGTGATGTATTTGTTGTTCTTGAGGATGGCGAGCAATGTGTGGCCGTTGTGCAGAGTTCAAACAAATATATAGAAGACTGGGGTGTGCCTAATCTCATAAAAAAGAACGCTTCAGATGACGTTAGAACTAATTATGTGCTCCGAGATAAGAAATCAGCCGAGGAATTTGATATTCGCGTGGCCGAGTGGATAAAGGACGCTGAGCGGCAAAAAGCCAAACTTGCTGAGCTTGATGGTCTTTGGGCAAAAGGAAATTGTAAACCCCAATATTCACCTCCATATGCAGAATTGCGTGGCAAATGGGAGGTAGGGATCTATGATCGTGGCGGACGTCAAAAGCAAATAGGTGAAAATCCCACAATCTGGAATTTCAAAAGCCTATTTCGTGTCGCAGGAACTTATGCAGACGGCAGAGCGTTTTCATCTCAGGCAGCTCCTGAACATTGCATATTTAAACCCGGTGGCAGTACGGGTGATGAATTCAAGTTGATTTCTCATTCAGACGGAAGCAAAGAGTTTTTCTCTGTTAAGAAACAAAACCCGGATATCTTATATTCCGATGGGTCCGTTCATACACTCATCACCTCCAGCGAAGATATAGAGCCACGGCTGGCATATTGGGGTAAGAAATCGCCACCCGTCGGGCCAATTACAGATGCTGATAGTCGTGATAATGAAGTTGATGAGAACTCTCCCGTTGGTGCCTTGGTCGGCATCACGGCTTCTGCGGGCAACACTGATGCAGTTAAAACTGTAACCTACTCTTTGTTGAACGATGCAGATGGTTTGTTTAAGATAGATGCCTCAACTGGAGTTGTTAGCGTTGCAAGTCTGCTAGATGCGGAAACTGCGACAAGTCAAACAATCTATGTTGGTGCAGTAGATTCGGATGGATCAACGAACAGACAAAAATATGTTATTCGCATCAATGATGTAAATGAGCGGACAATCAGCGAGATTGTTGACAATGATATAAGTGTCAATGAGGTAGACGAAAATTCGCGCGTGGGTACGCGAGTGGGTATTATCGCCTTTGCGAATGATAATGATGTGTTCGACAGTGTGCGCTACAGCCTTGCGGACAATGCTGGTGGATTATTTAATATTGATCCAGATTCGGGTGAGGTATTCATTGTTGGTCTAATAGATGCAGAAAGAGCCGATAACTACAAAGTGCAAATCACTGCCACAAGCAGTGATGGGTCTAAGGCCACAAAAGTCGCTACCATTCAGATTAATGATATCAATGAATTTAACCTCGGTGAGATATCTGACCGCAATAATAGTCCAAATGTTATTGCCGAAACTGCCCAAATTGGTTCAGCAGTTGGCATAACAGCCTTTGCTCAAGATGCAGACCGTTCTGCGGGACAGGTTACCTACAGCATAGTAGATAATCGCGGTGAGCCATTTGCAATTGACCCAATAACCGGCGTGATTACATTAACCGGTCCTCTCAGCGCAAGCAGCGTTGACCAATACGACATTGATGTTCGAGCAAGTAGTACCGATAAGACATCGAGTGCACGGGTATTTTCCCTAGAAGTCACGCACGTGAATAAATTTGGCATCAGCAAAATATTTGATGGTGATGTTGGCGAGAACGCGGTTCACGAGAATTCATCAATTGGCACGCCTGTTGGGATTGTGGTTCAGGCTGAAGATGCTGATAGTTCGGATGTTGTGCGCTACAGCTTAATCAGTGGCTCACATATGTTTTCAATTGATCCAGACACAGGTGTCGTCTCGGTGGCGGGACGCCTTGATGCGGAAACGTCTGAACGTGAACGTATTGAGGTGATGGCTTCCAGCAGCGATGGCTCCGTCGACAGACAAAGCATGGATGTTAACATTGTTGATGTGAATGAATTCCGAGTGGGTGCATTGACTGATAATGATCCGCGTACAAATTCTCTGGATGAAGATTCTGTTGTTGAAACGCGGGTTGGCATCACAGGTTTTGCTCAAGATGATGATCGCTCAGATCGTACAAGCTACAGCTTAACCGATGACGCAGGCGGGTTGTTCAAGATTAATGCTAACTCCGGGGAAGTGGTGTTGGCTGGTTTGCTGGATGCAGAAACAAGTTCCTCCCATGTCATAGAAATTACTGCCGCAAGCAGCGATGGTTCTTCTGTATGGGGAAGTTTTGAAATTGCGGTGGGCGATGTTAACGAGTTCATGTTGGACGGTTCTGGAATTGGAAACGGCCCCTTTGATGACCCATCGATTGTTGATCGCGATCCTCGCAATGAAATAATTGATGAGAATAGCCAAATAGGCACTGAAGTTGGCATTTCGGCATTTATCGAAGACAATGACAGATCCGATGGCGTTGGCTATAGCCTTACGGACAATGCAGATGGTGCCTTTGCTATCGATCCAGAAAGTGGTGTTGTTACTGTTGCTGGACGTCTTGATGCCGAGACCGATGATAATCCGTCAATCAGGATTGTTGCCACCAGTAGTGATGGTTCGAGGACGAACGATCAACGAGCATTTAATATTATCGTCAATGATGTCAACGAGTTTTCCGTAAGTGATGTGCAGGACGGTGATGCAAATCTAAATGAAGTTACTGAAAATGCCTCTGTGGGAACAACAGTTGGTATAACTGCAATTGCATCAGACCGCGATATACATACGAGCAGGGTTTTTTATGATGTTGTTGATGCGAGTGGAGAGCATCTCAGTCGAGATCAGGTGTTTAATGTCGGTAGGGACACTGGAATTGTCACGGTCGCTGATGGCAGCCGGCTAGATTTTGAGAGCACTCCTAACCTCATTGTTCATATTTTAGCTCAGAGTGAGGACGGTTCTTCTAGCCAGCAAAGTTTTATCGTTGATCTTATTGATGTGTATGAAGAGCCTCTCCAGGAAGATACACAAACCGGCACAGAAAACCCAGTAGTCGTAGATAATATTGGTGAACAGCCAGATCAGCAAAATCCAGCTTATGGTGCAGGTAGCTGCAAAGCAGATCGCACAGTGATCATAAGTGAATACACGGAGCGTTCTGCAAAAGTTAACATCACAAATTCTGGTCCTACAAACTTGAATGTCTACTGGATCAACTATAATGGTGATGATGCTAACTACACAGATGAGCCAAGCCCTCTTGCCGTCGTGCCACCGGGGCAATCAGTCGATATCGATGCTTTTCGCGGCTTTGGTTTTACGGTCAAAGATGATCGAGGACATTGTGTTGATATCGTTCGCGCACTTGAAGGTCGCAACAGCTTTACCTTGAGCGGAAATAGCGCAGTTCGAGAAGATATTGATGAACCATCTCATGACGAGATATCTATAATTTCTGGTGGAAATTGTGATTTAGACCGCAATGCGCTTGTCAGCCAATACACAGACATATCAGCGACCGTGAGCATCACGAATAATGGGCAGTCAGACCTAAAAGCCTACTGGATCAATTATAATGGTGATGATGTTAACTACGCTGATGAGTTTAGTCCGCAAGCTGTTGTTTCTCCGGGTCAAACAGTCGACATCAATGCATATCGTGGGTTTGGCTACACTGTGCAAAACATAGAAGGTACATGTCTCGGCATTGTGCAGGCGAGAGAGACGCGCAACAGCTTCTCTTTTACACCAAAAGAATTGGTTGACCCGCGCTGTTTTGTTGATGGTTGCGGTGAGCCGATGACTGTTGAAGAAAGTGTTCCTGAAGTTTCTAACGCTACCTGTGAGCTGCGCGGACAGATTTTCTCGACAACCGATGCTGAGCCAATAAATGCGACTGCTAGCATATATAATTTTGGTACCGGCAATTTGCATATCATGTGGGCCAATTATGACGGAGGCGAGGGAGATTATCAGAATACGCAAAATCCTGTTGCTATTATCGCGCCGGGACAGTCTCAAGATATCGCGGCTTTTGTTGGTGATAAATTTGTTGCGTTGGATGATTATGGTCAATGTATTGGTGTAGCAAATGTGAATGATGCTGTAAGTGAGTTTTCCTATGACCCAATTGGTGCCAGCGATAATGACGAAGACGAGGGGGAATTTACCGATAATCCTCAAGATCCACGATATATACCTGAAGCTAACGACGCAGGGCCGTATGGAGCACTTACAAGCTGTAATCTTCGAGGGCAAATTGTATCCACCAGTCAAAACGAAACGGCGTCGGTATCTTTGACCAATAACGGGTCCTCATACCTACATGTCTATTGGATTGGCTATGACGGGACGGAGGGCGATTATCACGGTGCGCCCCAACCTGTGGCATCGATAGACCCTGGACAGGCGCATACTATTCAGGCCTTTATTGGTTTTGCATTTTCAGTCGTCGATCAGGATTTAAGTTGTTACGGTATCGTGCAGATTACTGAGCCTAACAGCAGCTTTATTATTCAATAAATCCGTGAATAGAGGGTTCGTCGGCATAAAGGTACCAAACCTACCACGGGGATTTTGGTGGCGATCTGATCTACAGTGGTTTTCTTCGTATTTTTTTCCTGCCGTTTTTACGCCTCTGCTATGCTGTTCACCTGCTCCCCTGATTGTACCCGTTTTTTAGTTAGCTCTGTTCCAGTTTTGGTCTTGTGACCTGGTTACAAATTCATAGGGTGTGAGCCCGTTGAGGCTCGTGTGTGGTCTTTGAGTGTTGTAGTCAATTCTCCATTCTTGGATCATATTTCGTGCTGTTGGCAAGATTGAGAACAGGTGCTCGTTCAGGCACTCATCTCTCAAGCGCCTATTGAAACTTTCGACGAAGCCGTTCAGCATTGGCAATTATGGTGTTTATTGATTAAATACGATATTTCAGCGAGTTAAAACCTGTGTGCTAGAATTTAAATTCACGAATTCGAAACAGCTGATGAGCTTGAAAATTATCAATTTGTTTGTCTGAAAAAGTTTGGTCACCAAACAAATTTCAAGTCAAGTGACAGTGAAATTTGATATCAGTTGGAGCGGAGAAGCTGACTCGAACTAGTGGAATGAACCATCGCATTGTTTGTGATCAGCAAAGCGCGGCTCATCGCAAACGTTATATAGTTAAAATCCAACAAGAAACCCTGCCAATGACACTGACAGGGTTTCTCAGATAGTTATACAGCTGCCATTTATGCTAGGATTTTTGCTGACTACGTTCATGAGCCTCGACAAATAATTTTGAGACCCGGGCAGAGCGCTCTAAACTTTGATAGTTGAACTCACGTTGTTTGGCGTTCTCAACGTCATTTTCGGTTATCTGCCCATGTAATAACATGCGCACCAAAGTTTCTAGCTCTGCAGTATCTGCTTCAATTTCCATTGTGACTTTCATTGTTCAATCACCAAAACCATATCAGCGTGGTGAAACCTGCGATTATCAACACGACTGTGAAAACATACTCATTGGAAAGGAGGATAAAAATGATCGTGAGCCAGTCTCTTAAGATCGCGAAGAACACAAAGCAAAACAGACATGAGACCAAAAAAATGATTGCTAACCCCATGGCGCGATCCTCAATTGATCTTTGTTGAAGATTTGTCCTTACGTTTTGGAAATGGTTTTCGACTGGAGATCAACGTTTCCAATTGCTGATCTAATTCACCAGCAATAACGGCATCTCGCAGCGTTTGGAGCGATGAAACCATCTGCTCCAATGAACCAACTTCAACTGAAGTTTTGTCTTCTGTAAGTGGGATCAAACGGTTTCCATCTCGCAGAGAAATCATCCATGCGCCATGTTGATTTTGCCACCACCATTTGCGAACTGGCTTTGTTTGAGTGATCAGGCTTTTTTCGCCAGATTCATCATTGCGAACCCAACGTTTGATTTCTTCCATAAACACTTCATCACGTGCTTCTGCTTCTGCAGTTTCAATTTGCTGTTCTAGCTTATGAAGCAGCTTGATGCGTTTGCGTGCCAATGGGGTAATTGGCTCACGTGGTGATGTGGCGGTGAGCGTGAGTTTGGATAGGATGGACATGTGTGACCTCTAATTGAGTTGCAGAGGTCTCGATTAGTTAACGCCACTTATTCTGGAATGCGATTGGTTTTGGAAAAGTTGTAGCCACAAAGATTTTTCAAAAGTTGCTTTAAGCAAGTTTTTAGGTTTGTTCGTATGTCTGCTTTGAGCCCTTTGCAGACAAGAGTTTATCTATTCACCTTGTTGGTTTGCGACAACAATTTCGCACCGCAATTAGGCACCACGTCCACAGCCCAGAAAATATAGGTTTTCGAGAGCGGTGCATAACTTATGATATTCGTAACAATCGCCGAAGGTCTGGTTTGAGCCCAAGATGACGTGAGCGTCATAGCTTGCTTGGCCGTATTGCGACTACGCTTAGGTCTTGGATTTGAACCTTTCACGAAACCAGATGAATAGACCGATCAATAACACAATGATCGTACCAAAGAGGGCAACGTTCTTAATAAGGCTGAGCGTGGAACTGATGGTCACAAGTTGGGGTGATATCTCAGGATAGCTGCGCGACAAGAGAAACAGCGTCAGGTTTTCACAATAGTCCAGCAGCCCGGCCGCCAGGGGCGGAGCCACCACCCACCTGTATCCCTTATTCTTCCAAAGCAGATAGATGAGGCAGGCAAAGATCAACGAATAGATCGCCGGATTGAAGATATCAAGCAGCTGGATACGGCCATAGAGCGCAAAACCTTCAGCACCATAACTATCAAATACCTTGCGAACTCGCTCTACCGAATAACCGCGATCAAAATCGAGAATGCCGATTCCACCAGTCAGTGTGGTCAACTTGGACAAGGTAGCGATGATCGTTCCGAACACAGCTACGTAGAGAATGATCAAAATGGTGAACCCGCGCCAGTTCGCCAATCGATCCAAGATAGAAAGTGTTGTATTCATCGCACACCTTAAATTGACAGTTGTGTCAGTAATTAATGACGTATATGTCATAATCCACTCTGTATCAAGGACCAAAAGCAATTGGCCAAACCTGCATCCGATCTCACACCAAAGGCAAGGCGAACCCGCGCCTCATTGATCGAAGCCGCGCGTGTGGTGATCGGACAGGAGGGTGTCTCCGGAGTGACGGTTATGGAAGTCTGTGATAGGGCCATGGTCGGAAGAACGTCTTTCTACAATTATTTTGAAGACGCAGATCAGCTGATTTGGAGTGTGGTCGAGGAGACTTCGCAATCGCTTAAAAATCAGTTTGATGCATTGCACGAAGGCCAATCTCGAGGACTCGCGAGGCTGGAACGTTGCTTGGAAATGATATTGAATCTAGCAGTGGACGACCGAGAAACAGCGATGCTGATTACCTCCCTCTCTCAAAACACTCACACCAAACCCAAGCTGTTGAATCAGGAAATCGAAAAAGAGTTGGCGGGTGCAAATCGAACGGGTGAACTAAGCCTAACTGATGAAAAGCGTGAGTCTCTGACGCAGTTCTTGGCGATAACAACGATGGCAATATGCCGAGAGCTGGCTTTGGGTAGCTTAGGGAAAGATCAGATCACTCCTCAGGTCGGGATCATGATCAGCGCCTGTCGATCCGAGTAGCCAGAATAGCATACACGTCGAGAGACGTTTGCGTTGCGAAAATTGTCAAGGTTTTGTTCAACGAGCGACGACGCCCAAAATGGTGCTTTGTCCGCACAGCCGACATTCTAGTGGTTCAAATACCATGACTTTTTCACCAATCGTTCGACTGCATCGCATCAGTTTATGGCCTGAAGATCACTGCGGCCGCAGTGTCGTTGCAATTTTGCTTCAATGCGATAAGCTATTGTAAAATCTGGTTTTTGAGATGGAGACCATTTTGTCTGCTACCAAAACTGAAAAGGGGTCGGGAGGTAAGAGAGGACACTCCAATCAAGACAATTGGATGGCGCATCAAGAGGAAAAGGCGGTTGGAAAAAAGCAACGTCGACTTCACGAACGGCAATTGCTGAAGGATGAACAGGACTTTCCTAGCGATGATGTTGTCAAGCAGAATGGAAATGGCTCGACGGTTTGAAGGTATTTTTGAAGAGACCATACGTTGAGATTGCAAATTTGGCTGTTCAAGAATTTCCGTCAGCGAAATGCAGAATGGGAGAGGAAATATGAAAAGTCTGATTTTCGCGACTTTAATATCGTTCGCCGTGATAGCCACGTTATCCGGACAGGTCTTAGCTCAGTCTCTTGGAGGCTCTTGCTCCAATTGGATGATTTTTAGCGCACCATCTTACAAGCAAGCGAGATCGAATTGCATCGATATGGATACCCCGGACCAATTAATTACAAGGTGGGTTGGTCAAACTAGTTCATGCATGATCTGTGATGCTGCTGATTGGAGTGCTTCTACAGCAGGCCGAGCGGACATTGTTCCGGCGTATGCTGTTGGCTGGCACGGTGAAGTAAAGGGCAAAAGTTGGCACCTAAAATTGGACAAGGCGACGGGGTTAATTAGCGGTTTCGTTCATGGCAGTAATACCTATATTCATGGAAGAAGAACGGGAAGTTCATTTAGTGGAGTGTGGATCGGTGAGGGTACATCAACATGTGATCCCATTTCTACAATGCCAAAATATTCAAATCTAGTTCCGTCGGCAGAGCGCAGCAAAACGTACTGGGGACCGATAGAACTTACATTCTCGAGTGTGAAAGCCAATTATTACACGAAGTTTAGCGGCCCTTGGTATGACTGCAAGGGAAACAAGAAAGGAATCTTTACGGGCAGTAAGTAGAATTGTTAGAGGCCTCTACGTCTATTCAATGCAACTAGGATTTCTGGGCAGTAGCGCCGAGACACACCAAAAATTTTCATAAGATATGTATCGTTCAATTGCGACATCAACCGAATGTTAAAAGGTCCGCATTGCCGACATCTGTGTGAATACACTGCTGAACATGCTTTGACCCAGCGAGTTTTCCAATGTCATTTAATCTCGATGGATTGGATCGCTTCGGTTTCAAGCTGCTTGACTAGTTCCAGATTGCCACGTTCCCAAGCCTTAAATCGCAAGTAACCTTGCTGGCTTACAGAAGACTTGTCTTCATCAGAAAGCTCCTTAAACAGCTCCCAATTGACGCCATCAACAAAGTGCAGCCTTTATTGCTCATAAAGATCGGTACAGATTTGAGTTTCGTCATCGGACAAACTCTTTTCATCAAACAGTGCATTGCAACGGTAATGTGCAGACACCAAATCATTGATCTCATATGCATGTGTTTGTGAAGTCGGTAGCGCAAGCAATAGCGTGAGAAATACCCGTTTCATATTGGGCCTCTTAAAATGATTAAAACGATGTGTTGGTTCAATTGATACTAAAAATACGAATAATTGGTTCGCAATAATTTTAATTAACGAAGCCTGTCTCCGTGTCAAGTTCGTACGCACGAACATATGTTTCGGTATGGATCAAACTCTCGCCAAATCAATTGGAAAACATGTGAAGGCAGCGCGTAAACAGCGTCGTCTGACACAGCCACAATTGGCTGAGATGATTGACAAGACATATGAGACTGTTTCCAACATTGAGCGTGGCTTTACACCGCCTAGTATCCAAACTCTTGCAGATATCAGTGTGGCTCTAGCAGTGCCGCTAAGACACTTTTTTGACGATAGCTTGTTGCAGGAGCCAAATGATCAAAAACAAGCGCTGTTGGATAAGACTCAACGGTTGGCAAGCTCAATGAGTGAAGCCGAATTGCAATTGCTGCTTAAGCTTGGTGTGGCTTTGAAAGATTAGTTGTTGATCCGACAAATATGGATTCCGAAGCTTAGAATTGGATTGTATTTTCCCCCGTTGTAGTGGCAAATGTCAATCTAAACCAAAACAATTTGGCACTTGGGTGCCCCTTAAAAAATAATTTGAAGCGAAACTCTTAAACGAGATATTGAATTGAAATATCCTGGGCTCGAAAAGCGAAGGTTTGCACGCTGGATGATGACCCGATTTGCCTGACGTAAGAAATAACGAAATCAATTGCGAAGGCTAAAACCATGGATGAGTGAAAACTATTTCGTTAGACAGTGGAAGCAACAACTGATTTTCTTCGTTATGTCCGGGTAGAAAAAACTCAGTAAAATTTTTGAGTGTAACAAAGCGGACAGCCAAGGTTCAATTTGGTGCTCGTTCAAGCTTTACGAATTGGATCTGAGTTTGGAGAACCACAAAAATGGTGTGGCTTCAAGTTTGATGCGTGCAAACCAGTTTTTGTAAGATAATTGCACGAAGCACTAAAACTTCACAATTTTCAATAATTTCTACCGCACTAGCGCTGGTCGGCTAATCGTAGAAAACAAATTCGTCCGGAGCTCCGGGCATGTAAGACCGATAGGTATCAAAACGATGGCGCTTTTTCAAAGTATCAGACATTCCAAAATAAATACGGATGCCGCCATACGCCCGATAATAATCGTTTTCGCCTACAGCTCCATCAATAAACAAAGACAAGCCGGGTAATGCGGCAAATCCGGGTCTGTACTCAACCTCACTTGTGCCGAGTACATCATGCTGAGGATTTGTTTCGACACCGATCTTGATCAGAAAATCTTCGGTAAAATATTGTTGCAACTCTAATTGCCCAACGAATCCATCATCAAAATCATCAGAAAATTGAAAGCCCGCCATACCGGAAAGCGTAGCTTGGTTCAAATATACTTCGCCTTCAAACGCAGCGATGCCGAGTTCTTCCCAACTAGCTCCGCCACCTGGTTGGTCTTGCTCAAAGCCCCAATATCCACCCATAATGCCGAATGCACCCTGGTAGGGGTTTCTCCAGAACAGCCGTGCTGCACCACCTGCAAACTTGTTGTCATCAATTGTGCCGAAAACACCATCTATTTTGGCACCAACTTGCTCACTTAATGGAACCGTCAACATAATGTCTGCTAAGCTAGCTGGTTCGTCGTTGACGATGCCGCCCTTTAAAGAGAACTCTCCGTTACTGCCTGAAACAGCTGGCGCTGATCCTAATTCCTGCCCATGTGCGGCGGAAACTGCGCCGATGCTTAACGATGCGGCAAGTGCAGATAATACGGATCCAAATTTGCGTACAATGCCGGATGAACGGGTAGAATTTAAGCGTAACTTGAAAGAACGTGAATCTACTGGTGTCGTACCTGACGCCGGTTCGCTGAATCCCAGTTCCATTGATTTAACGAAACTGGCGGTATCAGGCCCCATTATTTCTAGCAAAGCAATCCGAATTTTGCGCTCATAAAATACAAGTTCACGGGTCCGAATGGTCCTGTCATCCGAGAACACAGATCGGTTAAATACAATGTGTAATGTCGCGTTTCGGCTATGCCAAAGTACCTTATAAATTTGTCCATTGCACAGATCGCGCACTTTTGACGCAAAGCTAACCAGTTTCTCAGACCGCGCAAATGCACCAGTAGGATCAAGGACAATCTCTTCATGCATGAAAGGAGACAAAAAAGCTTCAAGGCTTTTGGGCTGTTCAAGCCTTTTCATAGAGTAGCGGTTCAAGACCAGGTTTGAAAATTGTGCTTTCTTTGACAGTTCTTTCTTTAGCAACCGCGCTTGTAGTTTACTCATGGAAGCGTTTGAGGCATGAATTGTCAAAACTGGCTTAGAGCTTTCTAAGCGGTCCAATGCGATCAAAAACGGTCTGCCAAATTCGGAATTTTGGACCGTATCAACGATGTACTGTTGATCCAAAATTGACATGCGGCAGCTCCATAAAATTAAGTACTTCGAAGTTTAATACAAAATTGATCATAATAAGGCAAGTGAGTCCACTCAACGGTTAAGTAGACGTGATTTTAGATTGGACAAAGTATTTAGAAATCCGACAGAATAATCACGGTGACGCTCAGAAAGAATTTGGGTAATGCAGCGTTGCGACAGAGCGTTTTCACGGCGTTTTCTAAAGCGCGGATTTTGTGCTTGCTGTATTGCATCTCGCCAAAATCCCCACCATGGACGCACACGGTTTTGCCATGACCAATCCTTGATCTGCGACAAGTTTTCCTGCGACAGTGCATGACAGTGTTCCCTGTCCTTCAAAATTTTTGAAATCATGTTAGAAAATTTCTCGGGGCTTGGGTCCTTAATAATGTGACGTGATTGAAGCGGGCCAAATAATTCGGGGACCACCCCAACATCAGTCGCCACAATTGGCACGCCGCACGCCATGGCTTCCAAAACTGGATTAGGAGTACCCTCAATTGACGACGTGCAGGCCAGCAGATCAATGCTCCGGTAATAGTTGGGCATGTCAGAAAACGGAATATGGATTAACTGCCGATCCGCAATTTGAGCGCGAAAGCGTGGGTCTTGCTGCTGCAGAATATCCATCGCAGGCTTGAAGAGGTTGTGATATCCCTTTGGATCTGTTCCAAGTTTTTTTCCCCAGTCACTGTTTCCAACCCATCCGATTGTGAGCTCTTTCTGTTTTTTGCCTTCGGATGTTGGTGGCGTAAAAAAATCTAAATCCACACCGTCAGTGATGACTGCATCAGGTTGAGGTATGCTCCGCGAACTGCTGTAGATATTGAACAGTTTTTGGGAGGACACCGAATACGCATCTACCATAAAGAAGGAGTTTGCCCGGTTTTCAAACTCTTCACCACTGGAAAAGAGATGGTCGTAAACCGATGTCGTGAAGACCCGATTTCCAATTATATCGATAAGATCGTTAAACTCCATTTGAAGTTTTTTGGCTGCATTCAAGATTGTCAGCGGTTGAAAAACCTTGAACGCGGCTTCACGCCAGAAAAAATGTACAACGTCTATATTCTGTGCCGCGACCAATGCAAACACGTCCGCAATGTCTTTATCAACCTCCCGCCCGATGTAGAATTTCTGAATATGAAAATGCTCTGGAGCAAAGCGAATGATGTTGTTGGCAATGTTATCAAAGGCCCAGTCCGGTTTGTCAGGGCATAGTAGGATACGTATCGGCTTCACTATAATTTGCTCAACTTTTTCAGTGCTCATAGTTATTCAAAATATCCAACCTGCCACTTCCAATGTTTCCATTTCAAAGTGCTGCATGGTCATATGTGCGTGAGCGTATGACTATACTAATTGCAATCATTTGAACTGCACTATTTACCTTTCGTATATCGAACAGCCTTCAATAAATCCATTGTATGTATTTGAAAATTAGAAAATTACACTTTATGCAAAATCCAAATGCAATATTCTGAAACAGCGTTTTGATTTGGGCGCCATGCAACTTACTCAACATCCAAATTCAAAGACCAGTGCAAAACCAACTCCTGTTCAATAGTGTTGGCAAGCGCATTCAATCTGCGATTTGCCTTGTTTAGACGGATAGAGTTTGGTTGGCCAATATATGGATTGCCCTGACACGAAAATAGAAAGAGCCTCGTGTGCTTAAGTAGGCGCTGCAACACGGTTCGTTTTGGCGTTCGTCGTCTATGCTCTCATTTGAATTGCAGAGGTCTCGATTAGTTAGTGCCACCTATTCGGGAATGCGACTGATTTTTGTAAAAGTTGAAGCCATAAGAAATTTTCAAAAGTTGCTTTAAGCAAGTTTTTCGGAACTCTTTGAATTGCATCTGCGCCAATTGTATTAGCTAACCAGCTATTGTTTGAGAGCTGAGATTTGAATTGAAACAAAATGACCGTGAGCGCATTTGGTGCTTTTC
>JBGCFS010000177.1:0-16687 GCA_045107035.1 Hyphomicrobiales bacterium
ATTAGCCGAAAAGTCAGTCCGCATTTTGGGCAGATAAAAACGGTGCTGAACAGAGCCTTATAGGCTGAGAAGGGATTATCTTATGATCCAGAAGAATTGGCAGGAATTAATTAAGCCAACCAAGCTTGAAGTTAAGCCTGGTGACGAGCCGCATCGTGTTGCGACGATCGTTGCTGAGCCTCTTGAGCGTGGCTTTGGTATGACGCTTGGTAATGCGCTCCGCCGCATTCTCTTGTCGTCGCTGCAGGGTGCTGCTGTCACTGCAGTTCAAATTGATGGCGTGTTGCATGAGTTTTCATCCATTCCAGGTGTTCGCGAAGACGTTACGGACATTGTCCTGAATGTTAAAGCGATCGCCGTGAAGATGGAAGGCGATGGACCTAAGCGCATGACAGTGCGCAAGCAGGGCCCTGGTTCTGTAACTGCCGGTGATATTCAGACAGTTGGCGATGTAGAAATTTTGAACCCTGAACTGGTGCTTTGCACATTGGATGAAGGCGCGGAAATGCGCATTGAGTTCACAGTGAACACAGGTAAGGGTTATGTTTCCGCTGAACGTAACCGTCCAGAAGATGCTCCGATTGGTCTTATCCCAGTCGATAGTCTTTATTCACCGGTTCGCAAAGTATCATACAAAGTTGAGAACACCCGTGAGGGCCAAGTTCTGGATTATGATAAGTTGCTGCTGACTGTAGAAACAGACGGTTCAATTTCACCCGAAGATTCAGTGGCTTTCGCTGCGCGTATCTTGCAGGATCAACTTTCTATCTTTGTGAACTTCGAAGAGCCTCAAAAAGAGGTTGTCGAAGACCAAACACCGGAACTGGCATTCAATCCAGCTCTGTTGAAGAAAGTAGACGAACTGGAATTGTCAGTACGTTCTGCAAACTGCCTGAAAAACGACAATATCGTTTACATTGGTGACCTGATCCAAAAGACAGAGAGTGAAATGCTTCGCACTCCAAACTTTGGTCGTAAATCACTTAATGAGATCAAAGAAGTTTTGGCTGGAATGGGCCTCCATCTCGGTATGGAAGTCGAAAATTGGCCACCTGAAAACATCGATGATCTGGCCAAACGGTTTGAAGATCAGTACTAATTCCAAGTTCGGATTAGTTGTTTAGTGTATTGAAGACCGCGGATACCAAGTAGCAAGGCTACAAGGTCCGCGGCAAAGATAGAAAGAGGAGAGGGCCATGCGCCACCGGAAATCAGGCCGCAAGCTCAATCGTACATCAAGCCATCGTAAGGCGATGTTCGCAAATATGTCAGCGTCGCTCATTACACATGAGCAAATCGTGACAACACTTCCGAAAGCGAAAGAGCTTCGCCCGGTTGTTGAAAAACTTATCACGCTTGCAAAACGTGGTGATCTGCACGCTCGCCGTCAGGCAATTGCGCAGGTTCGTGACATTGCTGCTGTTGGCAAACTTTTTGATACGCTTGCTGAGCGTTACAAAGACCGTAAGGGCGGATATACACGCGTTCTTAAAGCAGGCTTTCGCTTTGGTGATAATGCACCAGTTGGTGTGATCGAGTTTGTTGATCGTGATGTTGACGCGAAGGGCGCTGCAGATCGTGCACGTGTCGCAAGTGAAGAAGTAATGGAAACCGAAGCCGCTTAATGCAGGCTCGGAAGTTGAACATTGTTCAGCAAAACTGTGTAAAGGCGGCCTCTGTGCCGCCTTTTTCTTTGCTTTGTATTGGCGTAAAAGAAACACTTCGAATGTCTGCTTTGAATAAATTGAATTGGGGATAGCGGTATGCGCTTTGTCGCTCGTGTCTGTGGTCTAGTTGTCATTTTTTCTTGTCTTGTGTTGAGCGGAGGCGTGTCTTCTTCCAGCGCGCAACAAGTGCCCGAGTCGCGAGAGCAGGTCAGCCTTAGTTTTTCTCCAGTAGTAAAGAGAGCTGCGCCGGCTGTGGTGAATGTCTACGCCACACGCATGGTGTCTGAACGCCCTCAATCACCATTTGGAAACGATCCATTCTTCCGTCGCTTTTTTGGCGGTGGCGCACCTGGGACGCGTCCTCGTAGACAGCGAGAAACTAGTTCATTGGGTTCGGGCGTAATCGTTCACCCTAGTGGAATTATTGTCACCAATAACCACGTCATCAAGGATGCAAGCACGATTAAGGTTGTGCTAGCAGACAAGCGTGAGTTTGAAGCTGAAATCGTTCTCAAAGACGAACGTACAGATCTTGCAATTTTGCGTATAGATCTGGATGGCCGCCGGGTGAGTTTTCCTTATCTTGAGTTTTCCAATAGTGATGAGCTGGAAGTTGGCGATTTGGTGTTGGCCATAGGTAACCCATTTGGAGTTGGTCAAACTGTAACCAGTGGCATTGTGTCCGCACTGGCTCGTACTCGTGTAGGTGTTACGGACTATCAGTTCTTTGTTCAAACGGATGCCGCTATCAATCCGGGCAACTCGGGTGGTGCATTGGTGGACATGCAGGGCCGTCTGGTTGGCGTGAATACCGCGATTTTTTCACGTTCAGGCGGGTCAAATGGCATCGGCTTTGCCATCCCTTCAAACATGGTGCGTGTCGTCGTTACCGCATCAGACATGGGGGATATCGTTCAACGGCCGTGGTTAGGCGCTACATTCCAGGTCGTTTCATCTGATATTGCCGACAGCCTGGGTCTCAATCGACCAAGGGGGGCGCTTGTTACCAAGGTTGAACGCAACGGACCATTCGATCGTGCGGGAATTAGAGTCGGTGATTTGATTTTGCGTATGGAAGGCGATCGCTTGGATGATCCCGACGAGTTGGGATACCGACTTGCCACCAGAAGCCTGGGTGAAGATGTCACATTTCTAGTTCGGCGCGGCAATCGACGCTTGCGAATTAGCCTACAGCTTGAGCCTCCCCCCGAAACCGTTCCTCGTGATGAACAGATGGTAACAGGGCGTTCGCCTTTATCTGGCGCGATCATTGCGAACTTGTCACCAGCTTTGGCTCAAGAAATCGGTTCCACAAAGAATGAAGGTGTTGTGGTTTTGTCCGTTGAGCCTGGTTCACCCGCGCAACGTTATCGTTTCCGTGAGGGTGATATCGTTATGGAGTTAAACGGACGTAAAATGAACAATGCCCGACAAATGGTTAGGCGCATTGCACGTGGCGGTCGACTTTGGCGTTTCAAACTCGAACGCGACGGCCGGGTTCTGCGGTTCGCAATAGGAGGGTAGTCGTGTCGTCGCTTTTTGAAGCCGCAGGAATGGACGCGGAAGCGCCCAGGCCTTTGGCCGACCGATTGCGACCAAACAAGCTGAGTGAAGTCGTCGGGCAAGAACATATTGTTGGCACGGATGGCACGTTAACGCGCATGCTTCGAAGTGGAAGAGTTGGCTCGCTCGTTTTTTGGGGACCACCGGGAACTGGTAAAACAACAGTTGCCAGATTGTTAGCAAATGAGACTGATCTTCATTTCGAGCAATTGTCGGCCATATTTTCAGGCGTCGCGGATCTCAAGAAAATATTCGAGACGGCTCGGCATAGGCGTGCGACAGGGCAGGGAACTCTTCTGTTCGTTGATGAGATACATCGTTTTAATCGTGCGCAGCAAGACGCCTTCCTTCCGGTTATGGAAGATGGAACTGTAACACTGGTTGGCGCGACAACTGAGAATCCTTCTTTCGAATTGAATTCAGCCGTTTTGTCTCGTGCTCAGGTACTGGTGTTCAAGTCTCTGGATGACGATGCTATTGGATTGATGTTAGCGCGATCTGAAGAGTTTTTGGATCAAGAGCTGCCTCTAAACGAAGAAGCTCGCGCTTCTCTCATTCGCATGGCTGATGGTGATGGTCGAGCAGCGCTCAGCTTGGCAGAGGAAGTTTGGCGAGCAGCTGGTAACAATGAAACATTCGACGCAGAGACACTTCAGGAGGTGCTGCAAAGACGTGCGCCAATTTACGATAAGAGCGAAGACGGACACTACAATCTGATTTCAGCATTGCATAAATCTGTTCGTGGCTCAGATCCTCAAGCATCGCTCTACTACCTTTGCCGAATGCTTGATGCTGGTGAAGACCCACTTTTTTTGGCCCGTCGTCTTGTTCGCATGGCATCTGAAGATATCGGGTTGGCAGACCCACAAGCACTTACGCAGTGTATAGCCGCCAGAGATTCTTATGAGTTTCTTGGTAGTCCAGAGGGTGAATTGGCGTTGGCACAGGCGACTGTCTATTTGGCAACGGCGCCAAAATCCAATGCAGTATACAAAGCTTATAAGGCGGCGCGAAATGCAGCTAAAGCAAACGGTTCACTAATGCCGCCCAAACACATTTTGAATGCGCCTACAAAGCTTATGAAGTCGGAAGGGTATGGTGGTGGATATCATTATGATCATGACCAACCTGATGCCTTTTCAGGACAACGCTATCTGCCGGACGCACTAGGTGATACACAGTTTTATGAGCCCGTACCCCGTGGATTTGAGCGAGATCTTCAAAAACGGCTGGACTACTGGGATAAACTGCGGCAGGACCGCAGGCGAAAAGAAGCGAACGAGGACTGAATGAACCAGTTTGACAGGTTTTTGGCCATTGATTGGTCAGGCGCCATGGGCGAGCGGCAACGAGGTATTCAGATTGCATATCTGGATATTGAATCTGGTACTGGACCAGTTCTCATGCGGCTTCCAGATGCAAAGAATTGGGGTCGGGTTGTTATCAAGAACCTGATCGCAAAGCTTGCGCGGGCTGATAGACGTACTTTGGTGGGGCTGGATTTTTGTTTCTCAGTGCCGTGGCCGGAAGAGGGCCCACTGCCTGACGAGAATATTCGCCTGAATTCTGTTGAAGACCTTTGGGATCTTGTTGAAATTACATGTACTGGCGAGGCACATTATTATGCCGGGCCGGCAATCCGGAATTTGGATTCAGCATTTTCGCCATATATTTTGTGTGATCGTTACCGCGGTGACAAGTTCCGCTTTGACCGGTTTCGAGAAACAGAAAAACAATTGTCACCAAAACCTGCCAGCATTTACCACTGCATGGGTGCAAAGCAGGTTGGGCCTGGTTCGTTTGCTGGCATGCGTATGTTCCAGGCGCTGCGAGATATGAACGATAGCCGGATTGCGATCTGGCCATTTGATCCGATTGACAATGCAAACGTTGTTCTGTGCGAGATTTATCCTAGCCTATATTACCAAATGGCAGGCCTAAAACGCGCCTATGACGATCAAACTATTAGGGCCGTGCTGGACCATTTCTTCTCTGGCAGCCCACCTGAAATGAGTATTCAAGACGAAGCCGATGCTGTGATTTCTGTTGCTGCATTGAAGTCATTGTCCGCTGATCCTTCATTATTTTCAAATCCTCGCGGGCTGGTAGCAGCTCGAAAGGAAGGCTGGATATTCGGCCTCAATCCATCGTGAGTGGGTTTGTTGCCGTGGCACTTGGCGGAGCTCTGGGTGCGACGCTTCGATATGCAAGCGGGTTGATGATTGTTCGTCTAGCCGGCGGCGCCTATCCTATGGGCACATTATTTGTAAACGTCGTGGGCTCGCTATTGATGGGAGCCATTGCAAGCCATTTTGTGCTGAAAGGTGGATCCGACACCGTGCGGTTGTTCTTGATGACTGGACTTTTGGGCGGGTTTACCACTTTCTCTGCGTTTTCGTTGGAAACGATGCAATTGTGGGAGCGCGGCGAAGGCGGCGCTGCAATTCTGTATGTAGCGGCAAAATTGATGCTTTGTCTAGCGGCTGTTGTGGCTGGGGCAAAGCTAGTAAGGATTCTGGCATGAATGCCGTTAAAATGATGAAGGTTGATCCTGACGAAGCCGATATGCGGTTGGATCGCTGGTTCAAGACACACTTTCCGGGAATTGGTTTTGGGCAATTGCAGAAACTCTTGCGGTCCGGGCAAATCCGTGTCGAGGGCGGCCGGGTCAAAACATCGACGCGCTTGCTGGAAGGACAAATGGTCCGTGTGCCACCTTTGTCCGGGGCGGCGGCGCCTGATCCGGCTCTGGGGCAGTCAAAAGCTGCGTGGAAAGAAGATGACGCGACATTTTTGAAGTCGTTGATCCTGCACGAGGATAAGCATGTCATCGTTCTGAACAAGCCGTTTGGTTTAGCGGTGCAGGGCGGCTCCGGTGTCACGCGCCATGTGGATGGAATGCTGGAAGCATTTCGGGATAAAAAGGGTCAAAAGCCAAGACTGGTACACCGCCTCGACCGCGATACAACTGGCGTGTTGCTGGTGGCAAAAACTCGAAGCGCTGCCAAGGGAATGGCGGAATCCTTTAAACATCGCGATACCCAAAAGACTTATTGGGCCATTGTTAAAGGCGTGCCGCGTCCCAGTGAGGCTCGTATTTCGACTCATCTGTTGAAGGAAAGCACTGAGGATGGTGATCGCATGCGCGTAGTGCGCCACGGCGAACCAGACGCAGATCATGCCATCACCAACTATAGGATTATCGAAAAAGCCGGCGATCGGTTGTCATGGCTTGAACTTAAGCCGGTAACTGGTCGTACGCACCAATTGCGCATCCACACCCAATACATTGGAACACCCATTATTGGTGATCCGAAATATTTCGATATTGAGAATTGGGAACTGCCAAACGGCATTCAAAAACGGTTGCATTTGCATGCACACCGAATTGTGATTCCACATCCGGCTCCTCATCTTGGAATATCAACACTTGATATAACTGCGCCGCTTTCTCCTCATATCAAACAGACATTTAATCTGCTTGGGTTTGATGAAGAGAACGGAATGATGGACGAAGATGAGTTTTAATTGATGCGTTTGATTCTATTTGACTGCGATGGAACACTTGTAGACAGCCAACATATGATCGTTGCCGCAATGAATGGGGCATTTGAGTCTGTGGGTCTTGTTCCTCCAGCTCGGAACCGTACGCTTTCCATTATTGGGCGGTCGCTTCATGAAGCAATGGCTGATCTAACTGACGACCACCATCCGATTGAAGAGATGGTAATGGCTTACAAGAAGAGCTTTTTTGAGTTGCGTAGCAACTCAGACTATCATGAGCCCCTCTACGATGGGGCGCTTGAATGTCTTGAAGCTTTGGCGAAGGAAGACGATATCGTTGTTGGAATGGCAACTGGAAAATCTCGTCGCGGTGTAGATGCAATTGTAAAATTACACGGGCTTGAGGGTCAATTTGCAACAATTCAAACCGCAGATAACGCGCCTTCAAAACCGAATCCAGCAATGATATTTCAGGCGCTAGAGGAAACGGGTGCATCTGTGGAGGGTGCTGTTCTGATTGGCGACACAAGTTTTGATATGACAATGGCGAAAAACGCCAAGATTACCGGGCTTGGTGTTACATGGGGATATCATGACACTCCAGAGCTTGAACGGTCTGGGGCATCTGTTCTGTTCGATAGCTTTGGTGAACTACAGGCGCATCTTTTAGCTGATTGAAAGCATGATGAGGGACACTCTGACAAATTTTGAAGATGATCCGGTAAAACGGGCGCAAAAGCATTCCGCTCCGGAATTACCGAAGCGGTTTTATAAAGCCACTTCAATTGAACAAGGCGAAGAGGGCTTTCAACTTTTGCTGGATGGTCGCATCGCCAAGACACCTGCAAAGAATACTTTGGCGGTATCGCATCGGCCATTTGCAGATCAGATAGCCAGTGAATGGGAAGACCAGGTTGAGCACATTAACCCGGCCCATATGCCTTATACGCGCCTTGCAAACTCGGCGATTGATGGCGTTTCGGCTGAGCTTGATGCTGTTGCCGCAGAAGTTTCCAATTTCGCGAATAGTGATTTGTTATATTACCGTGCTTCGCAGCCTGAAGACCTTGTGCAGTTACAGCAGCAGCATTGGGACCCGGTTCTGGAGCATGTGAGAACGACATATGGAGCAAAGTTTGTGCTTGCGGAGGGTATGATGTTTGTCGAACAGCCATCTGCAAGCGTTGCGCATATTGCCGAAGCTGTTCGGGCTTACCAGCAAAACTACCTGGCATTGGCCGGACTTCAGGTTATGACCTCTATTTCCGGATCCGTTTTAATCGCTTTGAGCGCGGCAAACGGCTTTCTGTCGGCAGACGAAGCGTGGGCTGCTTCTCATGTGGATGAAGACTGGAATATTTCTGAGTGGGGTACTGACGAAGAGGCGGAAGCTCGCCGTGCTTATCGCTGGAGCGAATTTCAGGTAGCCATGATGGCGGCTAGTAGCTTATCCGACGAATGATTACCTTCTCGATCGTGCTGTCTGCGTGCTACTCCTGTTTTGTTCAAGGCCAAATCGGAAATAGCGCCTTTCAAAGCATAAGGTTGGGAATTGTATGACCTCTGTATTGAATGAGCTTGAAGCTCGACGTGAAGCTGCCAGACAAGGTGGCGGGCAACGTCGGATTGATGCCCAACATGCAAAAGGCAAACTAACCGCACGTGAACGACTTCAGGTGCTTTTGGATGAAGGCTCATTTGAAGAATACGACATGTTTGTACAGCATCGCTGTACCGATTTTGGCATGGAAGATACAAAATTTGCAGGCGATGGTGTTGTAACAGGGTGGGGGACCATAAATGGGCGCCCAATATTCGTCTTCGCAAAAGATTTTACAGTTTTCGGTGGATCTCTTTCTGAGACCCACGCTCAAAAGATAAACAAGATTCAGGATATGGCGCTCAAAAACCGAACGCCGATTATCGGCCTTTTCGATGCCGGTGGTGCCCGAATTCAGGAAGGTGTGGCGGCGCTTGGTGGCTACGGCGAGGTGTTTCAGCGCAATGTTTTGGCATCGGGCGTAATTCCACAGATTTCTGTGATTATGGGACCTTGCGCTGGTGGTGATGTTTATTCACCTGCGATGACCGATTTTATCTATATGGTCCGTGATACCAGCTACATGTTTGTGACCGGCCCCGACGTTGTGAAGACTGTTACCAATGAAACGGTGACCGCCGAGGAACTTGGTGGGGCTTCTGTTCATACGACAAAGTCTTCGATTGCCGATGGTGCATTTGATAATGATATTGAAGCACTGTTGGAAGTTCGTAGGCTGGTAGATTTTTTACCTGCTAACAATACGGCAGAGCTTCCTGAGCTGGTCGGGCAAGACGACCCCAATCGTGTTGACATGTCTCTGGATACTTTGATTCCGGACAGTGCCAACAAACCTTATGATGTGAAGGAACTCATTACCAAGACGCTCGACGATTCCGACTTTTTTGAAGTTCAGGAAAAACACGCAGCCAATATTGTTGTCGGGTTTGGTCGGATGGAAGGTAGAACAGTGGGTGTTGTGGCCAATCAACCAATGGTTCTTGCTGGTGTTTTGGACAGTGATGCCAGTCGAAAGGCCGCCCGGTTTGTGCGGTTTTGCGATTGTTTCAATATTCCGATTATCACATTTGTGGACGTTCCAGGCTTTTTGCCGGGCACAGCGCAAGAATATGGTGGTCTTATAAAGCACGGTGCCAAATTGCTGTTTGCCTATGCGGAGGCAACTGTTCCTAAAATTACGATTATCACGCGCAAAGCATATGGCGGCGCATACGATGTGATGGCATCTAAGCACCTGCGCGGAGATGTAAACTATGCTTGGCCCAGTGCTGAAATTGCCGTTATGGGTGCGAAGGGCGCTGTTGAGATTATCTTCCGCAAAGACATTAAGGACGCCGACAAGATTGCGGAACATACGAAGGGTTATGAAGAGCGTTTTCTATCTCCCTTTGTCGCTGCGGAACGTGGTTATATCGATGAGGTCATAATGCCTCACTCAACGCGAAGACGTGTCTCAAGGGCTTTGAAATTGCTTAGAAACAAGCAATTGGAAAACCCCTGGAAAAAACACGACAATATTCCCCTATAAGCTTTCTCTAGTTTTGAGGCGCTCTGCATGCCAGGCAATGTGGTCTGACATAAATGTGGAAATGAAGTAGTATGAATGATCATACCCTTCGTGCAGACGAAGGGTGAGTTCTATGGAGGCATTGGCGCAAGCCTCTCTCAGGGTTTCAGGTTTTAAGCTGCCTTCCAGAAAGTCATCAGCAAGCCCCTGATCCACCAAAATATCAGGAACCCGGTGGCCATCTTCGATAAGGGCAACTGTGTCGGCGCTGCGCCAGACCTTTTGATCGTCTCCCAAATATTTTGAAAAAGCGTTGGTTCCCCAGTCTGTTGTGATTGGGTTGTTGATCGGTGCAAAAGCGGAAACCGATTTGTATCGGTTCGGGTTCTTGAGAGCCAAAGTCATCGCGCCATGGCCACCCATTGAATGACCAAAAATAGATTCTTTTGAATCGCTTACGTTGAAATGTTCACGGATTAGGTTTGGAAGTTCAGCCGTTATGTAGCTGTCCATATTGTAGTTTTTGCTGAAATCAGGCGTTGTTGCATCCAGATAAAACCCAGCGCCACATCCAAAGAAATAGGCATCATCGTCTGGAATATCTTCGCCGCGCGGACTGGTGTCGGGACATACAATGATAAGCCCATGGTGTGCTGCTGCCTGCCTGTACTCACCTTTCTCCATGACGTTGGCATGGGTGCAGGTGAGGCCCGACAAATAGGTCAGTGTGGGGCAGGGCGCCGTTTGGGCCTGTGGTGGTAGGAATATCGCAAACGTCATGGTGCACTGGCATGTATCGCTCCAGTGACTGTAAACACGTTGAACGCCGCCATGCGAATGGCGCTCTTCAAGCGACTTTAAATCGGACATATAAATTCCTAGTAGAGCACAACACTGCGGATGGATTCGCCAGAATGCATCAAATCAAAACCTTTGTTGATGTCATCAAGCGGCATTGTGTGGGTGATCATTGGATCAATTTGAATTTTGCCTTCCATGTACCAATCAACAATTTTTGGTACATCTGTACGACCACGTGCGCCACCGAAGGCAGTTCCGCGCCATGAGCGGCCCGTGACGAGCTGGAATGGACGTGTAGAGATTTCCTGGCCGGCTCCTGCCACGCCAATGATAATTGATTCACCCCAACCTTTATGGCAGCACTCAAGCGCTTGGCGCATGACAGTAGTATTGCCGATACACTCAAAGGAATAATCGGCACCGCCGCCCGTCAATTCGACCAAATGCGAAACAAGATCGTCGCCAGCTTCTGATGGGTTTACGAAATGGGTCATACCGAACTTTTCGCCCCATTCCTTTTTGCTGTTGTTCATATCGACGCCAACAATCATGTTTGCGCCAGCAAGCCTGCAGCCTTGAATGACATTGAGGCCAATGCCGCCTAGTCCGAAAACCACGCAATTCGAACCTGGTTCAACTTTGGCTGTATTGATGACAGCACCGATGCCTGTGGTGACACCGCACCCGATATAACAAATTGATTCGAACGGAGCGTCTTCACGTACCTTTGCCAAGGCAATTTCTGGAACCACGGTATAGTTTGCGAAGGTGGATGTGCCCATGTAGTGCATGATGGGTTTGCCATCGATTGAAAAGCGAGATGTGCCGTTCGGCATCAAACCCTGGCCTTGTGTGGTCCTGATGGATTGGCACAGGTTTGTTTTCGGGTGCAGGCAATATTCGCATTCGCGGCATTCCGGGGTGTAAAGCGGAATAACATGATCGCCTGGTTTTACAGATGTAACGCCAGCGCCAACTTCTACGACAATTCCAGCACCTTCGTGGCCAAGGATAGCGGGGAAAATACCTTCTGGATCATCTCCAGAACGTGTGAACTCATCTGTGTGGCAAATTCCGGTTGCTTTGATTTCAACTAACACTTCGCCGGCCTGCGGGCCTTCCAGCTGTACTGTGGTGACTTCTAATGGCTTTCCAGCTTCAAAAGCGACTGCTGCGCGAACATCCATGATACGACTCCCATTTGTGTTTCCCTGAAATTTGTCAAAACCAGCGCGTTAAGGCAATTGAAAACCGCTGTGCTTTAAGAATGAATCAACTGTCATGATTTGCCCAAGGTCAGGGAGCTAACTTTGGCCCTTGTCCGCACGGCAATGCAATGCCATATCGAAACAATAATTCTCGCCTAAGAAACGGAACATCATATGACATATGCCTCCAGTCCTGCCCGGCTAGACGATGACGACAAGAAGAAAGACGAAGACAAGGAAAAATCCGCGTCTGTAGACAAACACCTGTTTGAGGCACGAACTGTGCTGATTACTGGCCAAGTGTCTCAAGATATGGCACGGGATGTTTGCGCGCGTCTTCTTGCTTTAGCTCAAGCGTCAGATGACCCAATTTTGGTGATTGTTTCTTCGCCGGGTGGTCACGTGGAATCCGGTGACATGATCCACGACATGATCCGCTTCATTAAGCCGACTGTAAACATTTTGGGAACTGGATGGGTCGCCAGCGCTGGTGCGTTGATTTACATATCTGTTCCAGTAAAAAATCGTTTTTCTACAGCAAATACACGGTTTCTGTTGCATCAACCTTCTGGTGGAGCAGGTGGTGCTGCCAGTGATATCGAAATTCAGGCACGTGAAATCATTAAGATGCGCGACCGCCTTAACAAATTATTCTCTGATGCAACTGGTCAGAAAATCGACCGGATAGAGAAAGACACCGATCGCGATTATTGGATGAGTGCTGAAGAAGCCATTGATTATGGCTTGGCCGGTAAGATTGTGAATGATTCCAGCGACGTAAAATAATTCTTTTATCAATCCGATGGCGCAAGCCCGCCATCGGATCTGACGCTATTTGCTTTTCGATTTTTAATTAATTTGGAATTTTGTTGTGAAGTTTTCTCAGCTCATTGTTTTGTGTTTCGTTAGTTTTCTGACTATACCTGCAAATGCTGCTAGCCATTTAGACGAGTTTGAAGACCCTGTTGTTGGACTTGCTGAAGGCTTGGATGTGTGCCTTTCCAGCGCTGCACCCAACAATCGATCCGCATATAATTGTATTGGATATTCAGCAAATAATTGTCTCACGCGGACAGAAAATCAAACCACTGTTGGTATGGAATCGTGCAATTTGGATGAGTTGCGCGCGTGGGATCTATTGTTAAATCGCTACTATCAGGTTCTGCGTGCAGATGGCTCATTTGCAGGCTTGCGTGATATTCAACGGGCATGGATTTCCTACCGTGACTTGAAATGTGACCTTTATGACGCGGTTTATCAAGGTGGCAGCATCGCCCGCGTCTTAAGGGCGGATTGCATGCGACAGGAAACTGCGCGGCGGGTCTTGGACTTGTATCTTTTCGTATCCGAAGTTGAAGGCCGCTAGCTACTTTTTTTCCCGCCAAGGCGTGAAACCAACAAGCCACTCATAACTAAAATGAGTGCGAAGATCACTGTCCAGGATATGTTCTCGCCTAAGAAAACCGCTCCCATTGCTATGCCGAAAACGGGAATCAAGTTTAACCCCAATGCAAACGCACTTACGCCAATTGCTTGAATGAGTCGGTATCTCAGAATGTATCCAATCCCCGTTGGAACCAACCCAAGGTAAATCAATAAAATCCAAGCAGTGCTGCTGATTTGCAGATTGGGAGCTCCATCATAAACAGAAGCAAATCCAACAAGTATGATGCTTGCAATACCAAGCACGAGGCAGGAAAGCCTGACAGGTGGAAAGCCTTCCAATCGTCTTATGAGAATACCCGAAGCGACATAACAGACAGAACCGCATAAAGCTGCCAATTGCGATGGCAGGTTTTCTCCAATGCCAAGAACGGCATCCGCTCCCACGACGATGAGAATTCCGGTGAACCCCAATAGAACGGCGGCCAATTTCGCAGGAGTGAACCTATCGTCTTCTGTGAAGAAGTGGCTTGCGACCAAAGCAATGAAGGGGCCAACGCCCATTAGCAATGAAGTAATTCCGGCGTCTATTGTCAGTTCTGCCCATGAAATTAGGAAAAAAGGAGCAGCAACATTCAGCACTGCTATCGCCACGAGAAGACGCCATTGTCGAAATTTACCCGGCCAGATGAAACCACGCCATATGGCCCAAGGCAACAAGACCACAAATCCAATGAGCACGCGGATGGCCGCAAGCCACAAGGGGCCTGTTTCTGGAACAACAACTTTAATTGCTAAAAATGCGGAGGCCCAAATCACCACCAAACTTAATAGGAGCGTATAATCGAGCGTATTTGGTTTTCGGATCATGTTTGCCTAGAAAATTTGCTTGTAGCATCGGGATAGCGAATTGATCCAGCTGGAGCAGCCAAATTGTGCTGGGACTAATCTTGTTGATTGTGGGCGAATAGATTGGTTGAAAACGAATTGCGGAGAAGTATTGTCTGTAAGGTGCACTGTGGCTCTGTTTGGTCTAGGCAATGCAAATTTATTGTGATCGCGTAGCCAACCGGTAAACACCCTTGAAATTTTCAGGATCTGCCAGTTTTCCTTTTCGTCGAATTTCAATTCTTTCGACCTGCGCAAGGGCAATTGCCCGTGCCCGAATTGGCTTCATCAACAGGCGCCATTCTTTCTCGTTGGAGCCAGCCAGTGCTCGTGCAACTTCGGAAGGGCAAATTGTCTTTTCCTTTCCGCGAGCATGAACCAACTCAAGTATCTTCGCGTCTATTTGATCTGGTTGACCGTTCATTTCTCTTCCTCCGGCAAGCTCAATCGAGCAGCCTGTAGAGAGGCTGAATAAAATTGACGTCGCAGCAGGACTGCAACCACAAGCGTTGTCGTTACGATAAATAGCTGGGCGCTTATGAACCAACCAAGGAAACCCATAGCGAAGAAGAAGGCTCGCAGGCCCCTGTTGAAGTGTATACCGGCCAGTATGGTCATATCTGCGGCACTTTGCACTGCCAGCTTTGCCTGTGGGGTGATGTCGTTAGATGTTTTTCCTGGCACTGCCCCTACAAGCATGGAAGCATAGTTGAACAGCCTATAGGCCCAACCAAATTTGAAAAACGCATAGGCATAGATTGTCAGCAATCCGATAATCTTGGTTTCCCATTCTGCGCGCGTCATTTCAATCGCATAGGGCAGGTGGCTAAAAACATCCAAAACTTCTTCTGCGGCATTGAGTAACGCAAATGTACCACCGATGGCAAAAATGGATGTCGAGGCAAAAAACGCAGTCCCTTGTTGGAGCCCTGCCATTATGGATGTGTCGACAATGCGGAGCTCTCGCTCATACATTGAATCCATCCATGCTCGACGCTGCCGGTCCATCGCTGCAGAGAGAGACCTATTGGCGAATTTGGAGTGGTCCAGCAGAAAGGCATAGCCAATCCAAACGATGACGAACCACAATGCGGCTACCGCATCTAGTGCGTTGAGGTTTGGGAACATTATCATACCCACGAAAATGCCTTTCCACAGGAAAAAACACAAGTGCGATATAGTGTTTGCTGCAATGCAAAAATGATGCTTGCGGAAAATATTAAAAAAGTCTAAACGACACGCTGCAACGCAACAAAATTGCCATACTCGGCAGTGCGTCGCTGTACGGTTCAATAGTAGAAGTAGAAAATATGTATCAGCAAGATGGGGCGTCCTGTTGGGGCGCTGCGCGTTGGGCGATTTTTGTGTTCGCCGGAGCGCTGTTGGTGTTCTTTCTCGTCGGTAATCCAGAGACTCGTACTGCATCTGCACCCGGTGCTATTGCTTCGCAATAGGCCCGTTTAGTTGTTGCACTAAGTTTGGCACCGAATTTGGTTAAACATGGGTAGCAATACATCCCCCAAATTTTAAATTGCCTAAACTGCCAATCGACGCAATTTGACAACAGCCTTATGAAAACAAGAGTTTTATATAGGTTTTCTCACATTACGTTGGGCGCATCAGGCGGTATTTACTATGGGGCAAGGTCAACTTCATTTGGTTAGAAACTGGGACCGAGGCAATTTCCTGGATGTATTTCATTCTGGAGAATACCATGAGCGGTGTTTTGACGGCCGTGAGCTCGATGACATTCCAGACTACACCGAGTCGTTTTTTGATATTCCAAAACGTCGAGACGAACTTCTCGATGGGGGTTCAATTTATTGGTTGATCGACGGTTTTCTTCAAGTTCGTAGCGATATTTGGAAAATCGATGGGGATAAAATTTCGACGACTACACGCCCGGTTGCGACTGTATGGAAAAGCTATCAGTCAACAAAACAATGGGATCAGTTATCTGATTGGGAGTATCTTGAAGCAGAAGATGCGCCAGCTGATTTGCTTGTTGGTATCACTAAACCTGAAGAGGTGCCATTGGCCATGCGTGAAACGTATCAGGAATTGAAGCTGATGGGCTGGTTTGGATAGCCATTAATTTGGTAGAATAGGAAAGTGCTGGATTCTCTGGTGCATCAAATTCGATTGGTCCAAACGATAAATGCCACTCAATCTTATCAAATTATGCGTTGGTGCGGACTCCATAGATGATTTGGATCGTTGGATTGCGCAACGAGCGATGATCGCAAAGGCTGCCGGCGTGCTGCCTGAACATGCACACACCACGCGCATGATGCCGAAACGGCGGGATGAATTGCTCGATGGCGGTTCGCTGTACTGGGTGATCAAGGGAAACGTTCAGGCTAGGCAACGCCTTCTGGATGTTCGCCCATTCAAAGACGGGCAGGGGATCAGCCGCTGTGATTTGGTTATGGAAGAGATCGTAGTGCCCACGCAGTGGCAACCAAAGCGTCCCTTTCAAGGGTGGCGGTATTTGCGGGGAGAAGATGCACCAGCAGATATTACCGCTGATGCGCAGTCTTTAAAGGATATGCCGGACGAAATGCGAGAAGAACTTTTGGAGCTTGGTTTGCTCTAAGAGCTTTCT
>JBGCFS010000178.1:0-29342 GCA_045107035.1 Hyphomicrobiales bacterium
GCTTACATTTAATTGTGAACGAGCGTCAGACTGCAAAGTCCTAAAACTGATAGGCTTTTAATGCATTTGAGAACAAGTTCTTAGCATTGTTGGTTTTCGTCATGAGGATTGCTCTCAGCCACTGGATCAGGCTAAACGTCGTCGTCTTGGACGAAACGTTCTGATCTCATTTTATCACTGGCTTTTCTGTCGAGTGCACAGCCTGTTACCGGGACTGGCATTGGGGAAAAGCCATGATTGCACGCTCCAAATAACGAAATTATACTCAAACTGTTGGAAGTTTTAAAAATTTCTGGGTGACTTGCTCCAAGTCAATGTTTTCGTGAATCCACAGAAACTCTCTTTTAGGTTCTGCATAACGCCCTCATTTCCCTTGAGAGAAACACCATCCAATCGCATACTAGCCTTCCTAAAAGATAGAATTTGGAATTTTGACGGACTTCCAAAATAGAGAGCCAAAAAATAATGACTTCAATCAGTTTCAACAAGCCGTTTACTCAACAAGAAGCGATATCACCTGAAGCCATCGAAGACGCAATCAGAGTCCTTCAGTCAGGACGGCTTCATAGATACAATGTCATTGATGGAGAAACTGGCGAAGCTGCAGTTTTGGAAAGTGCTTATGCTGCTTATCAGGGGTCTGAATATTGTTTGGCAACAGCTTCTGGTGGAACAGCAATACAAATTGCATTGAGAGCGGTTGGCGTATGTGCGGGTGATGAAGTGCTCACAAATGCATTCACACTTGCTCCGGTGCCAGGTGCGATTGCGGCAGTTGGAGCCAGACCCGTTTTTGTCGAAACCACTGAAAACCTTACAATCGATTTAGATGACCTTGCGGAAAAATTGCAGGATACGAGCGCCAAATATTTATTGCTTTCTCACATGCGTGGGCATCTCACCGACATGGAAGCTTTACTTGTCGTGTTGAAGAAATTTGGCACAATTTTGATTGAAGACTGCGCGCATACAATGGGTGCAGCTTGGAATAGTGTAAAGAGTGGAAACTTTGGATCTGTCGCCTGCTTTAGTACACAGACCTACAAACACATCAACAGTGGCGAAGGCGGTCTTCTGACAACAAATGATCCAGAGATAATGGCCAAGGCCACCATGTTGTCTGGATCTTATATGCTATTTGAAAAGCACCTTTCGTGCCCCGACAAGAGCGTTTTTGAATCTATTAGGTTTGAAACTCCTAATTGCTCCTCAAGAATGGATAATCTGCGTGCTGCAATTTTGCTTCCGCAATTAAGAGGATTGGACAAAAGTGTTGATCGTTGGAACCGGCGATATAAAATTATAGAGCAACAACTTCTTCAATCAAATTATGCTCAAGTGCCTATTCGCCCACCACAGGAATCCTATGTTGGGTCCTCTTTCCAGTTCCTAATACCGTTGTGCTCAGAGCAAATATGCCTTGAGCTCCTGGAAGCATGGCGAAGACGTGGAGTGGAACTTAAATGGTTTGGGAGCGCCAATCCTGTTGGGTTTACGAGCCGCTATGACAGCTGGACCTATGCGCAAACTCAATCCCTACCGCGCACTTTAGATATTCTTCAGCGAGTAATGGATGTGCGTATTCCGCTAAGTTTTTCTCATGATGATTGCGAACTGATTGCACAAATTATCGTTGAAGAGCTTTCTAACACATTGAAAGCAAGATGATTCCAGTACGGTGTTGGTTCAAATTCGGGGCGGCGGACTACCTTATCGAAAGCTCTGGTAATTGAACCCCAGTTTCACGCAATAGAATTGATGTGAATTTTCCATAAATTTTACTGGCCAGACTCAATGCATCAGCCTTCATCTTTATGGCTCCGCGCAGCTCTCTGTTTGGCAAGACTTCGAATGGATTGTTACCTTCAACGATAAACCTTGCTCGATAAATTCCACGCTCCGGAATAAGTTGCCCACCTTCGCTTTGGCGAACAGCAATTGGACCGTCGTGAACTGAGGCAAGAAGTGTGTTTACAAGCACATCCTGTCCTGTGGGAGCGATGTCTTTCAAAACAACCTTAAACTCCAGTTCTGGTGAGCCATCGATCATAAGAATGCCATCAGTGCCGATTGGCAGTTTTCCGATTTCTGTTTCATCAAAATATGCCTCAACGCGATATCCCTCGTTTGAGACGACTGTAACAAGAGCAGAACTATTGTTTATCCAGCGCCCTGTTCTTGCATCTACAATCACATTTGTAACCGTTCCATCGATCCCAGCCCTAAGTTTCAAAGCTTGAATCCGATCGAGATAGCCCTTGCGCTCTGCCTGGACCTGAAGCAGCTGCTTCAATTGTACTTCTTGACTCTCACGGTACGATTCATTTGTTATCTGTCTTTGCAAAAATAGCTCAAGCGATTGCGCGCGCAATGTTGTTCGTTTGACCAAGGAGACCAAATCAGGTGATTTAAGTTCTGCCAAAACTTGGTTTTTGCTAACTAAGTCGCCAATCTGTACATCCAAGGAGATGATCTGTGATGCTTCCGGTGCAAACAAGTCCAGCGTTTCGCCAGGAGAAATAATGGACGGGGCGGTGTAGGTCGAACGAAATGGAATGAACAGGATACAAAGCATCACTAAAATAAGAATTCCAGACCGTATCCAAAATGAAAGTTTTCCCTGTTCCTTTGCCAAATGAGCGGCATCAGAAGCCAAATTAAACATCGGACGAGATATAAAAACCGATAAGATAATCAATATGCTTGGAATAGAAACAACCTTGGGAAACAGATAGAAGAGCGTTCCTCCAATCGCTAGGTAGAGAAATAATCGGTAAAATAGCATCGCGATAAAATATACGTACAGCCAGAATTTGCCTCTGTTGGAGGTGTATGGTTCTGTATTTGGGTTGTTATGTCCCGTCCAAAGCTTCAGCAGTGAAAACCGACCCAAGGCAGCCGCTCGTGTTGACATATTCTCAACGCCGAGTGCTTCGGAGAGAATGAAATAACCATCAAACCGGACCAATGGGTTTAAATTTACCAGCAAACTCATAACCCACACGGTGGAGGCGAGAACGAAACAAGCGCTGCGCAGTGGTCCGTCATCCAACAATGACCAAGCTAACAGGGCAAATACTGCAAATGCCATTTCGGCCAGCATGCCCGCCGCTGCAATCCCAATACGAGCGCGACGTTCAGGTATCATCCACGCGTCAGATGTCTCGGTGAATAAGACTGGGAAAAACACCAAAAGCGCTACCCCCATCGATGGTACGCGAACGCCGTATTTCTTTGAAGAATACGCATGGGCAAGCTCATGAAGAATTTTAGATAACGCCAGTGCAAAGATGGTTACAACCAAACCTTCAAATGAAAACAGGAAAGAAAATGTCGACACAAATTCCGTCCATTGCCGAGAAACAAGAAATAGAGCAATCAGCAGCACTAGGCCGGTAAGAACTGCAAAACCTTTGGAGAAAAAAGGGGCGACAAAAGGGTATGTCGCGTCCAAGAACCGTTGTGGTCGAACTAAGGGGAACTTGGGAAACAGAACCTTCGATGTCATAATCGCAGAAGAGTTTTTCCCAATAATTTCTTGTTTAGCGTCTTTCAAGTTGGCGAGAACCCTCCAGTCTGCTCGCAACATCCCATACCGCAACAGCAATGATGCGAATTGATCTACATCCTCAGCATTTGTAGTGATCGAGGTCTCTCGGGAAACTCTTGCTGCAATTTGTCCTGCATCCCTAAATTTCCAACGAGATAAGATTTCATGCTCTACCCAGCCAAGTTTCAGATATTTTCCAGCGATTGGATCATGCAAAATCCAGTTTGGAGAACCATCGTTATCTCTGGGGGCAAGTTTCAGTACAAGGTCAACACGAAGTTCTGGTAATAATTTTGCCGACGTTTTGCTTTGTCTGTGCGGCATCGCATAGTTGGGGACACTTACATCAGACATCAAAAGCCCAAGGTACGTCGTATTGTTGCTGCGGGCTTTCTAAACAAAGCATAGTAAAGAGGAACCTTCTCGGAAAAGATTTTTGCCGTGCCTGTAAACCCTAACCTTGGAGAGGTGTCGGACACTGAAAATCTAGCTTCTGCACGAAACGCAAGCGTTTGGTCTGGCTGAACTGAAGAGGTGAAAGAAACACGCTCCAAAACGGCCATTAGAGGTTCATTCGGCGTGACACTTGAGAAAAACGCCACCCGCGCGCCCTCCTCCACGACAACGGCATCCTCTACAGGGATCAAAATCTCCAATAACGCGTCAGTTGGATCGGCAACTACAAGAATACGTTCACCTGTACGAACTGGGCGTCCAGTCCATTCGTTCTGATCAGCTAAGATTGCGACCCCATCAATTGGAGCACGAATATCAACGCGTGAGAGCCGCTCTTTGGCCAAATCACGTTCGGTTTCTCGTTCTCTCAACTGAGCAACCAGAAGGCTTATTTGCGCCTTTGCATCGTCATCAAAGAACGCCTTTTGTGTCGCACGCCTTAGATCAGCTGCAAGCACTGATGCTCTGCGGCTAGCAACCTCGAAGGCTGCCTGAAGCTCGTTTGTCTCCATATGTGCAACCACGTCACCCTCATTCACTGGTTGGTTAGGAGGCACAAGAATATTACGAATCACACCATCAATTGGAGCGGATATAATTGCCGGATTGGCTGGAACACTTCGCGCAGGCGCCAACACGGAAAGCTCAATTGGAACAAACATTACCAATATTATCGCTGCGATACAAAGAAGTCGCACCCATTTGTTCGCAAATGGCCTGAGCAAACCTCCGATACCGTGTCGGTGGCTCTTTTGATGATAGGCGAGAACAAACACTGCCGCGCTAGCTGCCCTCGTTAAAACCCTCGAATCAGCTTGATCCATTGTTCTATTGCAGAGGAGTAACACTCCACCAGCCAGCTGATGTTTGGCGTCAGACAACGGCATCCAAATCAAGTGCGCTGGAATGTTGCTCGAAAAATCTCCACGCAGACCTTTTGGCAAAAGGTCAGGTCCAACATCCTGTGGCGAATGGTCATTTTGATAGGTTTTTGCGAGATGACGGCTAACTTTTGAATACCAGCGTGTTTGTATAGCGTCGTGATCGATACTGACACCACCAGATACCGCACTGACCTTACCGAATTGAGCATTCCAAAAAATAGCATGCTCATTTTCCACTATTTTGTTCAGCGAATTTACGAGGATGAAGCCCAATTCGGACACATCGGCCGAGCCTCTTAAATCAGTCTCAAACTGAACTAGTGCAGAAAGACGTCTAAGAGCACGATCTTGAGAGTTTGCGGTCATTTTAAACCATCGAAAACAGCATCACCACTCATTCCGACCAGAACGTCGGAAGTATCACCAGTAATGCGCCCACGTAATTCGATCGACTGGCTAATATTCTCTATTCTAGCACCCATTGCGACTATTTCGGCTTCAAACGGCCTTGCGATCTCATCTAATCGAAATTGAAACTTGGCACCGGGCTTCAGATTGATGACCCATGTTGATGGCACGCTCACACGTACCTCTATGTCCCTGTCACTCAGTATTTGGATCAAGGATGTACCTGGTGCGACCGTTTCAAATGCATTTGCATGTCTGCGGACTACACGGCCATCAAACGGCGCAAAAATTTTGCATTGCCTGACCTGCTCTTGCATTACGATCACGTCTGCACCGGTACGCTTGGTGTCAGCTTGCGCTAAAATTACATCCAATTTGCTAACTGAACCCAAATTTGCCAAACGATCCTTCACATTAAGTGTGTCTTGCGCTGCCTCATTTAGTGCTTGTGATCGGGTTAGCTCCGCATCATATGATGCGCAATCAAATTCAATAAGGGTGTCGCCCTTCGCAAAGCTCTCCCCATCATTGGGGCCAATTTTTGCAATAGTAGCGTTTAATCTGCTGGAAAGTGTTGCTTGTTGCTTTGCAAAAACAAGAACGCGCAACGGTAGATCAGAAAGTGAGGTCGTCGAAACCGAGTCGTCTTCTTGCGCAATTGCAGAGTTTCCGAAATAGATAATCTGCAACAAAGACAAGAAAGCAATCAGCAATGCATTTGATAGATTCAATCTTATTGAAGCAAATCGCATAACTTACCGCACCCCAGACTTTCCAGCCACTTTCAATTCTGAAATTGGTGCCTTCCAAACGTCAAGCTTTGAACTAAGCACTTTCGTTAATGAGGCAACATCCATATTTTTGATGTCTTGGGGGAACCTATGACTTCCAAGGGAGTTTAGAACCCGGCCATATGCATTTTGCACATCCGCGTAAGCTGAATAATATCGTACCAATGAAATCACACGATTGGATTCAGCTTCCAAAATTTCAATTTCAGCGGCGGCCAAAGCTTCACCCTGGTTTTTGAGGATATCGCTGATCCGATTGTTGACCCGTTGCGTCCGCCCGGAGACTTTGAAGATATCATTCGCAAGAGCCAAACGTTGAAGCGATAGGTGCAATTGAGCCAAGACAGCCATACTCAAAGCTTGGCGGCGCACTTCTGCCAGTTCTGCGGTCGCTTTTGCCAATCGAATTTTTCGGGGCGCACGCACCAGATCCATCAAGTTTTTGCTGATTGAGGCCGATGCCTGAGACCAACCATTGTCTACCAGAAAGGAATTTGAATCGAACGATGCGGCAGCGTTCAAGTCAATTCCAGGGAGCAAATTTAACTTTGCGATTACACCGTCTTGTTCAGAAATCCGACCATTGTAGTCTTCTTCTCGCAACTCAGGTCTATTCTGCAGGGCAGCGCGCTGCAATTCAGAAATATCAGCCCTAATTCTGGGGACTGAAAGACGTCCTTTTTTCGGGCCTTTGACGATATAAGTCGTGCCAGGTGGTAAATTGATGAGCGCAGCGAGTTGAGCCTTTGCTAAAGCCAACCGACGTCTTACCTCAACTAAATCCGACATAAGTTGCAGCAAAGTACGCTGAAATCGCAGTTCTTTGAGCGGTTGCCCAAGACCGGAAGAAATAGCATTGTCTGAATTTCTTGTTGCAGCATTGATCCTGTTGATCATGGCATTTACCTGCGGCAAGACCCGCTCAGCAGCGACTGCTCGCCAGTATGCATCACGAATATCCATGACGACGTTTTGCACCACTTTGATGCGGCGTTCTTCCGCGATCAGCACTCTGTCGGCACTTTGTTTAGCCCGGTAGTAGCTTACACCGAAGTCCAGAATATTCCACGAAAACCCTAGGCTTGCAGTGTTACGTTCTTTGTCTTCAGATGTGGATGCACCTGCAGAGCGGCTTTGATTTGCAAAATTATAACTTGTAGACGCCCTGTACTGGTCTCTTCCGCTATAGCCAGCGGTGGCAACCAAATCCGGTAACATATCAAGTGTTGCTGAACGGAGAGATCTCTGGGAAATTCCGCGTTCGAATTCCTTCAGCCGTTTATCTACATTGTATTTTAGACCTCTGGCCACCGCTTCATAAAAGTCGATTGAGCCCCTCAATGGTTCTTGGTTGGCATACAAATTTACAAGGTCTGTTGCCACTCTGGATGAGCGATGTTCATTGCTCAAGGGATCTGGCAGCACCAAACAACCGGCTAAAAGGAAAGGCACAGAAATTGCTGCCATTAGTGACCGTGTTCGCCAGAAAGGCCTCACTTTCAATTTGCCAACTCCAACACTGAATTTATTCATCGCGTGATGAATTCGGCGCGCCTAAATCATTGAGCAACTGATCTACATCACGATCGAATTTATCCGCTGATAAGTCTATTGCATCTGAAGTTGGTGTGGCCTCAGTTTTGCTTTCTGAACCGTCTTCCTTTGAAGGTGCTTTCGTATCTGCCTCACTGTTCGAATTTTGCTTTGATTCAGATCCTTGATCAGCGACTGACTGTAAATCATGATCGCTGTGCAAATTGTCTGCTAGACCTTTTGGAGAAAAGATATTTGCATTGAAATCTCGTTGTTCTTGGTCCAAGGAAAGCCCTGCTCTCATTGGCGCCTGATCCGCATCGTGATTTAGAGATGCATCAAAATCATCTTCCCGACCTTCAACAACTGCTCTCATTGGTTCGGCATCATTGATAACGCGGAACTCTCCGATAGCTGATGCAACAGTCAGCTTAGGAGGCGGGAAAATGAAACTGCCAAGCCCATCGGATAATTCCAAATCGTCCACCAGCCCACCTGTCGGATCCGTATCTGAAATATTGAAATCCGAATCTTCCTTTGCGATTACGATAACTTCTAGTACGTCATTTCCAATCTGAGGGCCGCCTGCACCGACGTTGCCATTGTCATTGACATTAACCGAGAGAGCATCTGGCCCAGCAAAGCCCTGATCCGATTTGTACGTAAGTGTTCCCAGAGCGGTATTCAAAGCAGCCTTTGTTCCGCTTAACGTCAGCGCATCACTATTGGCAGATCGATAAGTAATTGTAATTCCAGCTGCATTAAGATCAAGCGCCCCATGCGCAACCGAGAGATCTATAGCAATTGATCCGGCGCCGTCATCAACATCTGAAATTGAAAGACCCGGAATAAGCGTTTGCGTATCCTCTGACACTGTTTGGCCAATCGGGACCGTAATTTCTGGCGCGTCGTTAACTGCAGTTACGGTAATCGACGTGTTAGATAGCGCTGTTGCTGTTAAATCGTCAGATGAAATGGAAAGTGTGTCTGTTCCATTGAAGTTTGGATCTCCGGTATAAGTCAGTGTTGCCAGGTTTGCATTTATATCGGTGAAGGAACCGAACAAGACCAGCGTATCTGTACCATTACCTCCGCTCAGAACCGATGCTACATCAACCACCGATAGCGTGCCGTTGGATACGGATAGAACTACCAGAAGATCATCATTATCTGCGTCGTAAACTGAAATCTCTGGAGCAAGGGTTACCGTAACGAAATCATAAGTTACATCTTCAGTTGCTGTCACGGTAGCTGGTGCTGTAATAGTAGGTGCAGCTAGCAAGTTTGAATATCCGACATCTCCATCTGTGCCAAAGATCTCAGAAACATCAATCTCCCCAACTGATGCTTCCAACTCCCAATCACCGCCTTGTGAAGTATCGCCAGTCCAATCGCTGGAAGCGGCAACATCTGCACCTGTCATTCTCGAAATACTTTGAATGAATTTTTGGCCGATCTCCCCCTCTGCAACATTACATCCGTAGATCAAAAGATCGCCACCGTCAGAAAGTGCATCGCCGATGATAGCCATTTCGGCGCTATATCCGGATAGGTCACCGCGGTTGACGGAAGAACTTCCCAAAAGCAAAGCGCCGGCTTGGCCATGCGAAATGATATGCACAGACTCAACATCAGACCTGCCCGCTAATGCATCTGCAATTTGGCCAATTCCATCTTCATTGGAGTCAATCAAAAGGAATTCAAGCCGCGGATCATCGAGATTCAAAAACCCGGAGAGATCAGAAACCGCTGCATCCACGAATACGATTGTTTTGCTATAAGCTGCCGTGGTGAAATCAAGTGCATCTGCCAAAATGGCTGAAACGGCTGGATCGATAAATTCACTATCATCATTGTCCGCATCAAAGCCGACATCATCCAGAGCGTCGACGCCAATATCCAGCCCTGTTGCACCAATAGCTGCGTCGAATAAAAGACGTCCTTCAAGTTCCATCATTTGTGGTTTTGATTTGAAGACAGGATGACTGCTTAAATCTACGCCACTTCTAACATTATCTCTCCGTGCAGGGGAATTTTGCGCGTCTTGCTCCGATGTGGCCTTAATTGCCAGCATTCGTTTTAAAGAAATAATGCGTTGAAATCGGTTCATCGTATTGTGCAAAATAATTATGGAAAACAAACATTGTTATAGTTCACATGAAGAACATACGCCAGATTAAAAAAGTAACGCTCTGAATTTTCGCCAATCTCTAAACTTTTTGGCGTCAAATTAAACATTCACACGGCCAAAAATTGACCAAAATCACCGCAACCAACGCAATGCAATCTTAAGTAACATCAAATATTCGACACACCTAAAACGATAGTTGTTGCGCCCCAGTCAATAATTGCATTAATTAACATTGATACTATTACTAATGTCCATTGTCTTTTTAACACAACAACCGAATTTTCGCATTTCTGACCTTGCCAGAAATCACAATTCCGGTGAAATACTATAGTTACAGCTGCGGGTCATCGCGCCAACCGCACGGGACAAATCGCAAACCGGAATCTTGAATGATTTATTTCCATTTTGAAGCCGACCATGAAGATATTCGGAAACACGCCGATGATCATGTCTTTATTCGTCTGCTTGCGTTCTGGGAGTTATGGTCCGCACGTGATTCTGAGCTGCCAGAACTCACGACTGAACGTCGCGCTGCGTTTCGATGGTGCCGTGCAAACCTTTCTGAAATAAAAAATGTTGATGGAGACGATTGGCTTTACGAGAAATTCGGTAGCCAAGTAGCTCATGAGTCCGGATTTGACCTATCAGGTATGAGGGTCAGCGAGTTACCAGGTGATATTGCAGATTTGGCACAGTCTCATCTGCATCGAACCTTCAAAACCCAAAAGCCGCTTTATGTTACACAGAGGACTAGCGCTACTCGAACAAGAACGACGTGGGAGCAAATTTTACTGCCATTTAGTTTGGCTTCCGGGAAGTTTTGCGTCTTGAGTTATAGCCTCCCTGTTTCGCAGCGTTATCAAGTCATAAACGGAATATTGGACTCTACCACTGACGGAATTCTAACGCTTGCAGCGATGCGAGATATGGATGGACAACTAGCAGACTTTATTATTGAAGATGCTAATGAAGCAGCTGTGTTGCTATTTGGTGGCGTGACGACAGATGTTGTAAATGCGCAGTTATCTTTGGACTATAAAGACATCTATAATTCCAATTTTTTCCGGATTGCGCAGCATACGTCGGAAACAGGGCAACCGGTCCGCGCTGAGGTTTCCTTCACAATAAACGGCCAACACAGATGGCTGAGGGTGGCTGCTGCAAAGTCTGGTGATGGTGCGGTTGTTACATTTACAGACGTTACAGATGATAGGAAACGGCAAGCTGTTGTAAAAGGCCGCTTGGCAGACCTTAGCAAACGTAATGCCTTGGCGACCGCCATATATCAACTAGCACCGACTATGCTTTGTATGATCAATGATGAGGGCGTTATTGTCGAAGCTAATAAGGCGTGGATTACGCGATTGGGATTAAGTAGAAGCCAGACTATTGGCCTGCCAATTGTGGCGCTCTTCAATCAGAAAAACTATGTTGGCAGTGGCGCAAGCGTTGTTCAAGATATTATTGCCGAAGGCAGCATCTTTGAACAAACAGTTGAGCTAACAAAGCGCGATGGAAGCGTGTTGCAGGGGACGCTTTCAGCGAATACCATTTCGGAAGGAATGGATGGGATGTGGCAAGCGGTTGTTAGCTTAGAAATTGGCAGCAAAAATCGTGAAATGGACGCAACAACTGAAGCATCTGAGTTTGACGGAGTAGATCCTGAAACGCCACAACGTCTTATGAGCGCCGAAGAAATCTTCCTACCTGACTACAAAGATACACGTCTCAAAGTTAAATAATTGAGGGTCTTCCAATGACCGTCTTGTGTCCGATTCCGGCCTCTAAGAGGCTTTGAGCAATATCGGCCCGTGCATTCGCACCCTTGCGCCGAATTAATTCCGTTTCACGACCTGTGAGCAATGTAAGGGAGATTAATTCTATATCCCCCATAGGCCCGTCGACATACAAGGTCTCAAGGTCGGCTTTTGGCCCACCCATAAGAACGCAGGCATTTCCATCATTTGTCAGATGAGTTGCAGGAAGATCGCTTTCTGGAATTTCCATTGAAACAAGGCCGAAGTCATCCAAAAGATCTTCAACTCCGCCTCTGGCTACCGTGTTGTATGCGACAGTCATAAGTATTTCGACCGCAATATTACGGGAAAAATCGGAAAGCGGACGCTCAGCTATATCTATAAAATACTCGACACCAAAACCCTGATTTCCCTTGTTTAGATCGTCAAATGGATCAGACAACCCATCTGTCGCCAGGATAGTTGATTCAGGTCGTTCAAGTGTCAGAAACGCCAAACGATCCGAGGGCCAGGCTGGCACATTTTTATAGATCGGGTTAACTTGCGGGGAAATGAGATCTGGCGCCAAATCCCCTTGTTCGATCCAGTAAGTCCAACGCGCACGGATGCTTTCAGTCAATGCTCCGTCAAACGCCTCTTCAGCTGCAATGTCTGTTATATCGTCAGCATCTCGAACACGTCTTGGTCTTGCACGAGTTTTTAAAGATGGCTCCGAGAGCGGTTCTGCTCTTCGGCCCATCATTCTCTTCCAAAGACTCATACGAAGCACCCCAGCAACAGCAGATTGAATATCGTTTAACGTGATTCCTAAGCTGTTTTCCATCAAAAGTCACGACAACACAATCGCTCTCCTCAAAACACCAAAGCCGACCCTAATGGTCGGCTTTGGCAATCAAGACATACGCTTAGGTAGTTATACGCTCAGAATTTATTGCGGAAGATCACCATCAATACCTTTGATATAGAAGTTCATGCCGAGCAGTGTTCCGTCGTCCACAACGTCTCCCTCACCCACCAATAGTGTTCCATCCTGTTTATAGATTGGACCCGTAAAAGGATGAAAAGACCCATCAATGATTGATGCTTCCATGGCTGCTGCAGCAGAGGCTACATCATCTGGCAGATTGGTATAATCAGCCATTTTCACCATTTCCGCGTCCAGACCACCCCATGTATCGGTGGAGCTCCATGTTCCATCAATCACAGCTTTGACTCTTGCGATATAGTAAGAATTCCAATCATCAACGATTGATGTCATCTGAGCGTTAGGAGCGAATGCAATCATGTCAGATGCTTGGCCAAAACCTTTAATGCCACGTTCTTCCGCCACCTGAAGCGGAGCCGGTGAATCTGTGTGTTGGGTAATGATGTCAACCCCTTGGTCGATAAGGGCCTTTGCTGCATCCGCTTCTTTCCCCGGATCAAACCAAGTATTAACCCAAACTACCTTCAACTTGAAATCAGGATTGATGGATTGCGCCCCAAGAAGAAATGAATTTATACCGCGTACGACTTCAGGAATTGGGAAAGATCCAATATATCCAGCTGTCCCGGTTTTGGAGGTCTTTGCTGCAATCTGTCCAATTATATATCGTCCTTCATAAAAGCGGGAGGAGTAAGTGGATACATTTTCAGAACGTTTGTAGCCAGTTGCATGTTCAAACATCACGTCTGGATACTTTTTGGCAACTTTGATTGTCGGGTTCATGTAGCCAAAGGAAGTTGTGAAAATTGCGTTGTAACCATCTCTGGCCAAACGCTCAATTGCTCTCTCGGCATCAGGTCCTTCTGACACATTTTCTACGTATGTCGTTTCTACTTTGTCTCCAAACTCCGCTTCGATGGCAAGACGACCTACGTTGTGTTGGTATGACCAGCCATGATCTCCAATTGGGCCAACATAAATGAAACCAATTTTAGTTTTGCTATGACTTTCAGCAAAAGCGGTTCCTGATACAGCTACCGACGCACCTATTACGGCGCCAGCTAAGATTTTAAGAAGATTCTTCATTTTGAAAATTCCTTGAACTAATAATAGAAGCGTTGAGGGATAGAATTAGACGTCAGGTACAAACGGTTTACCTAGGCACGCCGGTGAATTTTTCTTGACCAAAGTACGATTTCTGGAAATCAATACAAGGACAAATATGGTTGCCAAATATGGTAGGCTTGAAAGCAATTGAGCCGGAATTTTTATTCCTGCGGCCTGCGCGTGCAACTGCAATATCAGCACTGCACCAAATAGATATGCACCGGCTATAAGCCGGCCAGGCATCCAAGTAGCGAATACCACCAATACGACGGCGATCCATCCACGTCCTGCTGTCATGCCTTCAGTCCATTGTGGCGTATAGACCAATGAAAGATAAGCGCCCGCAAGGCCTGCGCATGCACCGCCAAACATAACGGCGAGGTATCTAACCTTACGCACAGAAACACCAAGCGCATGTGCAGAAGAGTGGCTATCGCCTACAGCACGGAGCGCAAGACCTGCGCGTGATTTGAACAAAAACCACCACACAACAAGCGTGAGCAAAATAGAACCGTAAACAATGATATCTTGAGAAAATAAGATTGCCCCAACATAAGGCAGATCAGAAAGGCCTTCTACAAAAATGGGTGGCAATTTTACACCGGGTTGTCCGATGTATGCATCGCCAATCATGCCAGACAATCCAAGGCCCAAAATCGTGAGAGCAAGTCCAGTAGCTACTTGATTTGTCACCATCGAGATAGTCAAAAATGCAAATGGAAGTGAAAACACGGCACCGACCACAATTCCGGCAAAGATGCCCCAGTATGGAGAGCCTGTTGAAAATGCGACAGCAAACGCCGCTACGGCGCCCATTATCATCATACCTTCTACGCCCAAGTTCAGAACACCTGCACGTTCCGCCACTAGTTCCCCGCACGCAGCCAAAAGCAGAGGAGTTGCGGCGGTTATAATTGTCAGAATTATGGCTTCATAAATTCCCATTATCCTGCCTCCCGCACTGGACGAATGCGGCGCACTCTGTAGTGAATAAACGTGTCGCAGGCGAGGACATAAAACAAAAGCAAACCTTGGAATACCCTTGCAATCTTATCTGTAATCCCAAGCGAGACCTGCGCTGCTTCACCACCAAGATACGAAAGAGCCAAAACAAACCCGGCTATAACGATACCAATTGGATTAAGACGCCCTAGGAACGCGACAATAATCGCGGTAAAACCGTAACCAGGGGAAATGACAGGCCTCAACTGACCGATAGGTCCGGCCACTTCGATAATGCCCGCTAAGCCAGCAAGCCCGCCAGAAACCGCAAACGCAAAAAAGATCATTTTGTTTTGACTGAAGCCTGCGAAAGCAGCTGCGCGTGGGGACTGCCCAATTACCTGAATTTTAAATCCAGTCATCGTCCGTGAAAGATAGAATGCGGCTATCAGCGCAATAACAATCGCAATTGGGAAGCCAATATGCATGCGGCTCCCTTCAAAAATCAAAGGCGTTACAGCATCGCTATCAAAAAGTCGGCTTTCCGGGAAATTAAAGCCTTCGGGATCGCGCCAAGGCCCGCGGACTAACCAATCCAGTAAAAACTGAATGACATAAACCAGAAGCAAGCTGGTCAAAATTTCATTGGCGCCAAAACGCACCTTCAACAAAGCTGGGATAAGGGCGAACATGGCACCGCCGACAAACCCTGCAAGAACCATAGTTGGAAATACTAGCGGCCCATCCCAGCCATGCATCATGATTGGCAAGTAAGAGCCAGCTAGTGCACCAGCAACAAATTGACCTTCTGCGCCAATATTCCAAATGTTAGCGCGATAACAAACTGAAAGGCCTATCCCAATCAGAATAAGCGGCGTTGCTTTGACCACTAATTCTTGCAGTGACCAAGCGCTTTGAAGTGGCTCGAGGAAATAGACCGTCAGGCCCTTGACCGGATCAATTCCAAGACTCGCAAAAATGGCAGCACCTGTCGCCAGCATAAGCGCAACGGCCAAGACTGGAGAAAACAGAGTCATCCAGTTTGAATGCTCTTCTCTGCGTTCGAGTTTAAACAGCATACAAAACCTCTGGACTTTGCGTCTGTGAAGTTGAGGTCTGTTTGCGTGTTTCTTCCAGGCTTAGTCCGCCCATTAGCAATCCAATTTGTTCTCGTGTAATTTCATCAATTGCTTGGGCTTCCGAGAGTGTTCCCTCAGAAATCACAGAAACCCTGTCTGCAATCTCAAAAATTTCATCCAAATCCTGACTAATAATGACGATCGATGTACCTCGGCGTGACAAATCAATTAGCTTTTGACGGATGAGGCTTGCTGCACCAGCATCAACACCCCAAGTAGGCTGGGAGATCACAAGCAATTTAGGGTTTCGCTTTACCTCGCGTCCCACAACAAATTTTTGAAGATTTCCTCCTGATAGCGCTCCTGCTTCGACATCATCATGTGCCATACGCACATCAAATGCCTCAGCAATCACACCTTCCAAGCGCGCAAGTGCCATGCGATCGATAACACCTCTACGCTGAGTTCCGTCGCCAGGATTGTTCCATGACAGCAAGATATTTTTGCTAAGTTTCATTTCGGCCAAAGCCCCGTGGCCATTTCGCTCTTCGGGAACGAATGCGGCGCCTCTACGGCGGCGCTCAGTTATTCCAGCGCTACCGCAGGGCCATCCATCGAATACAATTGAGCCAACATCCGATATTGGCGTTTCGCCAGATAGAGCGCTGAACAATTCACTTTGTCCATTACCCGCAATTCCTGCAATGCAGAGAATTTCGCCTCGAGCGACATCTAAGGACACATCTACAAGATCAGTGCCTGTGTTTAACTCGGCCGGTAAATTCAGTGCCCTTACCGTTAGGCGTGTTTTCAGATGCTCCCTATCTTGAAGATTCCGTCTAATCTCGCCAATTTCGCTACCCACCATCAAGGCAGCAAGTGACTTTGCGGTTTCCTTCGTTGGGTCGCACTCCGATATCAATTTCCCATGCCGTAATATTGTAGCGCGATGGCACAAGCGTTTCACCTCATCAAGCCTGTGACTGATGTAGAGAACACTGCGTCCCTCAGCAGCTAGTTTTTCCAACACAAGAAACAATTCATCTGCTTCCTGCGGAGTAAGTACGGAAGTCGGCTCATCCATTATGATCAAGGCAGGATCTTGCAGAAGGCAACGTACAATTTCCACACGCTGACGTTCACCAACGCTTAGGTCTGCAATAGTCGCCTTAGGATCCAGAGGAAGGCCATAGTCCGCTGAAACAGAGGTTATCCGCTGATTTAAGTTTTTGCTCTGCTCAGGTGGCAAAGCCAATAGAATATTCTCTTCGACAGTCAAAGCCTCGAACAACGAGAAATGCTGGAATACCATACCAATACCTAGGCCACGGGCCATTGCTGGGCTTTTGATATTTACGGCATCATTCTTCCACAATAAGACGCCTTCGTCAGGCCGCAAACTTCCATACAACATCTTTACAAATGTGGATTTACCAGCACCGTTTTCACCGAGCAAAGCGTGAATCTCACCAACGCCAATTTCGAGGTCAATTGCATCATTTGCAACAAGAGCACCAAAGCGCTTGGTAACACCTATGGCTTGCAACAATGGTACGGTGGCTTCCGAATTCTCAGATGACAATGAACAATTCCCCACTTACGTAAGGACATATAAGGACGTGTTGCGCCGCGAAAAACAAGGTCAGTTTTGTAAAACCGCACCTTTTTCCCTAAGAATTTGTGCTGTAACAGACGCTGCGATAACGCTGGGCTCCTTGCCATCAAGTCCTGAAATTCCAATTGGGCAATGAAAGCTTGAAGCTAGCGCAGGTTCCATCCCAGACTTTTGAAGCATGGATTCAAACCTCGCACGCTTCGTTTGACTGCCTATAACTCCAACAAAAGAAAAGCCTAATTTAAGTGCAGATTCTAATATGGAAAGATCCTGAGAATGGCTATGTGTCAGAATAATTACCGGCGTATCTTCGGTGAGATGCGTCAAAATTTCACTGGGGTTCTCAGGGGCATGCATTGATACATTGTCAGGTGACATTGCGGGGAACACATCAGGCCGAGCATCCACCCATGTAATTCTAGTGGGCACTAAAGCGAGAGACAGAACCAATGCCTTGCCTACATGCCCAGCGCCGAAGACAGCGACTGGAATGCGTTGAACGCCGAAGGTTTCGTCAGTGTCTGATGTCAGGATTTCTCGTCGAATTAGGTTTTGATGATTGATACTTTTTGTTGAAAAAGCACCGGTGGACTCGGCATGTGACAATTGTTCTGCTTGTTGAAGTCTATCGGGCGACCAACGCTCAAACGTAAGCGTAACATTGCCACCGCAACACTGTCCTAGGTTTGGACCAAGTGGAATGGAACGTTTTTCGTAAACTTTGTCACCCTTCAAGAATGTAATCGCCTGATGCAAAGCATCCCATTCGAGTGCGCCGCCACCGATTGTGCCGTGAAAGCTGCCGTTTGGGAGAACGACCAATCCGGTTCCAGCCCCCCTGGGAACAGATCCTCGTGCTTCCTTGACCAACACCAGAACGACCTCTTTTCCGTTCCGAAGGTGTTTTTCCAGCGGTTGCCATAAGTTCATGGTTTAGGCTTCAACTTTCAGAGAACTGATTGCCTTTAGAATAGATTCTGGTGTTGCTGGCGCTTGCAGATTCGGTGATTTCCCTGGTTTTATGCTGGCGACAGCATGATAAATCGCACTGAATACTGAGACAGCAAGCATCAATGGTGGCTCACCCACGGCTTTTGAACGATATATTGTATCTTCCCTATTCCCATCAGTTTCAAAAAGGTGCGTATTAAAACGCTCTGGAACATCAGAAGCACAAGGTATTTTGTAGGTTGAGGGAGCATGAGTCCGCAACCGACCCTTATTATCCCATACCAACTCTTCTGTTGTCAGCCAGCCCATGCCTTGGACAAACCCGCCTTCAATCTGGCCGATGTCTACGGCAGGATTCAGCGAGTTCCCCACGTCATGAAGAATATCAACGGACGTGACTTTCAATTCTCCAGTTAGCGTATCAATCAAGACCTCGGAACATGCAGCACCATAGGAAAAGTAAAAAAATGGCCTTCCCTTAACCTCAGCCCTGTTCCACTCAACTTTGGGCGTTCGGTAGAAACCTGATGCAGAAAGCGATATGCGCTCCAAGTGCATTTCATTTGCAAGCTCTCCAAACCCAATGGAATGTCCAGCTACACATACATTGCTCCCAAAGAATCTTACGTCAGCGGGCGCCGCATTGTGACGTTCTGCTAGGAATTTGCTCATGCGTTCTTTAATTTGGTCGACAGCTACCTTTGCAGCCATGCCATTTAGATCCGACCCAGCCGATGCCGCAGTTGGGCCAGTATTTGGAACTTTGTCGGTTGTCGTGGCAGTAATTTTGACTTGATCAAGACCGATACCAAATTCTTCGGCAACAACTTGTGCGACCTTGATGTATAGGCCCTGCCCCATTTCGGTGCCGGCATGGTTCAAATAGACCGATCCATCCGTATAGACATGTACCAATGCACCAGCTTGGTTGAGATGATTGAGTGTAAAAGAAATTCCAAATTTTACAGGCGTTAGTGCAATGCCTTTCTTCAGAAACCGATTGTCTTTGTTAAAATCATCAATCGCAACTTTGCGAGCCCGATAGTCACTGCTTTTCTCTAACTGTTCCACCAATTCATGAATAACGTTGTCTTCAACAACCATTCCAAAGGGCGTTATATTCCTGTCGTCCTGGCCATAAAAATTTGCTTTTCTGACATCAAGCGGATCAATTCCAGACTGAATCGCAATGTCATCCATCATACGTTCTGCGAAGAGCAGGCCTTGGGGGCCTCCAAACCCTCTGAACGCGGTGTTTGAAACAGTGTGCGTTCTCATTCTTCGTGAATGAATGCTGACATCGGGGTAAAAGTAGGCATTGTCTGAATGAAACATCGTGCGATCATTCACGCCCAATGATAAATCAGCAGAATGCCCACAACGCGAAGCGAACGATGTGTCTACCGCAGTAAGTCGCCCGCTATTCTCGTATCCTGCAGAAAATGAAACCAAGAAATCATGACGTTTGCCCGTCATCATCATGTCATCATCGCGGTCAAGCCGCAGTTTGCAGGCCCTTCCGGTCACCTGCGCGGCCAAGGCGGCTAAAGCGCCCCACTGAGATGCCTGGCTTTCTTTCCCGCCAAACCCACCACCCATACGACGGGTTTCAATTGTAACAGAGTGTTGAGGCACACCTAGTACTTGGGCAACCACATGCTGAACTTCAGTTGGGTGCTGTGTGGAAGACAATACGCGCATATCACCATCTTCACCAGGAATAGCCATTGCAATTTGGCCTTCCAAATAGAAATGCTCTTGACCGCCGATTTCAAATGAAGAGCTAATCTTGTTTGCGGATTTTTTAATTGCCTCTTTTGGGTCACCCCGTAGAAATTGGTAAGCCTCCATGACTTCTGAATTTTCTGCTACTGCATCATCCACCGATATCAGAAGGCCATCGGATTCTTCACATTTGGCAACTGCCAACTGCGCAGCATACCGCGCGGCCAAACGGGATTCCGCAACCACAGCAAATATTGCTTGTCCATGAAAATTTATCACGTCGTTCGCAAAAACAGGATCATCTCCCGAACCCGTAGGACTGGTATCGTTGCTGCCCCGAATGTCGTCTGAAGTCAAAACAGCCACTACTCCATGATAAGAGCGAACGGCTTCAAGATCGAGAGACTTTATGTGACCAAAAGCGATCGGAGCCAACCCAGGCACGACGTGCAATGTGCCATTTGGCTCAGGTAAATCATCAATGTACTTGGCTTGACCACTTACGTGTTTTACACCGCTATCATGTGGCTTGGAATGATGAACTGTGAAGGTTCCTGGCTTTGGCGCCTTAGAGTCTTGTAAATTCATATCACAGCCTCCAAACCATCGTCTCTGGGCGCGGTGACCCTTGTCGTCACACTGTCAGCGCCGGCGATTTCAACCAATGCTTTGCGAAGTGTGTTCTGCCCCACTGTCTGTCGGTATTCCGCACTCGCGCGCATATCTGACATAGGTGCAAAGTCTTCGGCGATGGCTGCAATCGCAGCATCCCATGTACATTCGTCCTGAAGCGACGCTCCAACCAATTCTGCTTCGGCGCGCCCTGCACGCTTTGGTATTCCGGCCATTCCGCCATATGCAATGCGCGCAGCCGAGATCTTGTCACCATCCAAAGTGATCTTAAAAGCGGCCATCACAGCAGAGATATCTTGGTCAAACCTTTTGGATATCTTAGTACAACGAAAACGCTCATTTGATCTTAGTTTTGGAACATTTATAGCGGTCACTAGCTCATCAGTTTTACGGTCTTGCTTGCCGTATTCAATGAAGAAGTCTTCCAATGGAATAGTTCTGGATGCCGTCGAATTTTTTAGTTCCAACGTTGCGTTAAGTGCTATCAACACCGGTGGTGTATCGCCAATCGGTGATCCATTAGCAATGTTACCCCCTATGGTGCCACTCGCACGAACCTGCCGCGAACCGATGCGCAAGATAAGTGCAGAAATATCCGGATCGAGAGTCGACATAACCGATAGAGCTGACTCATAAGTAGCGCCCGCATTTATCGTAATATTTTCATTGCCTTCCGAGATGTTGCTAAAAGACTGAATACGTCCCAGGTGAAGAATTTTGGGCAACTTTTCGAGCCGTTTGTTTATCCAAAGGCCGACATCTGTCGCACCAGCAACGAGTGTTGCATCCGGGTGGTCAGTATATAGCTTTAAAGCATCCTCAAGCGTTACTGGTGCAGCAAAAAAGCTATTCGCATCGCCCACAAAGAGTGACTTTACAGTGGTAATTTCAGAAATAATTTGCGCTGTCTGTGATGGCTCTTCATCAGAGAAGCAACTCTCCATAGCCGCATCAACAATTGGCCTATAACCCGTGCACCGACAAAGGTTGCCAGCAAGCCAAGTGTTTACAGTTTCGCGTGTTGGTGGATCGGTTTTATCCAAGTTTAAACAGTAAAGAGACATGACAATACCGGGTGTGCAAAAACCACATTGCGATCCATGATGTTTGACCATAGACGCTTGAACCGGATGCAAATTACCGTTTCCGTCTGACAGGTGATCGACCGTGACCACGTGTTTTCCGTGTACCATGCCAAGCAGTTGGATACATGCGTTAACTGGACGATAGACCAATTTCCCCTGCTCGACAGAGCCTAGCGCTAGTGTGCAAGCTCCACAATCGCCCTCGTTACACCCTTCCTTTGTACCCTTGAGCTGTTTTTGTTCTCGAACAAAGTCGAGCAATGTAGCTGTTGGATTGAAAGCCGCTAGTTGGATGTTCTCATCGTTCAGGCGAAAGCAAAGTTTGTCTTGCATATCAGCTCCCGCGATATGTTGAATAACCAAATGGAGATAGAAGTAAGGGGATATGATGATGTGGCCGATCCTTGCTAAATCGGAACCGAATAGAAATTACATCAAAAAATGGTGGCTCGCCGGGGATATCCTTCAGATAGTCTCCGGTAAAAAAACGCAATTCGTAAAACCCGTTCTGCGCTTCATCAGCTGACAGTAACGGTTTGTCAGTCCGTCCATCTGTATTTGTAACTCGTTCCGCGAGCTGGGTCTGTCCATCTGATGACCAGAGCTCTACTTCAAGACCTGCAACAGGTAACCCTGTCGCTGTGTCCAGAACGTGCGTTGTCAAACCAGCCATATTAGTCCTTCACATCATTGCGTTGTTCAGAACAATGTATCAGGCAATTTTCGCAATAACAGGGAATTCATCAGCAACGGAATAAACAGTCCAAAAAACTACACAATGAGGACACTGGAACCCGTAGTTTTCCGGCCCTCCAGGGCTTCGTGGGCTTTTCGAGCGTCAGACAATGCAAACTCTTGATTCACCGGGATTTTTACCTGTCCAGAAGACACCACATTGAACAAATCGTTTGCGCTCTGCTCTAGATCCTCTCGAAGGGCTATGTAGTTAAATAAAGTCGGTCTGGTTGCAAATAACGAACCTTTTTGGGCCAAATCAGCCAAGTTGAAGTTTGTAATTGGACCCGAAGATTGTCCGAAAGAGACCCACATACCAAGCTGCTTGAGGCAATCTAGTGAACCTGGATAGGTATCTTGACCTACTGAATCGTATACGACGTCAACGCCCTTCCCGCCGGTGATTTCGTTTACTCGAGACGCAAAATCTTCCTCAACATAATTAATTGTATGGTGCGCGCCATGCGCTCTGGCCAAATCTGCCTTCTCCGCAGAGCCAACAGTACCAATCACAGTTGCGCCAAGCGCCTTTGCCCATTGGCAAGCAATTAAACCAACCCCTCCTGATGCGGCATGAAACAGTATTGTATGCCCCTCACCCACCTTGAACGTGCGGCAAAGGAGGTATTGGGCAGTCATGCCTTTTAGCATCATGGCAGCAGCAGTATTATCTGCTATCTCGTCTGGAAGCTTTACCAACCTATCAGCAGGTAAAATGCGTTTCTCGGCATAGGAACCCAGTGGACCGACATATGCGACACGATCGCCTGGTTTTACATGCGTGACATCAGCACCAACCTCTTCAACAATTCCAGCGCCCTCATTTCCTGGAATGAAAGGCATACCATTTGGTGACGGATAAAGACCTGACCGGAAATAAACATCGATAAAATTGATGCCGATGGCACCATGACGAACAAGCGCTTCTCCCTCTTGGGCAGACGCAACATCTACTGTCTCTAACTTGAGCACCTCTGGCCCGCCAGTTTCACGGATAACAATAGCATTCGTCATGTTTAGATCCAATCTACGCTTTCGACTTCAAAGATGAAGCCAATATATAGCCAAGAATACAAAATGGGAGCAAAGACAGTAGTCCATTTTGCAGACCAACCAACTTTGATACAAATCCAATCATTGGCGGGCCAATTACAAATGCCGTAAATGCAACGAGAAAAACGCTTGCGACATTGACGGCCGCCGGGCGGTCTTTGCGCTCTGCTGCGGCCGTAACAGCCAAAGGAAACGCAACTGAGGCACCTAGCCCAACAAGCCCCCAGGCTATAATAGAACCGACAGGTGTACTACTGAAGCCCAAGATAAAAAGCCCTATGCAGGCAATCACTGTTGAAACTCGTGCAAGAAGAACCGGTCCAATCGCTGTACGCAAATAATCACCCATGAAACGGCCTATAGCCATTGGTAAGGTGAATGCGAAATATGCAGCTCCGACAAATGCCGCATTGGCCCCAACGACTTCTTTCATATAGATTCCGCTCCAATCAAAGGCTGCTCCCTCTGACATTTGCAAACCTACTGAAAAGACAGCCAGTCCAAGCATAGCCTTCGTAGGTATAGCAAAAGTTGGACTGCTTTCGCTGGATGGCGCTGGTACAGGAATGGGAACCCGCAGATGTATAATAAGCATACCTGCAAGCCCAAATAACGGGGATATAATCAACACTTGTTGAAATGGGCTCAGGCCAATAATGGCGCAAAGCGCACCCAATCCAGTCCCGGCAAAAGCGCCCAAGCTCCAAAACCCATGGCAGGAACTCATAATGGGACGATTAATCCACTTCTCGACACGATCTGCGTCGACATTCATGCCAATTTCAATGAGGGCAAGTGAAAGTCCGACAAAGAAAAGAGCAACAAACAGACTTAACATCGACCATGACAATGTAGGTAGAATCATTGCAATAGCCACAAATGACAGTCCTAACCGGGACGCATTTTTTGTCCCAATTCTGTCTACTACTCCGCCCGCTAAAACTAAGGATATCAGAGTGCCGAGGGGTAAACCCAATAGACTCAGGCCAAGTTCGGCGTGGTCAAGCGCTAACGCTTCTTTAAAGTCTGGGAACCTTGGGAAAATCGAAGTTAAAACCGTTGCTTCAAAAAAGAATAAGGCCCTAATATTCCAGACGGAGGACATTTTTGGTTTGGGTGATACTGTTGTTGTCATTCATCAGCCATAAACGAACCCATTACCACTTTGAAGTGCTTTGTTGATGTCATCCCCACAGAAATACCTCATCAAAACGAGAATGATTTCTATTGAACATACGCATCTTGAACGAATTGAATTCGGGTAAGCTTCCACTATCTAGGCAGTGGCGCATTGTGCGCCCGTATCGTATTGGTATTAGCGCAGGGAAATGTATGATTTCAGTCGGAGCGCGGATCACATTGGTGAACTATGAGTGAAACAAATTCAAATTTGAATGCGTTGATTGTTGGTGGCGGACCGGTGGGTTGGCTGTCGGCTCTTGCGCTTGCGAAGAAAGGCACTGTTTCGACGTTGGTGGCACGTGATGAGCCTTTGCAGGACTTAAGAACTGTCGCTCTCATGCAGGGCTCGTTGGCGTTCCTGGACGAGCTTGGACTTGACCCTCAATCGATTGATGATGCTACCGCATTGGAAACCATGCGCCTTATTGATGGCACAAAGCGTTTGATACGTGCTCCCGAAGTAAACTTTGTTGCAAGTGAAATCGGGCATCCATATTTTGCTCTCAACATTCCAGTATCCGGACTTGTTAAACGGATTCAAGAAAAGTTGGCAACATTTAGTAACTTCACATATATTTCAGGTGCAGTGGATCACGTTTCTTTTGACAACGGCGTCAAATTAACCTTGGCCAACAGTCGAGTTTTAACCGCAGATTTCGTAGTCGGAGCGGATGGGCGAAACTCTAAAATTCGCGACTGCGCGAACATATCTAGCAAAAAATGGACCTATCCCCAAACTGCATTCATAACTCAGTTTCAACACAACAAGCCGCACAACAATATCTCTACAGAGTTTCATACGGAGACAGGCCCCTTCACTTTGGTTCCTTTGTCGGGCCAAAGATCGAGTGTAGTTTGCGTAGTGAAGCCAGATGAGGCCGAGAACCTTATGCAAATGTGTGACTCAGAACTTACCTTGGAGATGGAGAAGCGAAGTCGGTTTCTCTTAGGCAAACTTAGCGATTTTAGTCAGCGACAGATATTCCCAATGTCATCGCAAATTTCAAAAAAAATGGCATCTGGACGTGTATTTCTGGTTGGAGAGAGTGGCCATGCATTCCCCCCCATTGGTGCACAGGGCTTGAACCTAGGCATTAGAGATGTGCAGGAACTCGGAAGGCGAATACAAAACACCTCTCAGTCCCACATTGAAAAAATAGCAGATGCATACAACAAAGCGCGACGTTTGGACGTAACTACGCGGACTATGGGCGTCGATGCTTTAAATCGTTCATTGCTGACAGATTTCTTACCGGTTCAAAGTCTGCGTTGTCTTGGACTTTTTGCGACTAAAAATATTGCGCCAGTCCGAAAAGCAATGATGCGCGAAGGCCTGGGTGCATACTCATCTTGAGGAATTTCATCACTACTATCCCTCCAAATTCAATCTGAAAGACATCTATGACCTTCCCACTGCTCGTTTTTGATCTCGATGGAACATTGTTAGAAACTGCACCTGACCTTGTCGGTACGCTCAATGCTGTATTGCAAAATGAAGGTTTGGAGAGTGTCCCATTAGCAATTGCGCGAAACTATATCGGCCAAGGCGCTAAGCGGATGATTGAGAACGGGTTTGAGGCCAACAAAAAAACTATAAGTTCTGAAAGAGCTGAGGAACTGATGCCCGTTTTCCTCAAGCATTATGAGGGACGAATTACTCTTGAGACTCACATGTTTCCCAATTTGCTTTCAGCATTAGACGAATTAGCGCTCGATGGTTGGAAGTTTGCTGTTTGCACAAATAAGCATGAGCGATTGGCACGCATTATTCTCGATGATTTAAACCTGACAGATCGGTTTGTTGCGATCACGGGCGGGGATACATTTGAGTACAAAAAGCCTCATCCCGATCATATCTTGGAAACCATCGCAATGACGTCTTCATTGCCTAAAAATGCAATTATGGTTGGAGACAGCATCAGTGATATAGATGCTGCAAAACGGGCTAACATACCGGTTATTGCGGTTGATTTCGGGTATACACCCGTACACGTGAATGAATTGGATCCGGATATTATTATTTCAAATTTTGATCAACTAAGATCCGCCATACAGAGTATTCGGCCGGACTTGTCGAAAGTTTAGACAAGTAAGTATCTTACTTTTGATTTGAGTACCCAGTTGGATTACGGCGCTGCCAGTTCCATGCATCGCCGCACATATCTTTGAGATTTCGTTCAGCTTTGAAATTGAGAAATTCCATTGCTTTTGACGGATCCGCGAAACTTGTCGCAACATCACCCGGGCGTCTATCAACAATGTCGTATGGAATTTTTTTGCCTGAAGCAGCTTCGAACGCACCAATGACTTCGAGGACGCTGCTCCCGTTTCCGGTACCTAGATTTACAGCAAAGACACCATCCAACTTTAGGCACGCTTTAAGCGCAGCAACATGTCCCTCAGCCAAATCCATGACGTGAATATAATCGCGGATGCCTGTGCCGTCCGTAGTCTCATAGTCATCGCCAAAAACTTGCAACCTCTCTCGGTGCCCCACTGCAACCTGTGAAACATAAGGTAGCAAATTGTCAGGCGTGCCTTGAGGGTCCTCTCCAATTTCGCCGCTTTCATGGGCGCCAACTGGATTGAAATATCGCAGAATACCGATACCCCACGCAGGATCTGATGCAGCTAAATCCATCAAAATTTGTTCTACCATGGCCTTGGAATGACCGTATGGGTTTGTGGGCTGGATGATCGATGTTTCTGGGATAGGTGTCTGTTTTGCGTCACCATAAACTGTCGCAGAAGAAGAAAAAATAACCCGCTTAAGGCCGGCATCGCCTAAAGTTTGCAGCAGGTTTAAGCTGCTGGCGACATTTTCGCGATATGTTTCTAACGGCTCAGAAACAGACCGACCCACCGCCTTCAAGCCTGCAAAATGTATCACCGCGGAACACTTATTTTCTTTCAGGATGTTCTTTACCGTTTTATTATCGGCGATATCACAATTGAAAAACTGGGGGCGCTTTCCTGTAATCGCTTCAATGCGCGATAGAACAAGAGGATGACTATTCCTCAAATTGTCTAAAATTATTGGTTCAAATCCGGCTTCGATCAGTGCAACGCATGTATGCGAACCAATATATCCTGCTCCACCCGCAACTAATATCTTTATGCCACTGATCGTCATAGTTGCTAGGCAACCTCTTTTTCGGTTGAACTATGTGGAGGAGCGAATTGGGTCGGTGCATCTCGCATGCCGGAAGCCATCACATTTTTATAAAGGCACATGGTTTTTTCGGCCATAATTTCAACGCTGTGACCTCCCAAAATGTGATTCCGTCCCGCGTCTCCAAACCGCTGTCGAATAGCAGAGTCTGCAAGCAACATGATCGCATCAGCTCCAAGGTTTGGATTTCCAATTGGATACAAGAAGCCGTTTTCACCATCTGTCACCACATCGTTATTTCCTACGACATCAGTTGCCATAATTGGGAGCCCCTCCGACATCGCTTCAAGAAGCGCCAGCGGCATTCCTTCCCATATCGAAGTGGATACCAAAACGTCATTTTCTCGAAAATATTTTCTAACATCGGGAACAGCACCAGTCATTGTCACCCGGTGAGACAGACCAATTTCTTCAATCTTGCGCTCAAATTCGTCGCGACCATCGCCATCCCCGAGTACAGTGAGATGAAATCCGCCCGCGAGTTTACGTTGTTCCAATTCCACAACAATCTCATAGAGTTCCTTGGGGTTTTTTTGAGCATCAAATCGAGAAACAGCTACCAAACGGAGCGGTTGTCCAGCCGTATTCTTATGTCCACGCGGCGAGCCCATCGCAACGCCATTGTCTATAACAAAGAGCTTCTCTGGTTTCGTTACGTGATGGGCTACGATCTCGTCTTTTTCACCACTTGAAACGCAAATTACAGCATTGGTAAATTTACTTAGAGAAAAATCGAGCCATACATCGGTATTCAAAAACCAGAAAAATGAACCGTCCATTGGCGGCATTCCATGGGATGTGTAAATAATCTTCTTTCGCGACAGAAAGCCCACTGCACGGGCATAGACGCCGCCGCCCTTGCCGTGGGCGTGCATAATATCGACCTTACGTCTTCTGACTTCGCGATAGAGTCGCCAAAGCGCAGGAACACTTAACTTCCTGTGCGGGATTTCGATCACTCTATCCTGACCTAACAATGCAACAAAACGTTGGTAATACGGTCTATCGGTGGGACATGCGACATGAAACTCAACGCGATCTTTTAGGGCGCGCATTAGTTGATAAGCATGCTCGGGAGCACCGCCCGTATCAACGCGCGCAAGAGTAAACATAATACGGAGTGGTGGCTGTGAAGTTGCCATAAAATATCCCCAACAAGTTGCCTTCTTATAAGCAGCTCTTTCTAAGAATTTCTTAATAAAACCATCGCTGTAACTACATAAGCCCAACTAAATATTTGGCTTGGTTTTACAAAACATACGTCTCTTGAGCACTATTGAACTCTAGTCATGTGGTATGAATTGGGGCATTGGTTATTTCTCAGCGATCAAGTCCTGCACTCGGTTTTCTAATCGAATTAAACATCTGCCTCCATAAAATGGCCCTATTATCAATTTTATTTTACCCATCTAGTTCCTTGGGTCGTGAAACACTTTTTTGCACGCTATATTTCTGGACAGTGAGAAATTTGTCTAATTGGGTAATGCAAATTTAAATTCCGTAAAACGGCCTGAATAAGCCCCATTAAACCACTGAAAAATTGTCTAAATTGCAGAGTCGGCAACAATGCAATCAGCCATATTCTTGCTTCATAAATGTCGCCCGAAGGAACAAATTGTATTTTTCTC
>JBGCFS010000179.1:0-12404 GCA_045107035.1 Hyphomicrobiales bacterium
CCGAAAGAACGCGTACACCTGAATACCAAACTCAATTCCTTGACGCAGCACGGAACAGAGGTGGAGGCGGTTGCAGAAACCCGAGATGGCGTCATCCAAATTCGTGCAAAAAAGATTGTGTTGGCTGTGCCGCCTCGCGTGGTTGAGAAGAGGGTTCAATTTTTTCCAAACTTGCCAAACGGTGCAATGCAGGCCTTGGCGGCCATCCCAACATGGATGGCAGGTCAGGCAAAAATTGTCGCAATCTATGATCGCCCATATTGGCGAGAGGCAGGTTTGTCTGGGGATGCGATGAGTCAATTTGGTCCAATGGCAGAAATACACGATGCATCGCCCCATGAAGGCGGTCCATTTGCTTTGTTCGGGTTTGTTGGAGTCCCAGCTTACGTGCGTGCTGAACATAAAGATCAGCTGATCCAACTGGCAACCGAACAGTTGGACCGTTTGTTTGACGGAGTGTTGCCTGAGCCCCAAAAAATCTTTTTTCAAGACTGGGCGGCAGAAGAATTTACAGCCACACCAAAAGATATTTCTGCTGGTGGCAGGCACCCAGCCTATGGCTATCCAATTGCGTTTCAAAACATGTGGGATGGCTCGCTTCTATTAGGGTCAACGGAGGTCGCTGAACAATTTGGTGGGTATCTTGAAGGTGCGCTGGAAGCTGCCGAAAACACATTTGATTTGTTACGCAGAAAAACGCTGGTCCAACAGCCTGATTAGGCGGCCAGATACGCAAAAACACAGCTAGTACCGGATTTCCAACTGGAACTATCAGTTGGTTGCAAGTGGTCGAATTTATGAATGGGATTGCTGAACGAACTCACCTATATGCATTACGAAGATGACAATTTTCATCGAAATATTCAACTCTCGACCGAACACAAATAAACGAGCTGAGCCGACCCAAGTTTTTCTCTGACCTCCCAGGAGATAGCAAATGACTGACGCAAAAATGCACGATATGGCTCCCATTGAAACAGGGCTGAAAGGCCGTTGTCCACGTTGCGGTGAGGGGAAGTTATTTTCCGGATTTATCAAGCTCGCCAAAAAATGTGATGTTTGCGATTTGGACTACTCATTTGCAGACCCTGCGGATGGACCGGCCTTCTTTGCTATTTGTATAGGGTCCGTACCAATGGTGTTCTTCGTGCTGTGGTTGGACCTATCTTTTCAACCATCCTACTTGACGATGTTACTTCTCAGTATTCCTGTTCTGGCTATCACCTGTTTGCTTCCTTTGAGGCCGTTGAAGGGTTGGCTCGTCGCATCGCAGTTTTTCCATAAAGCGGAAGAGGGACGTCTGGAACACTTGGACTAGGATTGGCAGGTTCAACGCCAATCACGAAGTAAGACAACACCGCCATCCAGTGCTGGAGAACTTATGAAAGTCCCCAGCAATAATAGTTGTATGTCTAGAAAATCATCGCGTGAATGACTGTACGTTCCCAGCATCAACATTGATTATGTTACCGGTGGATTTGGAAGACGCTTCTGATGCAAGGAAATAGCTTGCTTCCGCCACATCGTCAGGCAACACCGAGCGCTTTAGCAAAGATCTCTGACGATAGTGTTCTTCAAGCTCTGTCGTGTCTTTGCCATAGGCATCGGCACGTTCCTGAAGCCAACCGCCTGACCAGATTTTCGATCCCCTTAGAACCGCATCCGGGTTTACAACATTGACACGAATACCAAGTGGCGCGCCTTCCAACGCAAGGCAACGAGCCAGATGAATTTCAGAGGCTTTTGCTGTGCAATAAGCAGATGCGCCAGGAGATGCAGCCAATCCATTCTTGGACGCAATGAAAATGATCGCACCACCCATGTTCTGCTTACGCATGATAATGAACGCAGTACGAGAGACCAGAAAATACCCTGTGGACAAGATCGACATATTCTTGTTCCAAAGGGCAAGTGTTGTCTCTTCAACCGAGGCCGCAGATGCAATTCCCGCATTAGAAACCACAATGTCTACCCCACCAAATTCCAGGGACATATTGTTGTAGGCATTCTCCACTGCAGCCTCATCGGTGACATCCATCAGTACAGTTCGAACAACATCCGGTGAGAATTCGGAACTCAAGGCGTCTGCGGTTTTTGATAGCAAGTCGGCATCTATGTCGGCCAGGACAACACAAGCACCTTCCCTTAAGAAGCGCGCGGCCGTTGCGGATCCGATTCCGCCTGCGCCTCCAGTAACTATTGCAATTTTACCAGCTAAGGATTTTGGTTTGGGGAGGCGCTGTAGTTTGGCTTCTTCCAAAAGCCAGTACTCAATGTTGAAGGCTTCTTGTTCCGGTAGTCCGCAATAGGTTGATACGGAAGAGGCACCACGCATGACGTTTATTGCATTGGTATAAAACTCACCTGAAATTCGCGCCGTGGCTTTGTCCTTAGCAAAGGTGACCATGCCCACGCCGGGGATCAAATATACAATTGGGTTCGGATCGCGCATTGCGGGGCTGTCAACATGCTTACATCGGTCATAGTAAGCAGAATAGTCCAAACGGTATTGAGCAATCGCGCCGGCCAGGGTTGCCAACGTCTTGTCGGTGTCAGGTTGAGAAGGCGTGAAATCCACGACAAGCGGGCGAATTTTCGTACGCAAAAAATGGTCGGGACAACTGGTTCCCAATGCAGCCAGGGACGGCATGTCTTTTGCACAGACAAATTGTAAAATAGTCTCTGAATCATCGAAATGACCGACCATATGATGCTCATCAGAGATCATGCCGCGGATTGCTGGCATAAGAGCGGCTGCAGTTGCTGCCCGCTCAGTTGATGGGAGCGCATCGTGTGATGCGCCACCAAACACTGGTTTGCCTACCGAGTTGGATCCCAGCCATTCTATGGCTCGGTTGATGATATCGACAGTAATATCGTAACAGCCCTCAGCGGTATTGTCCCAAGTGAACAGCCCATGGCTTTCCAGCACAACACCTTTCGCCTCTGGGTTATCCAAGCAAAACTTTTCCAACCATAAGCCAAGTTCAAACCCTGGGCGTTTCCATGGAAGCCAACCGATTTCCTTGCCAAATATCTGCTTTGTCAACTCTTCGCTGTTTTGTGAGGCCGCAATTGCAATAATAGCGTCCGGGTGCATATGGTCGACATGTTTTTGCGGCACAAACGCATGCAATGGCGTGTCAATTGATGCCGCGCGCGGATTGAGGTTAAAGGTGCAGTGGGGCAAGTATCCCACCATCTCATCTTCAAACTCTACTCCTCGGTAGAGCCCCTTTAGTGCGTTGAGCTTTTCCATGTAGAGTGTTGCAAATCCATCCAGCTTGATGGTGCCGACATCGCCGCCCGACCCTTTAACCCAAAGAACTTCAACATCGTGTCCGGTTAGCGGGTCACTCTGACGCGTTTTTACAGAGGTGTTGCCACCGCCATAATTGGTGACGCGCATATCTGATCCCAAAAGGTTGGAACGATAGAGAAGTAACTCAGGATCGCTCAAACCTTCTGCATGAGATTTGTCCCAAAGATTAGCCAATCTTGAGCTGCTGGATTGATTTTTCATGCAATTCTTCCTGCCTTTTGAGCTGCGAGGCTTTCCAAGCATAGTTACGTTTGAACCAACGGCTGTCAATCACAAGCAATCAAATTTAATCATTTTGATATTGATAATGATATTTCATGATTGATTTAGATTGACACCATTTGATTTCGATGGAAACGTTTGCTCAAGGAGAACGCATGCACGAAACGGAAAGACATCGAATTATCCTATCAGCAGTGCAGGAAAAGCCGGTTGTTACTGTCGCTGAAATGGTGGAATTAACCGACTCGTCCGAAGCTACAATTCGTCGCGACATTGCAAAACTGCATGTACAACAAAAGCTAACGCGTGTGCATGGCGGCGCCGAGTCCGTTAATCCACCGCAGTTTGTGGGGTTGGCTGGTCGCACCTTCTCGGTGAATGAATCAATTAACAGCGCTCAGAAACGTGCAATTGCCCAAGCGGCTGTTGATATGTGTAGCGACGGTGACGCAATCATTATTAATGGCGGCACCACTACATTTCAGATGGTGCATCCACTGGCATCGAAGCGCATGCAAGTGTTTACCAACTCATTTCCAATAGCTGAACATCTGCTGAAAAATTCAAAAAATACAATCTTGTTGTCGGGTGGCACGATCTACCGTGAACAGAATATCATTTTAAGTCCGTTCGATAATGATGTGACACGAAATTTTTATGCCAACCGAATGTTTATGGGAGCACAGGGACTTTGTCCCCTTGGCCTGATGGAAGCCGATCCCTTGCTTATTCAGGCCGAGCAAAAACTCATCGATCAAGCTGATGAGCTGGTTGTACTTGTAGATTCGTCAAAGTTCAAAAAACGATCAAGTCTGATCCTGTGTGCTTTGGAGCGTATTTCCACCGTTGTAACCGATAACCAAGTGGATGATCAGGCTGCCACTATGCTGGAAGCTGCCGGCGTAAATCTCATTGTCACAAAAGCTTCTTAAAATTTGAAAAAATAAATAAAAACAAATGGTTAAAAGTTTAGAGCCGACCGAAGTTCAGTTCAACCTTTCACTCGTCATTCTTATGGAATATTTCAATGGTCGAAAGAAATAATGTTGCCGTCATCGACATAGGCAAGACTAACGTTAAGTTGGTTTTGGTCGATATGAACACCTTGTCCGAAATTGCAATTTTGAAACGCCCAAATCATGTTCTGAAAGATGGAGCATACCCGCACTATGATGTGGATGTGCTCTGGTTGTTCGTATTGAGCAGTTTGAAAACATTCCAGCTAGAACACGGCGTAGACGCCATCACGGCGACAACGCATGGTGGTTCCGGCGTGTTACTGGCAAAGGGCGTGCAACTTGCCACTCCAATTATGGACTATGAATTTGAAGGCGTAGGCGAGGCCGCTGAAGAGTACGATAAACTGCGTCCCTCATTTCATGAAACCGGCTCGCCTCGTTTGTCCGGTGGGCTGAATTTTGGCACCCAGATACATTGGCTTTTTTCCCGATTTCCAGGTGTCGCTGAAAGAACTCAAACCATCGTGACTTACCCACAATATTGGACAGCGCGCCTAACCGGTGTCCTCTCTACGGAAGTGACATCGCTGGCGTGCCATACTGATTTGTGGTCACCATCAAAAGGGCGCGTATCATCTATGGTGACTGAGCAGGGTTGGGCACGGTTTTTGGCTCCTCTAAAAAAGGCAGATGAAAAACTTGGCTCGCTTTTGCCAGAGATTTCCCAAGAAACCGGCATTGATGAAAACACGCCGGTGTATTGTGGCATCCATGACTCCAATGCGTCACTATACCCACACATCTTGACGCAAGATGCGCCATTTTGCGTGGTTTCGACCGGCACTTGGATTGTAATCATGTCCATTGATGATGCGGATGTGGAACTCGATGCGAAGCGCGATACTTTGATGAATGTAAATGCTTTGGGCTGTCCAACGCCTTCCGCAAAGTTCATGGGTGGACGAGAATTCGAACGGTTGATGGAAGGACGTCCGATTGGGTTTACTGAGGAGGATGTGGAGTACGTTTTAAACGCCCGCCCAATGCTAATGCCATCGGTGGAAAATCATGTCGGACCGTATCAGGGTTGTGAACACAGGTGGACAGGCGGAGTCAATGAACTATCAGACGGCGCGTATTTTGTTGCCGTCACGTTTTACCTGGCTCTGGTGTCAGCTGTTTGCATTAAACTCACTGGTTGTCGCGGGCACGCGATTGTCGAAGGGCCCTTTGCGGAAAACACGCTGTACAAACAAATGTTGAGCGTTGCCACGGGGCAGCACGTCGCTAGTGCTTCAGGCACTGGAACAAGTCTTGGCGCCGCACTGTTAACGTCTGCGTCCGCCGCTAAATGCCTGAATGAGGTTGAATTAAAAAGCTTCAAAAGTTCAGAGTATGCAGCTTATGCCAGTGAGTGGATGGCTCGTGTTGAGCAAACACAATAGCTTTACCGAAATCGATTAAACCGCAGTTCCATCCCAGAAAATTTCTGGATTTCCCTCGCCCAATGTTCGAGATAAAATATAGTTCGACACTCGCGTTGCATTTGTTCGGCTGTGGGCAATGGCATGGCCGCGAGCACCAATTTTGCGGCGTTTTTCATCGTCGTGGAATAATTCAAGCATATGCTCAACAAGTGAATCACGATCTTCATATTCAACGACACCATCTTCATATAGTTCCGAAAGTTTGCATGCATTTATTGTGAGTGTCGTAACTCCTTGGCCTAACGTTTGAGCAATTCGATCCGAAGAATAAAGTTTGTGTAATTGTTCGGCGTTCAAATCGTCTAGGGGCAGATTCGGACAAACTGCGCCGTCTGCCAATTTTATGAGAAACTCTGTGCTATCAATCCGATTGGATTGGTAGGCCCTGCCAGCGCAATGAAACCTGTAATCCTTGGGCAAACCCGCTCGAATTGCATCCAATTGAGCTTCGCGTTTATCTATTCCAGTTCCTAGGAACTGGCCATCAAAGGCTAGTTCACGCCGCGGCACATCAAACACACGCTCGGTCTCCATGCTCTCATCTACTGGGTTTGGAAGAAAGTAAAGAAGGTTGTCTGGAAGGTTCAATTGCTTCAGTAACTCGCGGTCACCTGTGGTGACGAATGCTGCATCCATTTCATTTGCGCGCGCAACAAATCTTGCAATTGTTGCTTCGCGAAACAATGCGTCCACGCAAAGCGCGGCCAATTTGACGCCTGGCGCTGCCTTACGAATTTCTTGGAATATTGTGTTTGGCAATAAATCCACATGACCAAATAAAATCATATGAGGTTTGTAGTGTGCTGCTACCTCAATCAGCTGTGACGCCAATTTACGGCGCCCGGCTTTTTGCGTTCCCCATATAGTTGCCTCCCGGGCATGATCTCTATCGGAAAAGCTCAAGACATGATGCCCACCACGAATAAATCCGTTCGCTAGTTTTGATTCAGTGTTGAAATAGCGGCGATATAGGTTTTTGCGGCCGAAATTTCCGACAATCAGAATTCGTTTAGGCTTCAACATCACACGTCAACTCCTGGGCGGCGAATGTCTGGTAAGCTTAGTAAATATTTACTTGCCTTGGTGAGGGCAGCATCTGACAGACCATATGATACCGCACGGTTGAGAATATATCGAACAAAGGGAGTGGAAAACTGCGGCAGCAAGGTATTTGCGTCTCTATGCTGTTTCCATAAGGTGGAAATGATTTGTCGCATCAATGCCTTTTTTGCAGCTTGCGATGCGTTACGGTTCTTCAGCATCGGCCATGCGGAGAAAAACCGATCATGATGTTGCTGTGCGATATTTTGAGACAGGTTTTCATTGCCCGCAGGACGTAACCAGTAAACGACATCATGGACGTATGCCAGTTTTTGAGCCTCGGCAGACAGTCGTAAAGGCAGCGATTGATCTTGAATAAATACCTCTGGGTTTGCCCCCTGCGCATTTTCCCATATGGAAGCTTTTACTAAAAACCCCATGTGAACGATCGATTTTTTGGCACAGTAAGCCAACGCATCTTCGATCAGAGAAACCTGCGCATCCTTATCAATGTTCGGGCACGACATGCCACGTTTCGATTGACCGAAAACCAGCGGTACATTTTGCGTTCGTGCGCAGTTCATTAGAAAATCAGTAGCGTTGGCTGGTAGGAAATCATCCGCATCGATTGGCACTAGGAAGTTGCCAGTGGCCATATTAGCAGCCTGGTTAATCCGGAGCGAAGGACCTGCATTCGATTCATTCTGGATGACCTTGATCCGGTCATCTTTCCGCATCTCGGCAAGCAACAATTCTTTTGAGCCATCGGTGGACCCATCATCGCTAAAGACAAACTCTACAGAATTCGGATCCACTCCTTCTTGACGCTGCAAAAATGCGAGCGTTTCAAGAAGCACATCTGCTTTATTGTAAACTGCGGATATGTAGCTGACGGTTGGCTTTTGCACGATTATTCATACCAATAGTCGTTGATCCAGCGTGCTGGCTTGAGCCGTTTGTACCATGATCCAGGCCATCTTCCGGCAACCGCATCATCAGGGTTGGGATTTCCGTGAAAGACACAAACGCTTGCGTCTTCAGGGAGTCTGGAAGGCATTACCCAGTTCAATAGAATTCGGGGAAACCTCCAGCCACCACGTAAACAAGACTGTTTGAAAGAAACGCACCATCCAACGGGCCAATAAACAAGTTTGTCCTGTTTCGCTAACTCATGGGACAAGAATGTCTGCTCAATTCTGTAGGTATCCACCCAGTGCTGTGTGGATTTTTCATGGAACAAATCCAAAAGGTCTGCGTGTGCGCCGATGTTGAAGCGAAACACAGATGTATTGCCAACAAGGCGTTTGGGTTGGGTCCAATTGTGGATCACACAATACTCGCCAGGATGATCGAAAAACTTGTCTAAAGGTCCAGTAATGACAATATCAAGATCAAAGAACAGGGTAGGTCCCTGCAAATCGCCTAGTGTTGCATTGTACAGCGCGAGCTTTTTCCAAGGCGTATTTTCATAAGGCGCATCAATGGATATTGGAGGCAATTCCATCGTCTCAATTTCAGGGCGTAACCCTGTGGTATCGTCTGTGAAGCATACAAACCGAAATGGCCGGTTTAAATTACGGGCGGTCATCCCATAAAGACGGTTTGCATATTGCGGACCATAGAGGGTCCCCCATTTCATGCAGATTACATTGACTGGGGATAGCTCATTTGTATCCATCTAACACACGTTCCTAGTAGCCTCGATAACCAATGCGACCGTGTGTAAACAATCCAGGCCCTTGCGCAATGGGAAATTCCTGTTCTCGCCACCAATCGCAGTTCATTTCTACTTCAAAGTTCTTAAAACCATTGATTCTTCGACTGGTATTAGCTGCGTTTGCGTGAGCGATGATTACATCAAGGAAAAAGTCTCTTTTGATCATGATGGGGTTATTTGTCCAAGGCTGCCACCGCGATGTGGTCAGGTTCCAGCCATCTTTAATCTTTGTAACTTCGTTAGGGGCAGTGATATGAGCGTTATCGTCAATTCTGATTGTTCGAGCGCGCGTAATCCTCGCTTTACCGGGCCTACATGTGCGTAGTATGGTCGCTAACATTCTTTCAGATACAGAAGCATCTTCTGGCGGAAAATACTTCCTACATTTTGGCGGCAATGCAAAAGGTACTCCAGGTTCCCGGCGGCTGCGCAGCATGACAATTTTAGCCGTACCGTTTTTGAGAAGCTCATAGGCCGTCTGTAATTCATTCCGGGTTGCGTCAGCGGCGGCAATGATTGGGAAGTCATTTTCATTCAATATAATAAATTCGGAAAGCAAGGCTTTGCCGAGCGCTTCGAATCCGCCCAATATACCCAGGTTTTCTTTGCTGGTTTCAACGCGGTAACCATTCTTCTTTGCGATGCTAACGCTCGAAGGATCACCCTCCTGAACAAACGCAACGCGCTCGCTTACAATCTCACCCACATGTGCAGCGGCATGAGAGGCCAAGGTCCTTTGGAATGTTTCTGGCGCGCGCCACGTCAAGACGCCAATCCCAATTGAGCTCATTGCAATTAATCCTGTCCCGAAGATGCACGCTTTCTAGACGTTTAACATCATGATTGAAACCAAAATTAGTAGGTAAACTTCACAGATCATCACCGGAATTCTCATCACACCAAACTTCAAAACCTATTCGGTCAAGCGAAAAAATAGTGACTAATGTAAAGATTAACAACTACCCAAATTGGGCGTTCAGCTATGGACTTGAATGATAATTTTAACTAGTGACATCCAAAAGAAAACTCATGATGACTGGATGGAATATGAAGGCTGTTATTCTTGCTGGTGGCCTCGGTAGCCGAATCTCTGAGGAATCCGTATTACGACCAAAGCCTATGATCGAAATAGGCGGGTACCCGATCCTTTGGCATATTATGAAAACATATGCGTTACACGGGGTGACAGATTTTGTAATTTGCCTTGGTTACAAAGGTTATATGATCAAAGAGTTTTTCGTCAACTATGCAAGACATGGTGCGGACGTAACCATTGATACCGCAACTGGCGAAATTGAATACCACCAAAGTGTTGCCGAACCTTGGAAAGTAACGCTGGTTGAAACTGGCGAAAACAGTATGACTGGAGGGCGCATAGGTCGTGTTCGCAAATACCTCGAGGGAGAAACTGACTTTTGTTTGACGTATGGTGATGGTGTCTCCAACATTGATATTAAAAGTTTGATCTCCTTTCATAAGTCTCATGGCGCCAAAGCAACCCTGACCGCTGTAGCGCCGCCTGGAAGGTTTGGTGCATTAAAGATCGAAGGCAATTCGATACGCAGGTTTGAAGAAAAACCAGCAGGCGACAACGGTTTGATAAATGGTGGATTCTTTGTTTTGAAATCGGAATGCTTGGATTTGATCGAGGGCGATGAAACCATTTGGGAAAAAGAACCGCTGGAGACTTTGGCAAGTACCGGTGAATTGCGAGCGTTCCGTCACGATGGATTCTGGCAAGCAATGGATACGCTCAGAGATAAAAACCATTTACAGTCGCTTTGGTCTTCAGGGAATGCACCTTGGAAATTGTGGAACTGATGCCAACATTTGGAAAACTCCCAGATAAGAACTTCTGGTCTGGGAAGCGTGTCTTACTAACCGGACATACCGGCTTTAAAGGAAGCTGGTGCGCGCTTTGGTTAAAAAGCTTGGGCGCAGAGGTAACAGGATTTAGCCTGAAGCCTGATCAAGCTGACAATCTATATGATTTGGCAACGGTTAACTCGAGTTGTCATAGTTTGTTTGGTGATCTGCGGAATATGACGGATGTACGTAACGCAGTCAGCTACGCCAACCCCCAAATTGTTCTCCACATGGCCGCACAAGCGCTGGTAACGAAGTCATTTGAAGACCCAGTTGAGACCTGGCAGACAAATGTAGGGGGCACATTAAACCTCCTTGAAGTCCTTCGCGATCGGGAGAACTTAGCGGCAGTTCTGGTCGTGACCACAGACAAGGTTTATGCCAACGATGGCACTGGAAAGTCTTTTGTGGAGTCGGATCCGCTGGGAGGCAAAGATCCATATTCTGCAAGCAAGGCTGCCTGTGAATTCGCTGTGGCGTCTCATGCCATGAGTTTTTTAACAAAAACTCCGATAGCCACAGCACGTGGCGGAAATGTTATCGGTGGCGGTGATTTTTCCAATAACAGGTTGGCACCCGACTGTGTTCGGGCAGTCCTATCCAAACAACCAGTTGTGTTGAGGCAGCCTAATTCTACCCGCCCTTGGCAGCATGTTTTGGATTGCCTGTGCGGTTATCTGCTGTTTATCGAGAAATTGGTCTCTGATGACGCTTGCCCGCGTGCATTAAATATCGGTCCCGAGGTCGCCCATGAACTACCGGTTTTGAAGTTTTCTGAATGTTTGCTGACATCTTTAGGCATGCCAGAATTATTGGAAATCCAAGAAGATCTAAACTCACGCGAGGCTCCAAAGTTGGCTCTTGATACCAATCTCGCGCGTCAGATATTAAGCTGGAGAGAGCGGTTCTCCGGCGAAATGGCAATTTCTGCCACAGCAACGTGGTATCAAGCTTGGCAGGCAGGCAACGATATGAGACGACAAACCATGGACGAAATTACATCTTACGAAGGCTTAAAGTAATACGATGAGTTCAAATTGCCGTTTTTGTCACGCTCCTCTTTCATTGTCCTTGGTGGACCTGGGTTCAACACCGCTTGCAAATTCCAACCTTGTTAATGAAGCGGACATAGCTCGGGAAAAGCACTTTCCGCTCCATGTCATGGTTTGCGAGACCTGCTTTTTGGCGCAAACGACCGAGAATGTACCCGCTGAAGATATTTTTCATGACGAGTATGCATATTTTAGCAGTTTCTCTAGTAGTTGGACCGAACATGCACGGGTCTATGCACATGATATGATCCATCGGTTCAACTTGGATTCAGATTCTCTAGCGTTAGAAGTGGCGTCCAACGATGGCTATTTGTTGCAGCATTTTGTGAATCTAAAAATTCCTGTATTGGGAGTTGAGCCAGCTGGTAATTGTGCAAAGGCCGCGGAGAAAAAAGGCGTTAGAACTGTTGTCGATTTTTTCAATGTAAGTACGGCAAAAAAACTTGTCGAAGAGTACGGAAAAGCGGATTTGACCGCTGCTAACAATGTACTAGCTCACGTACCCGATATATCTGATTTTATCGGAGGCTTTAAAGCCATTTTGAACCCTGAAGGTGTCGCAACCTTTGAGTTTCCGCACCTTTTAAATCTGATCAACAAGGTCCAATTCGATACTATATATCACGAGCATTATTCGTATCTTTCGCTGGTGTCTGTGGAGCGCATTTTGGCAAAGCATGAATTGCGAGTGTTTGATGTGCAAACATTAAGTACGCATGGTGGTTCGCTGCGCGTTTT
>JBGCFS010000018.1:0-43549 GCA_045107035.1 Hyphomicrobiales bacterium
TGCACGCTTTATATTTGCCGGGAACCGCGAGAAGATATGTTTGGCCGCAAATGGCCGAAGCGTTTTTTTAACTGATTAAACCCCGCGTCTAATGCGCCTGGCTTTCATAGCCTCGTGGGCTTCTGGCGTTCCATCGTGGAACGAGCCAAACCATTTATCCAGCGGCACCATGCCGTCTGCATAGTTCACTTCAAAATATTTATGATGCAGGTAATGCGCGTAGTAGGACGTATCAACGCTTGCTTCTTCGCCAACCACTACCCGATCAAAGCCCGTGTGCCCTTGTGCTGGAGCAACACCCAGACGCGATGCCAGATTGATCATATGGATCGGGTGGGATGGAATGAAGAAGAACAATAAGATCGTCGAGAAATAAATCACATGTTCAATAGGATGCATTGATAAGCCGGACCAGGGACCAGGATTGGTATTTCTATGATGCAGTTTATGGGCAACTTTATAAAGCGGTGGCCAGTGAAGAAAGCGGTGTGCGAAATAAAACCCAACTTCATGGATAAAAGGCACAAGAAAAAACAGAGCAATGAAACCTACAGGATTTTCTGAATAATTGATCATTGGAGCCACACCGCTGGCGTAGGCCCACAGCAACAGAATTTCATAGGCTGTCCAAATTGGAACTCCGCTGCAAAGGGTCCAGAACATGTTGTCATAAGTCTGGTTGTTGAACAGGAAAACCGATGAGTTTTCCTTGGGCCAATTGCGGTTGTATTTAAATGTGGTTCCCTGTTTTCGCCAAACATAAAGCCACAGGTGCCAAGCACCAAAGACAGCAATTGCCAATGCAACATTGCGCAATAATACTAGGCCCATCCAATCGAACGACAACGTGCTCATGGTCTCGAGTGATGGTGTCAGAAACATCCATATCAATATTGCTGCTACAGCATAAAGTACGTTCCACGGCAGGAAATAACCGGGAAATCCAAAGAACCATTTGAACAATGCCTTGGGCTGTGGTGGCCAAGAAAACACGGGGCCATAACCAACGGGTTTGTCTGGCGCCCAATTCCCACGCGCATCTTCTTTACCGAATTTTGCCTCGTCCATGAAAGGTCCTCCCTAATCAAGCACAGACATCTATTATCAGATCAGGCCAATTTATGAAATTGTCCCCTGTGGTATTCGTATCGCTTACCCATTGAACCAGGCAGCAATTGTTATAAACAGCGGTACAGGGGCGACAGCCAGCGAAGTGCCGATAAAGAAATCGCGGAAGGTCATTAGTCGGGTAACACCAGTGGCAAGTGCAATGCCACCACCTCCGCCTATGAGGGAATTTCCGGGTGTGTTGATGAGTGCTATCAATGCTAATAACTTATGTCGAAACAACCAATTGGCCCAACGCGGGAACTTGTATGTGTTCATTAGCGAAGCTTGACTTAGCTGGTTTTCCGAACGTTGTTCTGAAAGCATTTGCGCAGTGCGCGCAAAACCAAGCCAAGCAAGTGCCCTATCCAATGAATGAGATGGGGCAAGTCGCCCGACACTGAATGACACAGTCAATGCGGCCACTGTTGCAAGGTAAAGCACGCCAGCAAAGTCTGCTCCAAAGATGACAAGCATTGAAAACCCAATTTCGGCACCGGGAATAAATGGCAGTGATATCAAGATGATATATACCAAGATAACTGGAATGATCAGGCCATTCCGCATCAATAGTTCGCGTGCAGCAAGTTGCAATTCCATCAGCTCTTGCACATAGACACCAAGCATGTGTCCGCCAAACATCAGCAAAGCCAGACAGCCAATACCAATAATGGCCATGACAACACCAATAATGGGCGTAACCTTCATTCCGGCTGCTTTCCTTGGCACCAAAAGGAATTGGTGGCACTACATGACATTAGTGTGGGCTGGACACGATCAGAAATCACTGAAGGGGTGGGTTGTCTGGGCGCATTCCCAAACACCCAAACATCGAGTTCAAGTCACGTCAATGCACTTGAATTGATTTCAGGGTTGTTATGAGTTTTTTTGAAGAAATGTAAATATGCGAGAATGATACTGGATCAGTAAAATTAGGGTAAGCCTCCCGCAAACGTCACACTCACCCAACATATCCGATGGATAATACCAGAAAACCGTAGGATAGATTTGGCAAGGTTGTGCAAAGAGTAATCAGTGTTCTCCTAGGCGAAAAACTACTGAGAGATTAACCGCATCGGAAGATAGTTCAACGCCTTGATCACAGCAGAAATTGTCTAATATAGATGGGTCTACAACTTGATCTTCGTACCAAGTGTGGAGGTACTCTAGCCGAATAGAAACGCGATCTGATACCTTTCGCTCTATTCCAGCACCAGCCACTAAGCCAAGATCCCAAGTGGTATCGACACTTTCTTGCCCGTTGTCCGGATCGTAATACCCGCGCTCAACGTGGGCTAATGCCACACCTCCTGTCGCGTAAAATAGATTATTTGCAAAGATGGCGCCAGCACGAGCACGTAGACCTAAACGCGCCAGAATCTCAGCAGATACAGGAAATTCGGTGTCAATGTTTCCAGGCGATGGATTCCACTGGAATGTGTCGCCTTGCCCGCCGGAAAGTGCGGCTTCTGCAATTAAGCCCATTACAAATTGGCTGATTTGCCAATCATGGCCCACAAAAACGCCACCCGCAAACGAGTTAATATCGATCTCTGCGCCGTAGGTATAGGGAGGGTCAGTCGGGTCTTCTACTTGGTCATCAAACGCTCGAGCGAAAGAGGCTGTCACACCCAAATTAGAGCCTGAAAAGCTTGGTTCTTCGGCAGACACCGCAGATGTCAAACTCGCAAACAAGGTGGCCATACATAATAAGCGCGTGAAACTCCGCTTTAAAATTGATTTTTTCATGCCAATGCCAGCTCCGTTCAGGCGCGAATCGTAACCAAATTTTAAATCGAACAAGATGCGAAGTCAAAGCGTGCTGAATAGAAGTGAAGTAAATTTTTAGTAGAAAACATCAGAAATAAAATAAGGGCAAAGGGGGTGCAAATTATTGGAACAAAATAATTATTCAACGTAACACCAACGCCAAAATCTCGCTAAATTGTTCGAATGCAATAAAATTTAACTCACATTATTCTGAATAACATCGATTCAGAAGATTGGTGAAAAGACAGTCCGCTGATGTAGATTTCTTCTTTGCTCACATGTATTCACTAAGCACCTGAATTTATTGTAAACCATCAGGTTTTTTCATCCACGTTCTTTAATTTAGCCAAAATCCAGTAAATTTTTTAGGGTTGCGTCGAATTTGGACCTGAAATGGGGCTTGGGAAGTTTCCAGCGATTTCTCTTCAAAATGTCCCTATCAAAGCTCAGGATGCGCGTGAGATGGTGTCGACTGCCTGAAATCCTATTGCTGAGAGTGCGACAGCTTGTGCAGGACCATGCGCGTCAAACTACGTTCAAGAGCTTTATTGATGAGTAGCTTCCGGAAATCCAATTTGAATTTTAGAGCGCTATGCATTCCTTCGCCAGAACCTGTAACGGTTTTTCCTATAATACGTTAGAAACAAATTCTTTCATTTGTGAAATCCAACGGAGGTTTGCTATAGGACAGTTGGTTGAACTGTTCTGAATTGGAATGCAGGTGAGTGACATCGAGCCAGATGGTCTGATTGCAAGGCCCGCGCTTTCGCAGGACCCCCATAGTCAAAAAAAAGAGATTCGTGAAAAAAATCTTGAAGTGGCGATTGGCCGTGAAGTCCGGGGCTTTCGCCGAACGCATGGTATTACCGTGGCCGATCTGGCGAAAACCACCGGACTGTCCATCGGCATGTTGTCCAAAATTGAAAATGGCATGACATCGCCGTCATTGACCACGCTTCAGGTATTAGCCAATGCGTTGAGTGTGCCGATCACATCCTTCTTTCACAGCTTTGAAGAAAAACGGGAATCAGTGTTTGTCAAATCTGGCACTGGGGTTGCAGCCGACAGAAGCGGCACGCGGGCGGGACACCAGTATAATCTTTTGGGACATCTGGGTGCCAATTCATCCGGCGTTATTGTTGAACCATATTTGATTACGCTCAACGCAGAATCCGATACGTTTCCGGACTTTCAGCATGATGGCGCGGAGTTCATTTATATGCTGGAGGGCAAGGTCCAGTATTGTCATGGCGACAATGTTTATGAGTTGGAGGCCGGTGACAGCCTGTTTTTTGATGCAGATGCGCCCCATGGCCCAACCAAGCTCATGGAATTGCCAGCACGTTATCTGTCGATCATTTCCTACTCTGCCATTTCCTAGGCAACAAATTCCAAATTCCTGTGGCTGAAAGACAGGTTTTTCGCGTGAAAAGCAGGCTTTTGCTCGCTGGGTCTCCTATGCCAGCAACATTCGCCTCATCCAAAACAGGTAATTAAAATTTGCCTAAGGAGAAAATTTCATTCCTCACAGTTGAATACATCAGCTATTGGTGTTAGCGTTTTTTTTAGAAATTACGCGTGATCTAGGGAGTGTGCCCGTGTGCGGGATTGTTGGATTATTTCTTAAAGACACCAAATTGCAGCCGCAGCTTGGTGCCATGTTGACAGACATGCTCGTCACCATGACTGATCGGGGTCCTGATAGTGCCGGAATCGCCATATATGGGGACGGTAAGGATGCTGGTTCCAAATTGACTGTCCAGTCCCATGACCCGGCGATTGACTTTGCCGATCTGGATGTTTTTCTCAAGGATCTGACCAGATTGTCTGTATCAGTCAATGTGAAGAACACCCACGCTGTTCTGGAAAGTTCTGAACAAAACCTGGAGGTGATCCGCACAGCACTGGCTGAGCATCGACCATCCATTCGCATCATGAGCGCAGGCGACATCATTGAAATCTACAAGGAAGTCGGCTTGCCAAAAGACGTGGCAGAGCGTTTCGATGTGACCTCCATGAGTGGATCCCATGGGATTGGCCACACGCGCATGGCCACTGAATCCGCTATTACCACCATGGGCGCTCACCCGTTTTCCACCGGTGCTGACCAGTGTCTGGTGCATAATGGGTCTTTGTCCAATCACAACAGTTTGCGCCGCAGTTTGAAGCGCGAAGGCATGAGCTTTGAAACCGAGAACGATTCAGAAGTCGCAGCCGCCTATCTGACCGACAAAATGAACAAAGGCAGCAATCTGGGTGAAGCTCTGGAGTCGAGTCTTGATGACCTGGATGGCTTCTTTACATTCGTAGTTGGAACAAAGGAAGGGTTTGGCGTCGTGCGCGATCCGATCGCCTGCAAACCGGCTGTAATGGCTGAAACCGATCAATATGTGGCCTTTGGATCTGAATATCGTGCATTGGTGAATTTACCTGGCATTGAAGATGCCCAGGTCTGGGAACCAGAGCCTGCTACTGTGTATTTCTGGGAGCATTAGGCCATGCAGACACTTGATATGAGCGAACTCGATTTGCGCACAGTCAATGCCACTTTGCAGCAGCAAAAGGCTGATACTAATCAAACCGCCTGGGAGGTCGTAAATCCCAAGGGCAGCCATGCAATTGCCGTTGGTCTGGACGGTCCCATTGAAGTCGCGGTGCGTGGCTCAACGGGCTATTACTGTGCAGGGATGAACAAGGAAGCTGCGGTCCACATTACGGGATCTGCGGGCCCTGGCGTGGCGGAAAACATGATGTCCGGTACGGTCATCGTGGAAGGTGATGCCAGCCAATATGCCGGCGCAACCGGTCACGGCGGCCTGCTGGTCATCAAGGGTAATGCCTCGTCACGCTGCGGTATTTCCATGAAGGGCATCGATATTGTCGTGCATGGAAATATCGGACACATGTCAGCTTTCATGGCGCAATCTGGAAATCTGGTGGTGTTGGGCGATGCTGGTGACGCATTGGGCGACTCGCTCTATGAAGCGCGCCTTTTCATACGTGGAACTGTCAAAAGTCTGGGTGCCGACTGCATAGAAAAGGAAATGCGCGCCGAGCATCTGGAAATTCTTGGCGATTTGCTTGAGCGCTCAGGTACAAACGCCAAGCCCGAAGATTTCAAACGCTATGGCTCAGCCCGTCAGCTTTACAATTTCAATGTCGACAATGCGTCGGCTTATTAAGGAAGTCCGATCATGGAAAAATTAACCGATGTTCGGAACGGGATTCCGCAGACTGACCCTCGAAAATCTGAAACATTTACGGATTCGATCAACTCGGAAATCCGGCGCGCAGCCGCCACCGGCATTTACGACATTCGAGGCGGCGGTGCCAAGCGCAAGTTGCCGCATTTTGATGATTTGTTGTTTTTGGGCGCCTCCATTTCGCGCTATCCATTGGAAGGTTACCGCGAAAAATGCGAAACCAAGGTCACGCTTGGAACACGCTTTGCCAAAAAGCCAATTGAGCTGGACATTCCCATTACCATTGCCGGCATGAGTTTCGGCGCACTGTCAGGCCAGGCCAAGGAAGCGCTTGGGCGCGGCGCAACCATGGCTGGCACCTCCACCACCACAGGTGATGGCGGAATGACGGAAGAAGAACGCGGGCATTCCAAGAAACTTATTTATCAGTATCTGCCCTCACGCTACGGCATGAACCCGGATGATCTGCGCCGAGCTGATGCGATTGAAGTGGTTGTCGGACAGGGTGCAAAACCCGGAGGCGGCGGCATGCTTCTGGGCCAGAAAATTTCGGATCGGGTTGCCGAAATGCGCAATTTGCCCAAAGGCATTGATCAACGCTCAGCCTGTCGGCATCCCGATTGGACAGGCCCGGATGATCTTGAAATCAAGATCATGGAATTGCGCGAAATCACCGGTTGGGAAAAACCCATCTATATTAAGATTGGTGGCGCCAGACCCTATTTTGACACCACGCTGGCCATCAAAGCGGGCGCTGACGTTGTCGTGCTGGACGGTATGCAGGGCGGTACGGCGGCAACGCAGGACGTATTCATTGAACATGTCGGACAACCAACACTTGCGTGTATCAGACCGGCGGTGAAGGCATTGCAAGACATGGGCATGCACCGCGAGGTGCAACTCGTTGTTTCGGGGGGAATTCGCACGGGCGCGGATGTTGCCAAAGCGTTGGCTCTGGGAGCAGACGCTGTCTCCATCGGAACCGCAGCCATGGTGGCCATTGGCGACAATGATCCGAAATGGGAAAGTGAATATAACGCCCTTGGTACAACGGCAGGTGCCTATGATGACTGGCATGAGGGCCGAGACCCAGCTGGTATCACCACACAGGACCCGCATTTGGCCTCAAGGCTTGATCCTATTGCTGCCGGTCGTCGTCTGTCCAACTATCTGAAGGTCATGACGTTGGAAGCGCAGACCATCGCGCGCGCCTGCGGCAAGAGCCACGTTCACAATCTGGAACCTGAAGATTTGTGCGCCCTGACTGTCGAGGCGTCGGCCATGTCCGGCGTTCCATTGGCGGGCACCAATTGGGTGCCGGGCGGCGATGGAAACTACTGATAATTTGTAAATACATGATCCACTACTACGACATTGTTGAGGACTGAAAATGGCAATTGATCTGGCCAAATATGCCAAAGAAAATGGTATCAAATACTTCATGATTTCCTTCACCGATCTGTTCGGTGGGCAGCGTGCAAAGCTGGTCCCGGCGCAAGCCATCTCAGATATGCAGGAAGACGGTGCAGGCTTCGCTGGCTTTGCAACATGGCTGGATATGACGCCTGCACATCCGGATATGCTGGCAGTGCCGGACCCTATTTCCGTTATTCAACTCCCCTGGAAAAAAGAAGTCGCCTGGGTTGCTGGCAATTGTGTGATGGAAGATGAAGATGTCGCGCAGGCCCCACGCAATGTGTTGCGCAAGTTGGTGGCCGAGGCGGCTTCGGAAGGCATGCATGTCAAAACAGGTATCGAAGCGGAGTATTTTCTGCTGACGCCTGATGGCAATCAGATTTCAGATCCTTTCGATACCGCAGAAAAGCCCTGCTATGATCAGCAGGCCGTGATGCGTCGCTATGATGTGGTGCGCGAGATTTGCGATTACATGCTGGAATTGGGCTGGGGCCCTTACCAGAACGATCATGAAGACGCCAACGGCCAGTTCGAAATGAATTGGGACTTTGATGATGCGTTGATCACCGCAGACAAGCACTCCTTCTTTAAGTTCATGACCAAATCGGTTGCCGAAAAGCATGGCTTCCGCGCCACCTTTATGCCAAAGCCCATTGAGGGCCTGACGGGCAATGGCTGTCATGCCCATATCTCGGTTTGGGATGCGCCCGGTGACAAGGCCAAAGTCAACGTCTTTGCTACAGAGAAAGGCGAAGGACCGACCGCCGAGCTTGGGCTTTCTGAAAAGGGCAAGCACTTTCTGGGCGGTATCATGAAGCATGCCTCTGCTCTGGCCGCCATTACAAACCCGACGGTAAACAGCTATAAACGCATCAATGCGCCGCGCACCATGTCAGGCGCGACTTGGGCTCCCAATACGGTCACCTGGACGGGTAATAACCGCACCCACATGGTGCGTGTTCCTGGGCCCGGCCGCTTTGAACTGCGTTTGCCCGATGGCGCAGCCAATCCGTATCTGCTGCAGGCTGTGATTATTGCTGCCGGCCTTGATGGTGTGCGCACGAAAGCTGACCCCGGCAAGCGTCATGACATTGATATGTACGCCGAAGGTCACACAATAACCGATGCTCCGCGCTTGCCGCTGAATCTGCTGGATGCGTTACGGGACTATGACAAAGACGAAAGCCTCAAATCAGCCATGGGCCAAGAATTCTCAGCGGCCTATCTGAAAATGAAGCTCCAGGAATGGAACTCCTACGCGTCCCATTTTTCCCAATGGGAAAAAGACAACACGCTAGATATCTAGAACATGTTTGGCCCTTGGGTTCCCGGGTTTATTCCGTGGACCCGGGCAGCATACCTGACACTATAATAATGATGCCAGCCCGGCTGACTTAAACTACACGGTGACTCAGTGTAGTCTGCAGCAATGCGTAGCTTCCGAGGGGTTCACTGCGTTTGGATGACAGCGGTCTCTATTGCGTGGCAAAGGCTGCCAACATAAGACGTAGCTGCCAGCAGCCAAAAACAGTCCTCTGATTGTTTCGAGATTGTGACGCCAATATGCTCCATAGAGGTCTGTAATGTGCAGCCAACGGGAAAGGCTTGGGACGACAAATTTAGCGGGCAAATGCGTTCCAGCGCCTCTGTCACACCTGAACCGGCCACCGCCAGGACGACAAAAGCATCAGACTGATCGGTGACGTAGCAATCGGCGTTCAACTGATCCTGAATGGTTTTTTCTGCCCTTTCGCCCGGATGGGCAAACACAGCAAAGATCAAATCTGCTTGCAAACCGAGCAAGCGGTGGCCGTGGGGCGTCAGCGTCGAGGTGCCTATGCTGGGCCATTGAGCACCCAATTTTTTGCCGACAACCTTGCGCAAGGCCGCTTCACCATCCAGGGGCGCTGCGATGGACACAATTGCCAGATCGGGCACTTCCTCAATCGTAACTAACCCAATGGTTCGTTGGTAGAAGTCAAGCGGGGAGCGGGCCTCAAGAGAGAATTTGAAACTAGACACGAAGGCGCTCCCCTTCCGGATCGATAAAATGGGGTGAGACGATCTCCACATCCAGCGTTCTCCCCTGCAATGGATTGGCAGCGCAGATTGTTTCGCCAATGCGCGTGTCGCCGTTTTTGATAAAGCCGAGACCTATGGAATATCCCAGATTGGGCGAGTAGCAGACCGACGTCATCCAGCCTTCGTCATTCGCCATAACCGCATCATTCTCTTTGCTTACGAAATGCGCGCCGGCGCTTAAAGCCTGTTCTTTATCAACCGGTTTGAAACCAACCAGTGCAAAGCCATCTTCGCGGTTCATATAGGTGCGCTCCGACATCGTATTGCCGATGCAGTCCTTCTTTTTGGAAACCATACGACCAAGACCAAGGTCACGCGCAGTTGTTGTACCGCACAGCTCATTGCCCGCAGCATGGCCTTTTTCAATGCGCATAACGCTTAATGCTTCCGTGCCATAGGCCACCGCACCAAATTCCTCGCCCGCTGCCATAAGTGCTTCCATCAAGGAGTTACCGAACCTTGTAGGCACGGCAATTTCATAGGCAAGTTCACCAGAGAAAGAGATACGGAAAAGCCGCGCCGGTGTGCCGTCACAAACACAGACTTCACCACAAGCCATAAATGGAAATGCTTCATTGGAAATATCGGTATCCTCATCGATCAGCTTTTGCAGCAATTTGCGTGCATTTGGACCGGCAACCGCAAATTGCGCCCATTGCTCGGTGGTCGATATTAGATGGACGTCCATGTCTGGCCAAAGACATTGACGACAAAACTCCATATGGCGAAAGACTGCAACGGCGTTGGCGGTAGTCGTGGTCACAACAAAATGCGTGTCAGAGAACCGGGCCGCTGTGCCGTCATCCATGGCCACGCCATCTTCCCGCAGCATCAACCCATAACGAACTTTACCGACGGCAAGTTTGCCGAATGCATTGGCGTAGATCTTATTCAAAAATGCAGCTGCATCACGCCCTTGCACATCGATCTTGCCCAATGTGGTCACATCGCAAACGCCGACAGATGCACGCGTTTGAAGAACTTCGCGATCAACGCTTTCCCGCCAATGCGTTTCACTCGGTTTTGGATACCATTGGGCGCGGAGCCAATTGCCAACTTCGGTAAAAACGGCTCCTTGTTCCTGTGCCCATCTATGGCTGGGCGTGTTGCGGGTCGGCCGGAACTCCTTGCCACGTGAGCTGCCCGCAAAAGCGCCAATCGGCACCGGCGTATAGGGCGGGCGAAAGATGGTCGTACCTGTCTCGGGTATTGTCTTGCCGGAGGCCTTGGCCATCACGGCCAGCCCCAGAATGTTCGCCGTCTTGCCCTGGTCCGTCGCCATTCCGAGCGTCGTGTAACGTTTCAAATGCTCAACCGAGCGGAAGCCTTCCAGGTGCGATTGGTAAATATCCTTTACCGTCACATCATTCTGCAAATCGACCCACGCCCGCTTATAAGCACCTGTCGCTTCGCCAGTGTGCCAGAATGGTGAGATTTTGCAGGCTTCATCTTCAGCGCATGGTGCTGGTCCGCCTTTTGCCTGAATACCAAGATCAGAAAGCGCAGCTGTCGCGGAATCCTGCCCCTCCTGCAGGGCCTTGGCCAATGTTAATGCGCCATTGGCAGCACCGGCGACACGCATGCCAACGGGCAGACCCGCGCCTGGCACAAAACTGGCAATATCTTCACGCCATTCAGGCCGGGAACGTTGATGGCAGGTCAAATGCACATTCGGATTCCAGCCACCTGTCACAGCCAGACAATCAGCGTTCAAAACCTGTTGGTTGGAAAGCGTGACAGATGTGAGGCCGTGACGGCCCTGCGTATTGACCACATGCTTACCATAAAAGACGTCGACACCTGCAGGCGCAACATTGTCTGTGCTGGTCCGCGTATCAACAATGCTAATATTCTGGGCGCCAGCCACAGAGAGATCATGCGCTGTCCGCCACCCATCATCATTGTTGGTCAGCACAGCTACCTGCTTTCCGGCAAGCGCATCAAAGCGATTGGCATAAGCACGCACAGCGCCTGCCATCATGATGCCGGGCCGGTCATTATTGGCAAACGCCATTGAGCGTTCAGTGGCACCTGCGCACAGAATTGACTGTTTTGAATAGACTCGCCAAAGGACTTGCCGTGGTTTACCGTCGCTTGAGGCTAGGTGGTCTGTCTTTCGTTCCAGCGCGCCAAAAATACCGCTGTCGAACACACCATAAATCGTTGAGCGCGGCATCAGCCGCACATTTGGCATTGAACCCAACTCGTCGATGGCCGTCGCAACCCAATCGGTTCCGGACATGTCATCGACGCCCAATGTTTCCATTATCAGTCGACCGCCAAAACGAAAATCTTCATCGGCCAATATGACCTCAGCACCAGCGCGACCTGCCGTGAGTGCCGCTGCCAGACCGGAAGGACCCGCACCGATGATCAGCACGTCACAATGCAGAAAGCCCTTTGCATAACAATCTGGATCTTCCTGCAATGACAATTTGCCAAGGCCTGCAGCCCGCCTGATCATGGGCTCATAGAGTTTTTCCCAAAAGGCAGCTGGCCACATGAATGTCTTGTAGTAAAAGCCGGCTGAAAAGAACGGTGCCATGAGATCATTGGCAGCAAGTAGATCATGTTTCAACGTGCCAATGTGGTTCTGGCTGGTCGCTTCCAACCCATCAAACAATTCAATGGAGGTGGCGCGAGTATTGGGCTCTGCATAAGCGCCCTTTCTAACGGTCACCAAAGCGTTCGGCTCTTCGGAGCCACAGGTCAAAATGCCCCGTGGACGATGGTATTTGAACGAACGCCCAACCAATTTCACACCATTGGCAACAAGCGCAGAGGCCAGCGTATCGCCTTCATATCCCTGATAGGTGTCTCCATTAAACGTGAATGTAAGAGGTCGCTTGCGGTCGATTAGACCTTTGCCATCATGTCGGTGGGACTGACTCACGCTGTGGTCCTCTCTTTTTGTGCCGCGCGGACGACATCGCGTGCCAATTCAACTTTGATGATTTCGTGAGTCAAAGTGTTGCGTGTAATGACCAGCCAGGATCGGTCTCCCCGCTCGTGGTACCAAAGCTCACTCATCTCTCCTGCAATATTGTCACGCATATACAAGTAATCATGGAACTGACGTTGCGCATCGTCGGCCTGCCAATCAGGACGGTTCAGCAACGTGCTGTCTCCAAGATAAACGAATTCCGCAGCATCACGTGGGCCAAGCAGTGGGTGATCGATAATCATTGCATCATCCTCAGTGCAAGTTCGCTTGGGGGCCTTGGCCCTTTTCATCAATCATGTGACCATTCAGGAACCGGTCTAGGCGAAAGGAGGTCGCAACTTCATGTGGTTCGCCGGTTGCCAGCAAATGGGCATAGCAATAGCCGCTGGCAGGTGTTGCCTTGAAGCCGCCGTAACACCAGCCACCATTAAAATAGAGACCGTCAATTTGGGTCTTGTCGATAAAGGGTGAGCCATCCAGCGACATATCCATAATGCCGCCCCACATGCGCAGGAGACGGGCGCGGCCAATCATCGGCATGAGCGCCATGCCGCCTTCGCAAACATCCTCGACAACCGGCAGATTTCCGCGTTGTGCATAGGAATTATAGCCATCGATATCACCGCCAAAGACCAGACCACCCTTGTCTGACTGGGAAACGTAGAAGTGCCCGGCACCAAATGTGACCACGCCTGAAAGTGTTGGTTTCAGGCCTTCACTGACAAAGGCCTGCAAAACATGACTTTCAATCGGCAACCGCATATCTGCCTTTGCCATGACGCGGCTGGACGAACCGGCAACGCAGACTGCCACTTTCTTGGCGCCAATCGGCCCGCGGCTGGTTTCGACACCGGTACACTTGCCATCTGAAATCTGGAAGCCGGTGACTTCACAATTTTGAAGTATGTCGACACCATTGCGGTCGGCGCCGCGGGCATATCCCCAGGCGACAGCATCATGACGCACCGTTCCACCGCGCGGCTGCACCAACCCGCCCTTGATCGGAAAGCGCGCATTGTCAAAGTCTAGGAATGGATACATCCCGCGAACGCCGTCCTGATCCAGCAATACGGCATCGGCACCAGACATGATCATCGCATTGCCGCGCCGGATAAAGGCGTCACGCTGATTGTCTGAGTGAAACAGGTTTAAGATTCCGCGCTGGGACACCATGGCGTTGTAATTGAATTCCTGTTCCAGGCCTTCCCATAATTGCATGGAAAATTCGTAGAAGGGTTGGTTTTCGGGAAGCATGTAATTTGAGCGCACAATGGTTGTGTTGCGGCCAACATTGCCGCCGCCAATCCAGCCTTTTTCCAAAACGGCGATTTTGCTCTGCCCGAATTTCTTGGCCAGATAATAAGCCGTCGCTAATCCGTGACCGCCGCCGCCAACAATGATGAAATCATAATTCCTTTGAGGTTCAGGATCGCGCCAAGCCGGCTTCCAGCCCTTGTTTCCAGTCAGACCTTCCTTCAATATCCGTAGGGCTGAGTAACGCATTTCGGACCCCGTCCAACAATTTCCAAGTGAACAGAATATGGGTAAATCTGCAATTGTGCTTTCTGTTGAAAGACGGTAATTATCGAAATATGGACCAAGCTCCCCAAGATCACGACAAGCCGTATTCGGTTGGCCTTCTGCTCATCGATGGTTTTGCCATGATGTCCTATGCCTCGACTGTCGAGCCATTGCGGGCTGCTAATCTGTTAAGTGGAAAAAACCTTTATGACATCCGGCACTTGGCGGTTGATGACAGGCTTGCAACCAGCTCTGGTGGTATTGAACTGAAGGCAAACCTCAACATCAAGGATGCTAGCGCGCTTGATTTGCTTCTGGTCATTGCCGGCGGCAACCCTGCTTCATTTCAAAACGATCAAATATTCAACGCACTGCGCCATTTATCCGCAAAGGGCGTTGTTCTTGGCGGCGTATCCGGTGGCCCTTTCATTTTGGCAAATGCCGCTGTTATGAGTGGACGGCGCATGACCATCCATTGGGAACACGCACCGGCGTTGGTGGAAAAGTGGCCTGATCTGTTACTGGCCCGCTCGCTTTATCTCATGGATCGCAACCGTGTGAGTTGCGCAGGCGGCACTGCGCCGTTGGACATGATGCACGCACTGATTACCAGCCACCATGGTGCGCAATTTGCGCGGCAGGTCAGTGATTGGTTCATGCATACAGAGGTGCGGCCCGCAGGCGGTCAACAACGTGCTGGTCTTGTCCAGCGCTACAACACGGCGAATGCTGCTGTCGTCGAGACGATCGAAGTCATGGAAAATCATGTTGCTGATCCGCTGAACCTGCCACAATTGGCCGCTCTGTGTGACCTCTCGCCAAGGCAGCTAAATCGTCTGTTCCGCGACCAGTTGCAACAGGGAACCATGCAGTTTTATCGTGAACTCAGGCTGAAGATAGCACTTAACCTGTGTCAGCAATCAACCTTGTCCATCGCCGAAATTGCCGTCGCCACAGGATTTGCAAATTTGTCCCGTTTTTCAGCAGCTTTTCGGGAACACTTTGACCTTGCTCCCACCCAAGCAAGACGTGCCTTCTATAAGGTGTAACTAGAGAATTTTAGCCGACGTTATACCGTTTATTTTCGCCGCAAAGCCGGACTTGAGCCCAAGGCTGATTCTGCGCAGATACGGAGCAGTTGATCGCAAACGCTACGCGAAGCTGTTGCTGATTTGGCTAGGCATCGCACACCCCAACCAGCTCCGTTCGGCAATGAGGAAACACCGAGGATGGCACCCTCAGTTTGGCCGATATCGTTCAAATTGGCGAGCGAAGGCAGACGGCTCAAATCTCCCAAAATCAGACCATTTGTCACAATGCGCCACGGGCCGACAGGGGAAGATTGTGAAACCAAATCGGCTCCTTTCACAGCAAAACGGTCACGCAGCAAAAGTTTTCCCGCGTCATTGCGTACGTCCATGTATGAGCAGATCTGGTCAAAGATCTTGTTGCTGGCCGTCGGGTCATGTCTGTCAAAGCTTTCGGTCAGCAACACCGCTGCCTTGTTGGACATGTTTATGTGCGTCCTGGTTTGGCTGGCGGCACCGGGAAACAGAACCATTGGGTCTGGAGTGAATGCGAAGAAACTGTCTTCGCCAGCATCAATTTTCAAAGTTTGAAGAGCCGGTTTTCCATAGCAATTATGCACCATGGTCGCAGCTTGTGTTGTGACATGAGCCGCTGCTTGATTTCCAATCGTATATTCTGAAGACAGATTGTCGGCGCGATACAGCCCGCCGGAGGAGGATTGTTGATAGACGGTCAGAAGGTGCTGAATATCTTTGTCCAGATCAAAGGGCCGGGTCATGTGAAACGGGTAAGACACGAACTGCCGGCCAATTCGTGTGCGATGGCCGTTGCGCCTGAATTCCAAATGAAAGGAACCAAGGCGTCCATTCATGGTGCTGGCTGCTGATGCGGCTACTGTTGCCTTAGGGTCCAGATGCTGATTCACCGCAACAAAACTTCTCTGGAGATCAGATCGACAATATCACAGATATTCTGCTGGATTTTGCAATTGGTGATGATCACAGGCCTGCCGCCACGCAGCGATTGCGCATCCTTCAACATCTGATCCAGATTGACGCCGACATAGGGTGCCAGATCAGATTTATTAACCACCAGAAGATCGCTTTTCAGAACCCCCGGACCCTTCTTGCGGGGAATGTCATCCCCTCCGGCTACATCAATGACAAAGATCCACCAATCCACCAGGTCCAATGAGAAGGTCGATGCCAGATTGTCACCGCCGCTTTCAATCAGGATCAGGTCCAGATCAGAAAACCGTGCCTCAAGATCATCTGCCGCTGCAATATTCAAGGTCGGGTCTTCACGTATGACCGTATGTGGACATGCCCCGGCCTCAACAGCCGAAACCCGCTCAGGATCGATCAATCCCGAGCGCCTGATGCGCTCGGCATCCTCGGCAGTCACCAGATCATTTGTAACGATGGCTAGTGAGACATCACGTGCGGCAAAAAGCGGAATTAATTGCTCAATGAGAGCGGTTTTTCCCGATCCCACAGGGCCGCCTATACCCACCCGTGCAGCACCCACGCTGGAGATGCCTGATATTTCATTTGTAGCATGAACATTCATTGGATCATCTCAACATGTAGCGTTGTGCCAGCGGTAATTCAGACGCCGGTTCACAAGTCGCTAACTCATCATCGACAAAGACATCAAAGGTTTGTGGATCGACACGGATATCCGGACATACATCATTGTGCAGCATGTCTTTCTTTGTCAGCGAACGGGTTCCATATGACGGTAGAAGCGTCTTCTTCAAATCCAGTTGATCTGCCAGTTCTGCTTCAAGCGCGAGCGGATTGACAAAGCAGGCTGAAAGCGCCTGTTTGGCGCGGCCAAAGGCACCCCATTGCGGACGCAGCATCAATGGCTCACATGTCATCAGCGACGCAGCGCTGTCGCCCATGGCACCCCAGGCAATAAAACCGCCCTTGATGACCAATTCCGGCTTGATGCCAAAGAAGGCGGGTCGCCATATGACGATATCGGCCATTTTACCGTCTTCAAGGGACCCCACATGGTCCTGAATACCAAAGGTGCGCGCTGCATTTATGGTGTATTTCGCGATGTAGCGCTTGATCCGTTCATTGTCGCCAATTTTGGTTTCTTCGCTTGGCAACCGGCCCCGCTGATTCTTCATCTTGTCAGCCAATTGCCACGTCCGGCAGATGACTTCACCAATGCGTCCCATGCCCTGACTGTCGGAGCCCAGCATGGAAATAGCGCCCATATCATGCAAAATGTCTTCCGCTGCAATGGTTTGCGCCCGAATGCGACTTTCAGCAAAAGCAACATCTTCGGGAATAGACGGGCTGAGATGATGACAGACCATGGTCATATCCAGATGCTCGTCAAATGTATTGACCGTATAGGGGTTGGTTGGATTGGTGGAGGAGGGAAGGCACCACTCCACACCCGCGACCGAAATGATGTCGGGTGCATGACCGCCGCCCGCGCCTTCTGTGTGATACATATGGATGGTGCGGCCATCGATAGCCGCCAGCGTATTTTCTAGAAAACCGGATTCGTTGAGCGTGTCGGTGTGTATTTGCACAGGGAAATCCAGTTCGTCCGCAACGGTCAGGCACATGTCAATCGAAGCGGGCATTGTGCCCCAGTCTTCGTGCAGTTTCAGACCCAGACACCCCGCATGCATTTGCTCGACGAGAGAGGCTGGCTTGTGGGAGTTTCCTCGGCCCAGAAAGCCAAAATTGATCGGCCATTCCTCTGCGGCTTGCAGCATTTTCCCGACATTGAACGCTCCACCGCAATCAATACCAACTGTGATTGGACCCAATGAGCCACCCAACATGGTTGTAATGCCCGATGAGATGGCATGGTCACAGAGTTGAGCGCTGTCAAAATGGACGTGAACATCAATCGCACCCGCTGTTGCGATCAAGCCTTCGCAATCACGCACGGTTGTTGCGGCGGAGACGATCAGGCGTGGATCAACACCGTCCATGGTGGCAGGGTTTCCAGCTTTCCCAACGCCGACAATCTTGCCGTCCTTGATGCCAAGATCGCCCTTCACAATACCGAGCACTGCATCAATGACAACCACATTGCAAAGCAGAAAATCCAACGCACCTTCTTCGCTGGTTACACCTGCTGCCATGCCGGCACCGTCGCGCAGCGTTTTGCCGCCGCCATGCAGGCATTCATCACCGTAAACGGCATAGTCCTTTTCAACCACAGCCACGAGAGAGGTGTCGCCCAAAACAACGCCGTCCCCTGTGGTTGGTCCATACATGGCCGCATATTCCTGACGAGATATTTTGGTCACTTTGTTCGTCCTTCATTTGATTCGACAGCCATGGGTTCAAAGGCCCTTGAATTGGCGCTCACGGGCGCGCTCTATAGCGTTTTTCTTCACCGTCTCATCTTTGGCGAAACCATCGGTCAGACCATTCAGACCTGATAATATTTCGTCGCCGCCGAAGGCGGTCAGCGTGACGGATTTTTCCTGACCTGGCTCAAAGCGAACGGCTGTTCCGGCAGGAATATCCAGCCGCGTGCCGAAGGCTGCTTCGCGGTCAAAATCGAGGGCCTTGTTCACCTCAAAGAAGTGATAATGGCTGCCGATCTGTACGGGCCGGTCTCCTGTATTGACCACAACAAGATCAATTATCGGTCGTCCGGCGTTAAGTTCTATATCGCCCTCTTCGCAGATGAATCTGCCGGGTTCAATTGCATCAATCTCGGCGCCTTCAGCAGGGCGGATTGGATCGTGCACGGTGACCAGTTTGGTCCCGTCTGCAAAGGTCCCTTCGACCTGCAGTATCGGCATCATCGCAGCCACGCCTGGCATCACATCATTCTGAGTTAGAATTTGTGACCCAAAAGACATCATTTCAGCAACCGAACGCCCTTCGCGCGCACCCTCCAGAATTTCATCTGCGATCAAAGCCACGGCTTCGGGATGGTTCAGACTAAGACCTTTGGCACGGCGTTTTCGCGCAAGCTCTGCAGCCATGAAGATAGTCAGGCGTTCCATTTCAGTTGGTGTCAAAAGCATTTACAGCCTCATCATTTGTTGGTTCGTGACAGTGAATTCACGCACCTTTGAAAATCTCTAATTCGAAAAGAGGCGTTGGCCCCCTGTATCCTTCCAGGACACAGCAATCTCGGAAAGCGGCACGAAGGATGACAGTGGGTCATCATGGCCGACCGGCGCGGAAGACAAATCCCCGACTAGTTGCAACACATCGCGAATAACTGCTTGAACTTCCAGCGCGCCAATCAGCCCGAGCCTTACAGCCGCTGTCGATAGCGACATCACTGCCTGGTAGCCACTCATGGCAATCGCGGCCTCCTGGGAAAGGCCAAGCTGCTGCCAAATCAGACCCTGAATTACCGCCAGATGACCGGGCGCGGTTTGCTGACGCACCTGCTGGCGGTAAAGTTTTGCGCGCTCCATACCCATGCGCTCATGTGCAATCAGCATTGCCGATCCGTTGCGCCGAGAGCCAATCCGTAGCGCTTCTACAAGCGTACTTGCTTCGACTTCATGATCCAGCTCGATAATCTGTCGCAGCTCGCCTTCCAGGCGATGGGCGCGGATGAGAGCCACGCGGTCTGAGCACGCCCAGCGGTGTTGAATTTGCGAGCGCATCATGGCTTCCAGATCAAACGAGCCCAATTGCTCTTCATGTTCAGAGGCTGCTTCCAACCCTTGCGAAAATGCAAATCCGCCTGAAGGAAATGCGCTGTCGGTAAACTGAAAAGCGCTGAGGAGTTCATGATAATCAAGAGGAGTTTGGTCGACATTCATTCGGTAAACTCGCTCGCAGAAACTCGGCCGGTTGAGATCAGATCAGGTATGCGGTTCAAATACGCTTCCGCTGAACCATTTTGGGCAACCAGCAGATCAGCTCCATCAAAACGAACGCGCCAGTGTAAATTGCCTGCACAATAGCCCAATTCGACAGCATCGCTGGCCGTCCTGGGTGACAGACGCAGCCATTTTTGCTCTGCAGCGCGCACAATCACAGCCCGGTTCTTATCCAGATACAGCACAGCCCCATCTGAGAGTCTTGTGTCGCGGGGAATGGCAATGGCCACATCATTTCCCTGATCAGTCCTGGCCATCAACCGATGCCGGTCCAGATCATCGGTTGGCAGTGTGATGGTTTCTAACGCACCTTGGTGCTCAAGATCGTGTACCAGATCAAAGATCGCGGGATCAGAGGTATCCCCTATAATTTTCTCTACACGCAACATCGAGTCGACTCCGGTTTATTTTTCTGAATTGAAGGTCAGTATTTCATAGGCTTTTACGATGTCGCCCGAGATATCAGCCATCGATAGGCGCTTCGCCATGGCTTGCTTTCGGATGCTTTCATGGGCGCCCTTTTCGTCCAGGCCCTGAGTTTCCCAAAGAATGCTTTTGGCGCGTGAAATCATGTGGTTTCCATCAAGTCTGCGCTCAAGTTTTTTAACCTTCTTGCGTAGCTTGTGCCGTTCCATCCAAAGCGAACGTGCAATGGTTAGATTGGTCAGCAGACCGAACAGACGAACGGGCCGCTCGATAACTGAAAGCGCCTCGCATTCCAGAATGATCTGCAGCGTGCCAGGGTCCTCGTAGGAGGCGACAGCCAAAATCGTTGGCGGGACTTCTTTGGTTTGACGGCACAGCTTTAGAATGCGTTCGCGGTTTTCCTGCTCGATCGAGATCAGCACCACATCGGCATCAGGGTCCAGCTCGTCTGGCAGGGGCCAGCTTGTCTCGCTTTTGCAACCCATTCTGCCAAGGTGCTCCACAATGGTCATGCCTTCTGAATCAGGTGCATGGATCACCTGGATTTTCAGACCTTTCAAATCGCGGAGGAGTTGGATTGCCAAGGTTACGCTCCGCTATTTTATCTGCAGAAGAACGTTGGCAGCAGACCATTCATCAAATAATGGAGCTACGAAATACGGGTCTGGCTTCACGCTCTTTTTGGACTCCCAAACGATGTCAAACTTGTTCTGGTTGTTTACGCGGCCGATGCGTGGCCATAGTTCTGTGTGATGCGTAAGGGGATCAATCCGGATCTGTCCTTGCGGTGCACCAAATAAGAGCTGAGGCAGCTGCAGAGTAATTTTTTCTGGAGAATCGCTAGTCGCTTTTTCCAGTGCATTTGCATAAAGGTGTATTTGGAAATACGCGGCTTCAGCGCATGCCGTAACTGGCGCATCAAGGCCAAAGCGAGCCTTGTAGGCTTTTACGAAACGTATCGCCTCGGGCGTCTGCAATGTCTCAAAAAACGGTGTTGATGAAAGATGGCCCGTTGCAACACCAAGATCTACTTGGGCGAGCTCCGCTTCGCTTGTTGCGACCGAAGCAATGGGCATCTGCTCGGAGTCAAATCCGGCATCTCTAAAGGCCTCATAAAACAGACCGATCCCATCGCCAACAAGCGTGGAAATAATGGCATCGGGCTTTAATTTGGCTATCTGCTTAATCGATCGTTTGAAATCACTGCTTTTCGCATCAATCGGGATATAGAGCTCGTCCAGGATTTTCCCACTGGACTGTATCACCAAATCAGTAATCACACGGTTGTACTGGTACGGAAACACATAGTTGGAGCCGACCAGGATCAGGTTGTTTCCATAATTTTTGGTGAGGTACTGAACCAGTTCAGGAGCGCCCTGATTTGAGGTTGCACCGGTGTAAAAACAACGTGACGAATATTCAAACCCCTCATAAACGGTGGGATAGAACAGCAGGCCGTGATGTGTTTCAATCTCGGGCAAAACGGCTTTCCGGCACGACGACATGTAACAGCCAAAGATGATTTTGACATTGTCTTCTGTCAGGAGGCGACGGGCATATTCTTGGTACTTCTTTGGGGATGAGCCAGGATCATAATGGGTGTAGCTCAGCGGGCGCCCCAGGACGCCGCCAGCCTGATTAATTTCTTCCATGGCCAGAATGCTTCCGTTGATCATCGTCTGTTCAACAGCTGCAGTGGCACCACTTTGAGAAAACAGGACGCCGATGCGCCAATTGTCATTTTTCATAAGGAACACTTTCAAAACCTGTGTTCGCAAGCAAAGGCATATTACGTCCTCAACTTACTCTCATACGCTTCGCTCCTTGGGATTCAGGTTGGTCAATTTCTATCCAATTATGGGTGCGCGTTATTGCGTTCGATAAACATATGCACCCAGTTTTTGTCCGGGCTGGCAACAAAGCGGTCTGCTCTTTGGGTTCCAAAACGAGTTATGAAATACTCCGCAACAAGTTTGGCAGCGTTGGCACTTAAAGCAGGTTTGCAGATCCAGATCAGATCAGGCTTTTCAGACCTGTCGGATGAAGCCATTTTCGCCTGTTCAGCTTCATTCAGCAGACCTATGGTCCATTCAGATCCATTACCACCAAACTCTTTGATATAGCTCAGAAATTCGAATTTTATCTGTTGAACGCTGTAGGATGTGTCCATGACGCTCACCTATTGTGCAACCGGGTCGATGACCGCCATGCTGGAAACAGGTGCAGTTTTATTGCGCCAGGACTGAACCATGCCGGCCCCTTGTCTTTTTTCTTCGGCTGACATGTCATTCACAAGGCGCTCAACAGCAGTCAGGGCTGTCCCGACGCCATGCTGCGCTGCCAATGCAAACCAGACATAGGCGTCAACGCGGCTTTGCGGCACACCATTGCCATGTTGGTAGCAAAATCCGAGGCGTGCCTGAGACGGATAATGTCCTTTTTCGGCAGCTCGATGATACCATTTCGCAGCAGTTTCCCAATCAAGCGGAACTTCCTTGTCGGAAGACAAAATGGTGGCCAGATTGAATTGCGCACCGGTGTCATCTTGTTCGGCGGCTTTGGCCAACCAGGCAACACCTGCATCAACGTCTTTTTCGCAGCCCTGGCCGCCAAAGAGCATGGCACCCACATTCGTTTGTGCCTGCGCATGGCCTGCTTCCGCAGCCTTCATGAAGTAACCGAAGGCCTGATCCGGTGAATTCGGAACACCATCGCCATTGGCATAGCAAGAGCCGAGCCACATGGTGGCTTCGGCATCTCCGGTTTCGGTGAGATCTGAAAAAATTGCAACAGCTGCATCAAAATCACCTTTTATGTAAAGCTGAGCACCGTCTTCAACGGTCGGGCGTGTGGCAAGTGCATTCATGGCGTTGCTCCTTTTCTAAATGAGATAGTGCTGAACCGGCTGAAACATAGGTTCAGCTACCTCGTTACGCGGCATTTTTAACAATCGTTCGATGAGGGACGTTTGCGACCAGTGCAAAGCTGCCTCATACTGAACGTCTGGCACGGTATCTGTACTCAATGTGGCCTGCCGTGTTTCTGCGGCTCGTCCGATAGTTTCCAACATGTCTTTCAACACTGACAGTTCGTCTGTGCTCTCATCGCTTGTTTCGTCTCCATAAAACTGAACGCGACAGATCACTCTCTCTAGCGCGGTTTGTTGCAAGGCTATCCAGCAGGAAACGGTTTCGGTTCTGACAAGCATCATGTTTGGAAAGCTCCAGACCACTGGGCCCATGAGACGGCTGTCCTTGTCCTTTAAGGGCAGCATATGTCCGATGAACGAATTGGCTTTGGATGCCACGTCCATTTCCGGCGCCACATTCAGTTCCTGAAGCAGAGTCTCGGCAAATAATTTCCAGTTACATTTGAATTCTGACCATTCCTTTTCGATCCTTGCAGGATGAGTTTGAAATGCTGTGTTGATCTGGCGTTCAAGATCCGGCTCCGGCGCGATGATGTGGTCGGGGCCGTCAATATTGACGAAAATCAGGCCCTGAAGGGTCGCAACTGAAATCTGCAGAAGGCGCTCTGGTCGCAGCCCAGTATATTGGTGCATGGCCGGCACTGGTTGGCCGCCTTCTGACGCTGCGATGGCATCGCGATCCCGGCTATAGCCGCATGATGTGAAAGAGCATTTGGTTTTGGTGCCGTTCTGACATTGAACCGGTACAAAGCGACAGCCGCCGTGCTGCGCATTGTTGAAGCGACCCTCGAGCTCATCATGAGCCATCCGCTGAACATGAATCCCATGATTTCCGACAGTGTAAGGCAGAATGTCGCCCTCATTGGGAATATCATCCAAGGTACCGATGCAGATCCAGTCTCTGGTCCAGATCGCCTCATCTTCCAGATAGGCAAAGGAGAGGGATTTATAGACAAGCGGGTTTATAGTTTGGGCTTTTCCGAACTCCCCATAAGCATGATCCCATGTCTGGGGGTCCAGAAGGTCCAGATCACTTTCGAAGTAGCCAATGTCTGGGCGCCTAGCCATGTGCAAATTCCTCCGACTTTATGCGGACATTTATCGTAAATGGCCGCTGGAACTGATTCAGGTGCCGCCAGCTCTGAATTGAGCTGGCGGCTTTTGTTTTGTCGGCTTAGTAGTCCGCACGTCCGCGATATTTAATCGCTTCCGCAGGTGCCGCAGGCAAGGGTCCTGGTACCGCAAAGCGGTCCAAAACGTTCTGCACAAGTTTAGAGATGTTGTTGTCGCAATTGTTCCATGGAAGCGATCCACAGAAAGCAATTGAGGAAAAGGCGAAACACGCACCCCCATTGGGTGTCTCGTGATAGGCAATATCACCGCGAACACGCGGATGCGTTGTGCCATCAAGACCCTGCTGGTTAAATCCGAAATCTTCCATCACCAGAAGATAGGCTTCTGTATGGCGTCCTGCGGATGTTGCAACCGTTAAAGTGTGTGGGGGTGAGCCCAGCATGGTATCAACGATATCCAGTTCAAGACCAGCAGCGCCGCCACCGACCAAGCCGAAATTGCCCAGCATTTCGTCATACTCAATGCCTTCAAAGGCCCATGAGACACGGTCATCATTACTTTCTGGCGTCCGCGAGAAGTAGGATGAAATGTCAAAACCTTCAGACGACATACCAACACCTGCAACAGAATGCAGATAACGCCCTCTGTAGCGCCACATGCCACCCAGTTCTCCTGTGCCTTGGTGGTAATATTCACCAGGGTCTGCACGCCAGGTCCGAATACCTGACTCGCAACGGCGCATCTCAGTCATCACACCGCGACCAAGCTCGTCATAGGCCGGGTGGAAGGAGTGGACCCAATACCAGGCATCAGCACCCATATACATGATGCGACCACCGCGCTGGGTGTAGTTGTGCAGGGCGTCCAACTGGGTTCCTGTATTATGTTCCGGGTGAGAGCCGGTGATGATCACACTGTAGTTTTCAATCCGTGCCAGACCATCATAGCTGAGGTCTTCATCTGTGAAGACATCATACTCATAGCCCATGGTTTCCAACCAATAGATCAGATGCAGATCGGCTGGATATTGCCATGGTGCCTGGGCCAGGAAGTGATCGTATTTTGGTCTTATGCTCAGGATTGGACGCAGTCTTGACGACAGGCAGATACCGGAACCATCCGTATGGGTATCATAGATCGATCCCCCATATTCTCTATGCTCAGCAAGGAACATGTTCTGATGCTGCATGATCGGTACACGATAGATGAACAGCTCGGCCCCACCTGCGTTACAGGCCACGTGCTCATTCGCGTAGGCCATGTAGCTGATTGTTGGAACCATGACCGCGATTTTTGACTGCTCATCGCCAATTTCCGGAACCACCCAGAATGGAATGTAGTCTTCATCGCCCTCGGGTGTTGTCAGCTTCGCGGCATAGAACCGACTTTTGCAATCCGCCGGAACGGTCCATTCAAAATCGACGTCCCAGCGGGCATTGTCGACATCATCATCATGGAAATGGATTGCACCATATTCACCAGGCGACTGTTTCCAGTCAAACGTCGTTCCAGACCAGTTGTGGCCTGTCAGGCCGCGTGTCGGGCAGTTGACGAGGGTCGCATCTAGGCGATAAGGACCGAAATCCGTACCTATAAGCGTGCTGATGCCTTCAGAAAACTCCCAGGCGCCAACAATGACTTCGGACAGGGGACCAGTAGGGCCGCTGTTACGTCTTTCTGTCAGACCAGGCTGAGCGCCTAATTTCATCATCTCGATTTCAGAGCGTGACAAAGCTTTTGCACACAGACGCGGTGTATCCAGTTTGCCATTGTATTTGCCGGCAAAAGTAATGCCTGCTGGCAGTGAAGAAGCTGCAAGCGGATCTTCGCTCACACCATCCACATAGGCCGCCATAGCCAACGGGGTAGAAGTGTTTGTGAGCTTACCGGAAATCGTCATTTCGACAGGTTCAATCACTGGATCCAGAGCGTATTGGATTTGAGGCTCATGGATGAGTATCAGTTTACCGGTTTTGGCATCAAAGGTCGCTGCCAGAAAATGCCACGCATGGTCTCGAAGCGGGGTTGTGGATTCTAGCTTTTCACCATTTATGCGGACTTCTGCATGGCCCTTCTCGTTGATGAATAGGCCATAACCTGTGTCGTCCGACCATTTTGTGACTAGACCCTGCGCGCCATGTTTCCAGTATTTCGGATGGGTAATAGGTGTTGTCGGCCAGACCCAGCACTGCAGGGTAAAGCTTTCCACATTGAGAGCGTTACAATCGGGAACAAACCCGTAAGACCCTCCATGGATGATCTGTTTGCGGCCGGCAACGGTTTCTTCCAACGAACCGGGGACAGCCTTTTCAATGAAGCCGGGACCGCGCGGGTTGGTATCTCCATTGATCATCTGAACGATTTCGGCCTTGTATTCCGAAGGTCCGTCGCAGTTGACATAAAACTTGATGCTTTCGCCTGGATGCACACCGAATTTATCGGCATATCCAGTCAACCTCATTGAACTCATTTCAATTCTCCTTAGACATAGCGGCAGACAAAGCACTGCCGTTCACGCCGAAGCGTGTTTTTAATTCCAATTATTTCCGTCACTTAATCAGCTGGTTACAGCATCCACGATTGTGGAAGGCCGTTCAGGTCACCGGCCAATTGTCACTTCTGCGCTTCCAGCCTTCATTGTAGTCTTCAGGCATTCCTGCAGATTCCGGCAATTCATCCAGTCGCATCAGGAAAATTTCGTGCTGAATTTCCTGTTCGCAATCATAGACTTTGTCATCGATGAATTCGGGTGGAACACCGCGGATGCCGGACAAGCGTGCAATGCGCCATTCGGCTTCGACTTTCGTACAGATAACAATAAGCTTTCCGGCGGGAGACTCGCCACGCATACGCAGCAAGACGCGCTTCAGAAGCGGGGATTCATGAACACCACCGGACACCACAGTCGTGTCTCCCGGCGTTTCACATTTCAAGATTGAAAACCCGGCGACACCCTTCATGGAATCGACGCACGCTTTGTGTTCTGCGATCAAGGCCTCTCTCTCCGGAGAGCCAGCAGGCGGTATACTAATCATCTTGGTTTTCCTTTCCCTGTTGATTTACGTATCTGGTTTCGACAATTGTTTTTATGTTTGCTCATACCGTCATGTGCCGTTCCACGACGTCGTCGGTGAGGTTTGCTATCGGCCCGCTGTCCACGACGCGGCCATTGTCCATCATCACAAAATCATCGCCGAGCTTGCGGGCGACTTTGATGTGCTGCTCGGTAAGAACCAGCGTGATGCCAAGTTTCTTGTTCAGCATTTTGAGGGTCTCGCCGATTTCAGCAACGATGTTCGGCTGAATGCCCTCGGTGGGTTCATCCAGCAGCAAAATCTGCGGGTTGACCGCCAGCGCTCTGGCAATGGCCAGTTGCTGTTGCTGACCGCCCGACAAAAGGCCCGCTCTGCGGTTCAGATTCTCTTTCAGGTAAGGGAACAGTTCCAGACAGATATCGGGAATAGTCGTGCTTGCATCTGCCCTCGCAAATGTACCGAGCAGAATGTTTTCCCGAACGGTGAATTTTCCGAGTATCTGTCTACCCTGAGGGATGTAACCAATACCGCATTTGGCGCGCTCATCTGTCCGACTTGCACTCAAATCAGCGCCATCGAGATGTATTTTACCTTCGATCTTGTCGGTCAGGCCCATAATGGTTTTGACGAGCGTGGTTTTCCCGACCCCGTTTCGTCCTAAAACGCAAAGACAGCTACCCTTTGCCAGGCCCAGTGTCACATTTCGCAGAATGCGGGTGTTGCCATAAAATGATGATACGTCTTGAAGATTAAGCAGCATCAGTGATCCTCCGTTCCAAGATAAACGTCACGGACCCGCTGATTCGTTTCGATCTCTTGGATCGTCCCCTGCGCAAGGAGTGATCCCATATGCATAACGGTCACAATGTCCGCAATTTCGCGAACAAAACCCATGTCATGCTCAACAACGATCAGAGTTTTCGTCTTCTTCATTGTGTTCAGAATATCGGCTGTTTTCTCAATTTCCTGCTCGGTCATTCCCGCAACAGGCTCATCCAGAAGCAGCAGGGCCGGGTCCTGCATGAGAACCATACCTATTTCGAGCCACTGCGTTTCGCCATGGGACAGCGTTCCGGCAACCACCGCAAGTCGCTCTTCCAGGCCAACCTGTTCGGCCACCTCATCTATTCGCGCGTCGCATTGCTTGGACGTGAAACTGAAGATGTTCTTGAGCGCGTTGACCTCATGGCTGTAAGCTACTTCGAGGTTTTGCCGGACCGTCAATTCACGAAACACTGCGGGAATCTGGAATTTCCGTCCCAGTCCGCGTCGGGCGATCATTTGTTCATTCTCGCCCGTGATCACATGGCCGCGAAAAGTCACGCTGCCGGAGGTGGGCTTTTGCCGACCGGTGATCAAATCCATTGTGGTTGTTTTGCCTGCACCATTGGGGCCGACTAAGCAGCAAAGGGTCAGTTCGATGACTTCCATGCTGAAATCATTGATGACTTTGACAGCGTCAAAATTTTTCTGGAGGTTTTGTATTTCAAGAACACCAGTCATGAATCAAGCCTCCTTCAAGGGTGCTTTGTCCGCGGCTTTTCCACCGGGATTTTTCTGCTGGTTGGACATGCTTGGCAGCACGCCAAGAATGATTTCGACTAACCCGGCAAGGCCGCCAGGCAGGAACCTGACAACCAGAATGAAGAAGAAACCCAAGATCAAAATCCATGTGTTGAGGAATTCATCACCAAGATAGCTCTGCGCGCCCTGAACAATGAAGGCCCCCATAATTGCCCACAACAGAGATCCGCGCCCACCAATGGCTGCCCAGATGACGATTGAGATACTGAACCCAACATCAAACTGGCTTGGCGAGACATATTGGGTGAGGAATGTAAAACACATCCCGGCCAATGCAGCCATGCAACCAGATATTGCGTAAATCAGGGTTTCGTAAACAGCGACATTGTAGCCAAGGAACCGGACGCGCTCTGGATCATTGTTCTGCGCGCGAACGATCAGCCCAAATTTGCTCTGCGTCAGTAGTTTTGCAACGACCGTTGATAGCAACAGGACTGCATAAACGATCCAATAGGATGTTGTAGAATATGGATCGACAACCAGTGAACCAACTTCCAAAGGCATTGGAGGCGAAATGCCGTTCACGCCATTTGTGTAGGGCTGCAGATCGATGAAAACCGTATAGAACGCGCTCAACATTGCAAGCGTCATGATCGCAAAGAACGGCCCTGAAACTCGTGCCTGAAACATAAGCGCGCCGAATATGAGGCAGTACAGGGTGGGTATTGCGACTGCGAGGAAAATACCTACCCCAGTGTTCCAGAATGGCTCCCAAATCAATGGCAGACTCTCAAGTGCATTGTTGAGCATAAACGGTGGAATAGGATCGGTAACGATATCCTGAGACTGCATTTGCATCGTCATGGCCATGCCATAAGCACCAAGACCAAACGCGATGCCCTGACCAAGATTCAGAATACCGCCAAATCCCCAACACAGACTCAAGGAAAGAGCCAGGATGCCATACACCCCAAAAGTTGAAAGTTGATTCAACAGGAAAGCATCATCGAGCAGGATCGGAACCAGCGCCAACAGCGCAAAGAAAACTGCGTAGGCAACCCATTGAAGACGCTTATCGTGATAGGGGTTGGTGTTCATTGTCGGATTTGCTCCAAAGCTACTCTAGATGTCTGATATATGTCTTGGTTACCGGCGCGTATCGCCCGAGCCGATCAAGCCCTGAGGGCGGAACCGCAGGAAGATGACAACCATCAAAAAGATCAGGAAACGCGCGAATGTATCGTTGAAGATAAAGGCGAAGATGGATTGCATTTGGCCGGTAAAACCGCTGGCCAGAATGGTGCCCAAAAGGCTTCCGCCTCCGGAAACAACCATCAGGAATGCCTCAACGACGTAGCTCATGCCCATAGTCGGCAGAACAATGTTAAGTCCGCCAAACATAGCCCCAGCAACGCCGGCTAGGCCGGCCCCAATGGCAAATGTCAGCATGTAGGTTTTGCCGGAGTTGATACCGAAGGATGCCGCCATCTCTTTATTCTGTGTCACGGCGCGCACCATGATGCCGAACCGCGTCCGATAGAATGTATACCAAGTGGCGAAGACTAGCAGGGCTGCGACGAGGACCACGAAAATCCGGAAAACCGATACGTTGACGATGCCCAGATCAAGATTGGTGGATAGAAATTCAGGCAGCTGAACATATTTTGGATCGCTGCCAAAGATCAACCTGACACCTTGCATCAGCACTAGAGAAACGCCCCAGGTCGCCAGAAGCGTGTCTAGTGGCCGATTATACAGATGTTGGATCAAAAGGCGTTCAATTGCGATTCCAACCAAGGCCACGATGCAAAATGACAAGGGGAGGCACAGGAAGAAAGGGACGCCCACAAAGGTCTGAAGAGTGTATGTTGTGTAGGCCCCGAGCATGATCAGCTCACCATGGGCCATGTTGATAACGCCAGCAGTGCCGTAAATAATGGCGAGCCCTAAAGCCGCAACCAGAAAAATACTTCCGATGCTGACTCCCAGCACCAATGCACTCAATACGACGTTCGGATCCATAACTCACTCGCGGTCAATTGTTTAAGACATCTGCCAGACGGCTTGTTGTCTTTTTGGGAGGGAGGGTTTCGGGCGCATTGAAACGATGTCATGCGTCCGAAACCCGAAGTTAACTAGATGACGTTCATTTTGAGAGTTCCATCAGGTGCCAGCAGGCCTTCAGCCGTGCACTTGCCGATATCCGGGTAGATTGAATACGGATCCGGAGCGACGTGTTCAGGAGCTTCTTTTACGATCTTGAAGCTGCCATCTGCCTGACACTGACCGATTTTTGGAACGAGCCATGTGTTGAAGTTCTCACCATCAATCCAGACCTCGCCTTCTGGAGAGACGTCTGCACTGAGCTTGATACCGGCAGCCGCATCACGAATTTTGCGAGGCGTGACATCTTCAATACCATGGTCGGCGATGGCTTTTTCAAGCGCGCCTTTGAAGACATAAGCTGATGTATATGTCTCTTCCATATTGTAGTGAGTTGTGCCGTTTTTGCCGTATGGACTGCCCAGAAAGTTCTCCACGAACTTCTCGTTGGTCGGGTTTTCAAGAGCCTGGAAATAAGGAGCGGACAGGAAGTGACCTGCTCCAAACTCAGCACCCATAGCTTTGGTTTCGATCTCTCCAGTGGTCAATGATGCTATAGGCATTGAATCCACTTTAAGACCCGCCTGCTTGAACTGACGGTGGAAGGCGATATCGGATGCGCCCACAACAGTAGAGAAAATAAAGTCTGGCTTAGCCGCTCTAATTTTTTCAATTACCGGTCCGAACTCGGAAGAGCCGAGCGGGATGTACTCTTCGCCAAGCAGTTCGCCATTGGCTTGTTCAAGCCAAACCTTGGCGTTTTTGTTGGATTCTTTCGGCCATACATAGTTCGAACCCACAAAGAAGACGCGTGGTCCAAATTGATCGACCATGTAAGGGATCAAATCCTTGGAGTGCTGGTTTGCAAGAGGGCCGGTGCAAATGGTATTCTGAGTGCACTCAGCGCCTTCATAGCAAGTTGGGTAGAACAGCAGGTTGTCCTGCTGCATAACAATTGGCAAAATTGCTTTACGGCTAGCCGATGTGTAGCAACCAAAGATCGAAGTCACCTTGTCTCGAAGGATCAGCTCACGAGTCTTAGATGAATAGACTTTGAAATCTGACTTTGCGTCAACAATCACAGGCTCAATTGGTGAGCCGTTGATGCCGCCAGCAGCATTGATTTCATCAATCGCATACTGCATGACAAGAGTGGAATCTTCTTCAGGGACGGCAAGACCACCTGTCAGTGAAAAAAGCAGGCCGACTTTGATCGGCTCGCCGGCGGTAAGCGTGGCACCCCAGGCTTCGCGGTTTCCAGGAAGCCACACATGTGGGGCCGCTAGAGCGAGCGCTCCAACGGAAGCAGTTTTTAGTAATTTTCTTCTGGTAATACTCATTTTCGAAACTTTCTCTCAAAGATGATTTCTAATTGTGTTTCGTTCAGTCATTTTGTATTTTAACTATGTCGTCTTTTATTTCATGCGTTCTGTTTATTTAGAAAATTTACTATAATTAGTCGGAAACAGTTGGACGTTGAAATGAAGTTGAATGTCGATAATTAAACATTAAACGTCTGAAAAAGGTGCAAAAATTCCGCGTAGCGGCCTGACGCTGAAGTTTCCAACTACTTAGATGAGTGTTTTAATCCGACGGCCCTGTCGGCGGCACAGAGAGACGTTACACGCCTCTACGTACTGGGGTTTTCATCGTGTGGCGGCGAAACTACCCTGTCCTTGCCACCAACTACACGGTAAATCGCTTGGATTATTTGGTACCGAAATTTATCTATTTTTTGATTTTAAGGAAAAAAATATTCATTACAAGAGAAAAATTGAATTATTCATTTCTGACTGAAATTTGATGGATCTTGCTATAACATTAGGCTTCTGCACAAAAAATACACTCCTTATCGCTCATTTTGCAATAAATGCAGGCTCGTTGATTAAGAGTCGATAGAAGGGTTCTTTTTCAGAAATACGCCTATAAATTGAACCCAGGCAATTCGAAAAATTGCTGTTTCTAATATTGCGTTTTCAAAAAATTGCTGTAACGGTAAATTGTGCATTGGGAAGAAAACTTGTGAACTTGACACTGTGGTCAGGGCGCCCCCCAAAAGCACCTACCAGATTCCAATAGGGGATTTGAGTATATATTGCCCGACAGAGTCGTCCGGCAGATTAATTCAAATATTTAATTTATCTGGACAAGTTTTTCGAACATTCTGATTCTTGGCTGTTGTTTGAAAGATCGACCGACCTGAACGTGAAGACACGCTGCCAATGCGTTGACCGTTTGCGTTCACATTGCCCCTGCGCTTGTGTTTCTGCAACACTTGGGTGCACCGGTCAGCGTTCAGTTCCGCTTTACATCAATCGAAAGGAACTATCATGCAACATGGTGATATCAGCTCCACCAAAGACTCCGTCGGAGTGGCGGTAGTAAACTATAAGATGCCCCGCCTGCACACGAAGGCAGACGTCATCAAAAATGCTAAAAAGATTGCCGATATGCTGGTCGGAATGAAGCAAGGATTACCGGGCATGGACCTGGTCATTTTTCCAGAATATTCCACCCACGGTATAATGTATGATGCGGACGAAATGTATGCGACAGCGTCAACTATACCGGGTGCTGAAACCGAAATTTTTGCCGAGGCCTGCCGCAAGGCAAAATGTTGGGGCGTATTTTCACTTACAGGCGAACAGCATGAGGAACATCCAAACAAGGCACCTTACAACACACTTATCTTGATGAATGATCAGGGTGAAATTGTACAAAAATATCGGAAAATCATGCCATGGGTACCGATTGAAGGCTGGTATCCCGGAGATTGCACCTATGTGTCAGAAGGACCCAAAGGTTTGAAAATCAGCCTTATCATCTGCGACGATGGCAATTATCCCGAGATTTGGCGAGATTGTGCAATGCGCGGGGCCGAGCTGGTCGTACGTTGTCAGGGTTACATGTATCCAGCTAAAGAGCAGCAAATTGTTATGTCAAAGGCCATGGCATGGTCCAACAACACTTATGTGGCTGTCGCGAATGCTACAGGTTTTGACGGGGTCTACACCTACTTTGGTCACTCATCAATCATCGGCTTTGACGGGCGAACGCTGGGCGAGTGTGGGACCGAGGAAATGGGCATTCAATATGCGCAGCTCTCTGTGTCACAGATAAGAGAAAATCGGGCCAAAAGTCAGAGTCAAAACCATCTCTACAAGCTGTTGCACCGAGGGTATACCGGCACAAATAATTCCGGCGATGATCCGCGCGGCACCTGCGCAATGCCGTTCGAGTTCTACAAAAAATGGGTGGAAGACCCCGAAGGAACCAGAGATATGGTTGAGGGCTTAACCCGTGACGCACCCGGTGTTGAGGATTGCCCAATGGAAGGTATCCCCACGAAAATTTCTTCAGAGCACCGATAGGTAAGCGTCGATCGACCCATCACTGCTAGCCCAATGTTGGGCTAGCAATTCAACATTTCTAAAGAAAACCCGATGTCCCTAAAGCAATTTACCATTGATGCAGAACCTTTCTATGCACCAGCTGCAAATGAGGTGGACTATTTTCAAGCCGCCTATGAGGAGCGGGTCCCGATCTTGTTGAAGGGGCCAACTGGTTGCGGAAAAACACGTTTCGTTGAGCATATGGCTTGGCGGATGCAGCGACCGCTTATTTCAGTGTCCTGCCATGATGATATGACAGCAGCTGATCTGGTTGGACGTTACTTGCTGGAAGGTGGCGAGACCGTCTGGAAAGATGGTCCGCTGACACAAGCTGTCCGTGAAGGCGCCATTTGTTATCTGGATGAAATCGTGGAGGCTCGGCAGGACACAACTGTTGTCATTCATCCTCTCACAGATGACAGGAGGGCCTTGCATCTGGAGAAGAAGAACGAGCTTGTTCCGGCTCACCCGGACTTTTTTTTGGTGATTTCCTATAATCCTGGATATCAAAGCGTCGTGAAAGATCTCAAGGAATCCACCAAGCAGCGCTTTGCTGCTTTGGACTTTGCACATGCAGATCCGGAACTCGAAACCAAGATTATCATCAGGGAAGCAGGTGTTTCAAACGACATTGCCGCTCAACTTGTTCGCATTGCGACGGTTTCTCGCAATCTCAGCAACAATGGCTTGGAGGAAGGTGCTTCAACACGCACATTAATAAGAGCCGGGAAATTGATCTCGCGGGGCATACCGGTAGCAGATGCCTGTGATATGGCGATCATCGTGCCGTTGACCGATGATGTCCATGTACGGACGGCATTGCGATCAGCCGTTGCTGCCTGCATCTAACGCTGTTGGCCCAAAACGGTGTTTCATAGAAAATATGATTTTGAAGAACTACTAACCAACCGATTTGGTGGGGAGTCTGCCATTGTCAAAGATTTCAAATCAACCCGTGCTCTGCTCACAAAGCTTTCCGGCAACAAACAATTAGAGAAATGGGAATGTGGGTGCGTCAGGCTTTATGAGGCCAACGCGGGGCCAGGTGTTCTGACCGCGCTTTGGGCACTTCACCGCACTGCGGTCAGGGCATCACAAAAAACCGACATTCACGCGCTCACGAAGTCAATTCATGAAATCTGCCTGTCTTTGGGCACGCGCAATACCATCATTGCCATTCGCGCAGGAGAAACGTTTCTACAGAACAGTGTGCATTTCAATCATGCACCCAGCCTGCTTGAGGGGATTGTGGCGCTGGCTCGTAGCGCGCCTGAATCCATCCCAGCTTTCGTACTGCAGTCCCAAAACCTGTATCAAAGGCTGGAACCCAACGACGTATCCAGGTGGCTTACCGACGGCATCAATCTATATCCAGATAGCAAGCAGAATAGACTAGCCTATTTCAGCCTGAATGATCCCAAAAGCCAATCTCAGTTGGCGCATTACGAGGGGCAAGGGCAGTTCTCTGGGCATGAGGATCATTTGAAGTATCTGGTTCGATGCTTGTGGCAAACGGACATAAAGCTCCAGAACGAACAAGCCAAAATTAGCGATTCATCAGCCGAAAGGTTGAAAATCCGAGGCAATATTGTGCTTGTGCCCTCAACAGTTCCACGTCGTCATAAGGACAATCAGGGAGCCTATTTTGAGGCGGCCATTCTTCATGCGGCAGCTCATAACCGCTTTACCAAAAACCGGTTTCCAGTTCGTGGCATGAAACCCATGCAGATTGCGCTTACATCCTTGATCGAAGATGCACGGGTTGAGCGTTTGGCTGCGCAGGAATATCCTGGTTTGGCGCGAATGTGGTTGCGCTTTCATTCGGTTGAGTCGTCAACATCCGCGCCTGTCGCAAGCACAATTCATTCACTATTCGCGACTCTGGCGCGCGCCTTGAGCGACCCTGCGTTCCAATGCTCGGATACTTGGATCATGAAAGGGCGACGTCTGTTTGAGACTGCCTTCCGCAAGGCGCCTCAGGATCAGTTTCTGGCTGAACGAATCGCACGGCTTCTCGGCAATGATCTGGGGCAGATGCGGATACCATTTGATCCAAAATCTTACATGGTCGAGCCGGACTATCGTGATGATGGGTTGGGCTTGTTTGAATTTGATGAGTCTGACAATCCCGACCAGCCACCGTCAGAAATCATTCTTGATGCGGCCAAAATAGACCGTAGGGAAGATGAAGAGGCCCCCGTTCAAAATGACGATGACCAGGACACCGAGGGCACAGAACGGGCCCGGAAAAAACCTACCTCACAGGACGATGAGTTGGGCGCTGTCCTTGGTCTCTACCCGGAATGGAATGAAATATTGCAGCGCGACCAAAATGAGTTTGTCACGGTGCGTGAAAAACTCCTGACGCCCCGACCATCACCAAACTGGTTGACCAAAAAACTCTCGCATCATGCTAGGATCGCAGCCCGAATCGAGGCGCTTGCAAATGACGCACAATTCGGACGTGATGAAGCCACCGGGCGCGCCCTAGAGGGGGACATCATCGATATGCATGCTGCCAATGATGTTGTCATCGCTTTGCGGCAGGGTACGAGCCCTGACCCAAGGATCTATGTTCGGCAAAAGCGTGCGAAAAACGATGTCGCTTTGGGACTTTTGATTGATACGTCACAATCCACCGGAGATATTCCGCAAGGTGGGCAGGAGACAATTCTCCAGATGGCCGTGATTTCGACGGCTTTGCTGGTCGAGGGACTGAATGCCGCTGGAGACGTATTTGGCGTCTTCGCTTTTTCTTCAAATGGGAAAGATGATGTTCAATTGGCATCCATCAAATTATTTGAAGAGGATGATGCGCCTGTACTGGGCCGTTTGGCTGATTTAAAACCCGGCCTGTCGACGCGGTTGGGCTCAGCCCTGAGGTTTTTATCCGGAGCCCTTCAAAAACAGAAAACACGACGAAAAATCATAATCGTGCTGACCGATGGAGAACCTTCCGACATTGACATGGAAGATCCAAGTCATCTGGTAGAAGATGCCCGCAGGGCAATTGCCTTGTCGCGCGCGAAGGGTCTGGATCTGTTTTGCATTCCGCTTGGTCGTGCAGCCCATAAATCGGCCGCAACCATTTTCGGCAAAAAGAACACCTTTCCACTGGAGCGGATTGAAGACCTGCCATCGCGCCTTTCAGCGCTCTATTTCAAGGTGACGGGATGAGGTTTTAGAAAAGACCGTCGATCAGGCCATCCTCGTTCATCATGATGACTTCAGCGCTCGGTTTTCTTGGCAGACCGGGCATTGTCATGATTTCACCACAGACGACGACAATGAACCCGGCGCCTGCGGAAAGTCGCACTTCGCGCACTGGCACAGAGTGACCGCTTGGTGCTCCCCGCAAATTGGGATCGGTTGAAAAGGAATATTGCGTTTTTGCCATGCAAATTGGCAGACTACCAAAACCCTGTTTTTCCCACATTCGCAATTGATCCCGGATTTTCTTGTCAGCCAGAACTTCATTGGCGCGGTAGATGCGTTTGGCGATGGTCTCGATTTTCTCCATCAAAGGCATCTCATCAGGGTAGAGCGTCTGGAATTGAGCACCGCCAGCATCGGCGATCTGCGCAATGCGGGTGGCCAGTTCTTCGGTGCCTTTTGAACCTTTTGCCCAGTGTTTGCACAAAATGGCTTCAGATCCCAGGCCTTGCACGTAAGCCTTGCAGGCCTCGATTTCTGCGTCTGTATCCCCATGAAAATGATTGATCGCCACAACAGCTGGCACACCGAATCCTTTGATGTTTTCGATGTGTCGACCAAGGTTTGCGCACCCATCTTGAACCGCAGCCACATTTTCAACGCCCAAATCTGCTTTGGTCACGCCACCATTCATCTTCATAGCGCGGATTGTCGCAACAACAACAACAGCGGATGGAGCAATGCCGGCCTTTCTGCATTTGATGTTCATGAATTTTTCAGCGCCCAGATCTGCGCCGAAGCCAGCTTCGGTGACCACATAATCTGAAAGCTTAAGGGCCGTCTTGGTGGCAACAACCGAGTTGCAACCATGAGCAATATTGGCAAAGGGACCGCCGTGAACAAAGGCGGGATTGTTCTCCAATGTCTGCACAAGATTTGGCTGCATCGCATCTTTCAACAACACCGTCATGGCACCATCAGCCTTCAAATCGCGACACGTGATCGGCTCGCGATCACGTGTATAGGCGACAATGATATCGCCCAGCCGGGTCTGTAGATCTTCCAGATCATTGGACAGGCAAAGGATCGCCATGACTTCTGACGCTACGGTAATGTCGAATCCAGATTGGCGTGGGAACCCGTTTGGAACGCCGCCAAGAGATGTCACGACATCCCGCAGGGCGCGGTCATTCATATCAACGACACGCTTCCATACGACGCGCCGAATATCGATGCCCAGTTCGTTGCCCCAATAAATGTGGTTGTCGATCATTGCAGATAGCAAATTGTGGGCAGAAGTAATTGCATGGAAGTCACCGGTGAAATGAAGGTTCATATCCTCCATCGGGACCACCTGCGCGTAACCGCCTCCGGCAGCGCCACCTTTCATGCCAAAGCAGGGACCAAGTGACGCCTCGCGAATACAGATCGCAGCTTTTTTACCAATCGCATTTAATCCATCGCCTAACCCGACAGTTGTGGTTGTTTTACCTTCTCCGGCTGGGGTCGGATTTATGGCTGTGACCAGAATGAGTTTGCCGTCGGTTTTGCCAGATTGCGCAGCAATGAAGTCTGCGTTCACTTTGGCCTTGTCATGGCCATAGGGCACGAGGTCTGCAGACGATATCCCCAGCTTTTCACCGATTTCCTGAATGGGCCGTTTGTGGGCTTCGCGCGCGATTTCGATGTCTGTCTTGAATGGCATGATGTGTCTCGAATTGAGGTGATGAATGCGTTTGAAATTTCGCCGCAAGCTCTCATAATTATTCATTAAAGTAAATAATTATTCTTCTTGTTATAACTTTGCATACCCAGAACAGAGCAAGAAGGTTTTTATTCCGCGGCTTCCAGCGTATCCCTGCGTTCGATTTTCGCAGCGCAGAATTTGAATTCGGGAATTTTTCCGAACGGATCAAGCTGTGGGTTGGTCAGTACATTAGCGGGGCTTTCATTGAAGCAAAAGGGCATGAAGATCATGCCATTGGCCACTTCACGATCAGCGCGCAACATGGCTGAGACCCTGCCACGCCGGGTTTCCACGTTGACGCTGTCGCCAACGCTCAGGCCCAGGCGCTCGATCTCGCTGGGGTTCATGGCAGCAATTCCCTCCGGCTCAATCGCGTCAAGTACACTGGCGCGCCGTGTCATGGCACCGGTGTGCCAGTGCTCCAGCAACCTGCCGGTTGTCAGCACCATGGGATACTCTGCATCAGGCACTTCGTCCGGGGCCAGCAGATCTGCGGGCACCAGTTTGCCACGTCCATCAGGGGTTGGAAAGCCGTCGACGAAAATCACGGCATTGCCGGGTTCATCTTCACTGTCTGCCGGGTAGGTGACGCAATCTTCCTTGATGAGGCGTGACCAGGGAATGTTGGTCAATGATGGCATCACGCCCATCATCTCGGTGTAAACTTGGCTGACATCTGCATAGTGCCAATCAAGACCCATGCGACCAGCAAGATCGACAATAATTTCCCAGTCGTGGCGGGCGTCTCCCGGCGGGTCCAGCGCTGGTCGGCCAAGCTGCACCTGGCGATTTGTGTTGGTAAATGTGCCGAGCTTTTCCGCATGGGCGGAAGCCGGCAACACCACATCTGCATGCCATGCGGTTTCGGTCAGGAAGATATCTTGCACCACGAGGTGCTTCAGCTTTGCCAGCGCTGCCCTCGCGTGATGTTGATCTGGGTCAGACATGGCTGGGTTTTCACCCATAATATACATGCCGTGAATTTTGTCGGCGTGAACGGCATCCATAATTTCAACAACAGTCAGACCGCGTTTTTGATCGATCGTCCGACCCCAGACATCTTCGAATTGCTCGCGGATGGGCGCGCTTTCAACGCTCTGATAATCTGGCAGGAACATGGGAATGAGCCCAGCATCAGACGCGCCCTGCACATTGTTCTGGCCACGCAGTGGATGCAGTCCTGTGCCCTCGCGCCCAATCTGGCCTGTGATCAGTGCCATGGCAATCAGACACCGCGCATTGTCCGTGCCATGGGTGTGCTGTGAAATACCCATGCCCCAAAAAATAAGAGATCGATTGGAGTTCGCATAAAGGCGCGCCACAGCGCGCAGCGTAACAGCGGGAATGCCACAGATTTCTGCCATCGCCTCCGGCGCAAAATCCTTGACCTTTTCTTTCAACGCGTTGAAGCCGGAAACATTGGCCTGAATATATTGTTGGTCGTAGAGATGCTCTTCGATGATCACATACAGAAATGCATTCAGCATGGCCACATCAGTACCGGGCTTGAACTGCAGGGAATGTTCCGCAAAGCGCATCAGATCCTGCTGGCGCGGATCTATGACCACAAGCTTTGCGCCGTTCTTCGCCGCTTGTTTGAAATAGGTGGCAGCCACAGGATGGTTGGTTGTGGGTCGAGCGCCAATCACAATAATGCAGTCTGCAACCATTGCGTCTGTAAACGGGGCAGACACGGCTCCAGAGGAAACACCCTCCATAAGCGCGGCAACGGATGAGGCGTGGCAAAGTCGTGTACAATGATCGACATTGTTGGTTCCAAAACCCTGTCGGACCAGTTTCTGGAACAGATAGGCCTCTTCATTGGAGCCTTTGGCAGAGCCAAAACCCGACAGAGCATCGCCGCCATGTTCTTGTTCAATCGCCATCAGGTCTTCGGCTGATTTGGCCATTGCTTCTTCCCAGGTGGCTTCTCTGAAGATGTCTGATATCTTCATGAAACGCATATCTAATTCGCCACGTTTTGGTGCGTCATCGCGGCGGATCAGTGGCTTGGTAAGGCGCTCTTCGCTCATCACATAATCAAAACCAAAGCGGCCTTTGACGCAGAGCCGGTTTTCATTGGCCGGTCCGTCACGTCCGTCCACCTGGACGATCTTGTTGTCTTTGACATTCACAGTCGTCTGACAGCCAACGCCACAGAACGGGCAGACGCTATCCACTGTTTTGTCAAAGTCAGTGATCACCCGTTTTTTGCCGTCTGCGTCCATGAGTGATTTTTCAAACAAGGCACCTGTCGGGCAGGCCTGCACGCATTCGCCGCAGGTCACACAGGTCGACAGGCCCATCGGGTCATGAATATCGAAGACCGGAACTGAATGCGAGCCGCGCCCGGCCATTCCGATCACATCATTCACCTGGACTTCGCGGCAGGCGCGTACGCACAAGCCGCAGGCAATGCAGGCATCCAAATTCACCGCAATGGCAGGATTGCTGATGTCATTGGTATCAGCGTGGTCATCAAATTTGCCGGGCAATCGACCTGAACCGGAAATGCCAAACGTGTCGGCCCAGTTCCAAAAGGCACTTTGATTATCCGCCGTTTCTTTGCGCTCAGGCATGTCAGCGGCCAGCAGTTCAAAGACCATGGCTCTGCTTTTTTTTGCGCGTTCTGTGGCAGTATTCACCACCATGCCGTCGGTCGGTTTACGAATGCAGGAGGCCGTAAGAGTACGCTCGCCATCAACATCCACCATACAGGCGCGGCAATTTCCATCAGCGCGGTAACCGGGCTTGTCCAGATGGCACAGATGCGGAATATCCACGCCTTCGCGCTTGGCAATCTGCCAGATTGTTTCGCCTTCTTTGGCGATGACAGTGGTGCCATTAAGGCTGAATTCGATTTTGTTAAACATCACAATTCGCCCCTGAAATAGGTCAATAGATGATTGACCGGGTTGGGCGCCGCCTGACCTAGACCACAGATGGATGCGTCACGCATCACAGTCTCCAAATCCCGAATTGTCTCTTCATCCAATTTGTCTTTGGCGCGCAGAAGCTTTGCCAGTTTTTCTGTACCGCCCCGGCAGGGCGTGCATTGCCCACAACTTTCGTGAGCGAAGAAATCAATCAGATTGATCACGGCATCTTTGACACTGTCATTTTGAGACAGAATTACTACGGCATGTGACCCCACAAACGCGCCGTGCTGGAACAGACCATCGCCAAAATCCAGCGGAATTGCATCCATTGATGCGGGCAGTATGCCGCCGGACGCGCCACCCGGTAGATAGGCTTTGAAACTATGCCCCTCTGCCATGCCGCCACAATACTCTTCAATCAGTTCACGCACTGAGATGCCGGCAGGGGCAAGCTTGACACCCGGCTCGGCCACACGGCCGGAGACAGACCACGAGCGCAGTCCGCGATGACCCGGTTTGCCTTGATCGGCAAACCATTGCGGCCCGTTTTCAACGATGTCGCGGATCCACCACAGCGTTTCTACATTATGGTTCAGCGTTGGTCGGCCAAACAGACCCACCTCCGCAATGTAGGGCGGGCGATGGCGCGGCAGTCCGCGTTTGCCTTCAATGGATTCGATCATTGCGCTTTCTTCGCCGCAAATGTAGGCGCCAGCGCCGCGCCGTAATTCAATGAAACCAGGTTCAACAATACCGGCATCTTCCAGCGCAGCTATCTCGGTGCGCAGGATCTCTAGCACAGCCGGGTATTCATCGCGCATGTAAATATAGATGCGTTCAGCTTCGACCGCATGGGCTGCCACCAAAGCACCTTCAAACATGCGGTGCGGATCGCTTTCCAGATAATGCCGGTCCTTAAAGGTTCCAGGTTCCCCTTCATCGCCATTAATGGTCATAAGACGCGGAGCGGGATAGGCTTTGACAAACCCCCACTTTTTACCAGCGGGAAAACCCGCGCCACCAAGCCCGCGCAAACTTGCCTCGCCCAGCGTTGTAATCAGCGTATCGGTTTCAAGTTCACCGTTTTTCAGACTGCCCAGAACCCGGTATCCGCCCAATTCGAGATAGGCTTTCAGATCCACATGATCCAGCACCAAGACATTTGTATCATCCTCGTCGGCCATGGACAGGAGCAGCGCAGAGTCTGCATGATCCACTTCACGATTGCCGATGCGAGCCGCCGGAGCGGCAGCGCAACGACCCATGCAGGGTGCGCGTGCTATGCGGATCTGGGTTTTGTCCGCACTGTCTTCCAACCGTGATATCAGGGTCTCAGCGCCAGCCATCATGCAAGACAGCGAATCGCACACGCGAATGGTCA
>JBGCFS010000180.1:0-4071 GCA_045107035.1 Hyphomicrobiales bacterium
TCAATGGGCTGAAGATAAGCTCGATGTGCCGGTGATCGACCATTGGTGGCAAACAGAAACGGGATGGGTCATCGCAGGCAACCCTGTTGGCCTTGGTGCATTGCCAGTGAAACGTGGTTCTCCGGCTGTTCCAATGCCTGGCTATGATGTCCAAGTTTTGGATGATGAGGGGCAACCGGTTGAAGCCGATATATTGGGCAATATTGTTGTGAAGCTTCCATTACCTCCCGCGTGTTTGCCAACGCTTTGGAATGCAGAAGCACGTTTCCACGAGTCATATTTGAACGAATTTCCCGGGTATTATAAAACGGGCGATGCGGGCTACGTAGATGAAGACGGTTACCTTTTCATAATGGCGCGGACTGACGATATCATAAATGTTGCAGGGCATCGCCTTTCTACCGGTGCCATGGAAGAGGCCGTGGCCAACCATCCTGATGTGGCCGAGTGTGCCGTTGTGGGCGCATATGATGAACTCAAAGGGCAACTACCGCTGGGCTTCCTTATCCTGAACTCGGGCGTGGACCGACCAAACTCTGATATTGAAGCAGAAGTAGTAAAGCTGGTTCGGGAAACCATCGGACCTGTTGCGGCCTTTAAACACGTTGTCACGGTTACCAGACTACCAAAAACACGATCAGGAAAAATCTTGCGCGGTGTCATGCAAAAAATCGCAGATGACCAACCTTATAAAGCTCCTGCAACTATTGATGATCCAGCGATACTGGATGAAATTTCGGAAGCTTTAGGTAAGTTCTGATTTAAAATGCTAAAGGGTCGACGACTATAAATTCGCCTAGTTCATTGCGCGTAAAAACTTTCGTGGAAACTGGGTATTCTGCATATTTTTGTGCACCCTTTGCGAAGGCACACAATTGACTGGAAAGTTCATTGGCTTGGCCGTCATCATGTAGAAACCAAAGCCCATTTCTCGCCGCACAAATACAGAGTGGAATGTTTCCATCATAATGATAAGCTAAGTGGATATCCCATATATTTGGTAGCAAAATCAGGCTTGTGTCATAGTAACCGTCCAAACTGAGTTTGGTAAATGGTGATAGGCTTGCATTGGTATCAACCCCTTTTTGCTCTGAAAATGTGTTGAGGTTTGCGATTGCCAATTCATGCAAGGCATTGGCGGATTGTTCTTGGAGATTAAGACATAGAATAACGTTTGTTCCCTCGTCACTGTCTTCAACCAGCAACACGAATAGATCGCCAGCAAGATGGCGTGCAAGGCCGGAGCCAATCATATCAACTTTGCTAGCTTTATTGAATTTCTCAACATCCTCTCGTGTGCGTATTATTGGCAGGATCTGAGTTTGATTGGCGGGTTGCTTGAAATGACGGGATCGTTTTTCCGCATGTTCAACTATGCTTGTTGTGACTGCTTCGATCCCAGCCTGTTGTTCTAGTTCGGTTTTTCCCAGCATTTGGGGAATGATATCAAAATGTCCGCCGGTTCTTTTTCCATCGATCAGTTCGAATTCAATTCGATCTCGTTCGATAAAATTCATACCCAAGACTTTATCGCAGCGCTCCTGAACTCGGTTGATAATTGCGATTGCAATGCAGTGTGCATTCTTAAGGATACCATTTCCGGTCTCGTTTTGTGTACGGTCAGACACTTATACAGCTTTCTAAATGCGATTGAGGCTCTCAGGACTCGGCCGGTTATCCCATGACAAACTTTTAGAAACCAGATGCTTTTCTTGAATTCCTCACCCGAAAACGCCATGGTCCGATGATACGATCGTAATCGATGGAATTTGAATGACCTTAGAAAATAAGACAGCCATTGTAACTGGCGGAGCTAAAGGAATTGGCTTGGCATGTGCGCGTCACTTTTTAGAAAAAGGCGCCAATGTAATTATTGCAGATACCAATGAGAAAGCCGGCAATGAAGCAGAAGAGGATCTCAAAAACCTCGGTGGTGTGCGTTTTGTTCAGTCTGATGTCGGCGACCGCCTTGCTGTGCGGAATTTGATGGCAGCAACGCTGGATGTCTTCAATAGCGTGGATGTCCTGATCAATAATGCTGGAATCATTCATTCCGATGATTTTTTGGATATATCCGAAGAAGATTTTGACCGTGTTCTTCAAGTAAATCTGAAGGGTGTATTCTTGTGCGGGCAAGCTGCCGCAAGGCAAATGGTTGATCAGGTCAAAGAGGGCGGCGAACCCGGATCCATCATCAACATGTCAAGTATCAACGCACAGGTCGCAATTCCAAGTCAGGTGCCCTATTCTGTTTCCAAGGGCGGAGTGCAACAGCTAACCAAAGTTATGTCGTTGTCCTTGGCGCAATATGGCATTCGCGTCAATGCAATTGGACCCGGTTCGATAAACACGGACATTTTGGCTGCAGTCAACAACGATCCAGCAGCGAAAAATCGTATATTGTCTCGTACACCTTTAGCGCGGATAGGCGAACCGTCAGAAATTGCTTCTATTGCAGCATTCCTTGCCTCGGACGACGCAAGCTATGTGACCGGGCATACAATTTATGCTGATGGTGGACGACTGGCGCTAAACTATACGGTTCCCGTTGACGAATAGTGTCTCTCAGTCAGGCTTCGCTTGCGATTGTGCAGTGCAATATGTCATAATGGCTAAACGTCATTTTGAAAGGCACAGCCATGGCTGGAACCATTATTACTATCGCTCAGCAAAAGGGCGGTTCCGGGAAAACAACATTAACTGCACACATGGCCGCTGCGGCACTTTTTTTTAAAAAAGGTGCCTCTGTGGCTTTGTTGGATATAGATCCGCAAGGCAGCTTAGGTGAATGGTTTGAAACGCGTGAAAGCGCGTTGGGTGAAGAGGCTGCTGGGTTTACGTTCCGCACAGCGAGCGGATGGGGCGCGCGTCGTGAAGCGAGGGCCATGGCTCGGGATCATGACTATGTGTTTGCAGATACGCCACCAAAGTCTGATCGCGAGGCTCAGCCAGCAATCGAAGCTGCCAATTTGGTTTTGGTGCCGATGCAACCATCGCCGGTGGATTTATGGGCAACTCAGCTGACATTGGATTTGGCGGAAAAAGAGCGCGTGCCAGCATTGGTCGTTCTGAACCGTGTACCGCCGCGTGCCAAACTTACTGGAGAGGTTCTCGAAGGTCTAAAGAAATACGGACCAGTTGTTGCAAAAGCCATGTTCGGAAACCGCACTGCTTACGCATCAGCGATGGGGCACGGTAGTACAGCAGTTGAAACGTCCGGCAATAAATTGGCTTCTGATGAGGTTCAATCGTTGTACAAAGAGATCTTGAAACAGCTAAAAGCCTAGTGTTTAGAAAATGCGCCCGTTGGGATTGATCAAACCCAAATTTGGCATACCCTTAAGGCAAGTGCCGGATCGATATTGCACGACCCGGCAATCAAGTATCTTATTCTTCGTTTGAAGAATCGCTCTTCAAGTTGTTCAATTTTGCGAAAACAGCATCCGCATCTATTTCTTCTTCTTCTGGCTTCGGCATTGGAGCCCCACCGAAGAGGGCTGCACTTGCACGTTCCAGTGCGTCAAGGTTGGTAGTTTCTTCAGGTGACAGAAGAGTTGTACCTTCTTCTTCCACAGGTTTGGCCGGAGCATCCTTGGCAGACTTGGTGACTTCCATGTCCAGGTTAATTTGGCTGCAAAGGCCGAGAGTAACTGGGTCCATTGGGCTCAAATTGGTTGAATTCCAATGTGTTCTGTCGCGAATTGCCGCGATTGTCGGTTTCGTAGTGCCCACCAGACGAATAATCTGCGAATCTTTAAGCTCGGGATGGTTGCGAACCATCCACAGAATTGCATTTGGACGATCTTGGCGACGGGAAACTGGTGTGTAGCGTGGTGCGCGGCGTTTTGTTTCAGGAACGCGTACTTTTGGTGCAGACAACTCCAAACGGTGAGCCGGATCATCCACAGCCTTTTGAATTTCTTCGCGTGTAAGCTGACCTGTTTGAATCGGGTCCAAGCCTTTGATACCTTGCGCAAACTCCCCATCCGCAATGGATTTTACTTCCAATGGATGCAATTTGCAGAACGCAGAAATCTGGTCGAATGAAAGCGCGGTATTGTCGACAAGCCA
>JBGCFS010000181.1:0-3934 GCA_045107035.1 Hyphomicrobiales bacterium
GCAAAGGGCTTCCAGATACGCCAGAAGTGACGGCAGGTCTGTTGTCCAATGTGGGTCAAACGGGCGGGCGTTTTCGCCTGCGTATCTATCTGTTTTCTTCATTTGCCTGCGTTTGCAAATTTTCCAGACCAACAATCATTTTGAAAAATGGCTCCAAGCACTATTTCGACACCGAATTTAGCTGGCAGGATGTATCCCAACACAATATCTTGCAAGCATGAGTTCAAGTTTTTATCTGCAACGCACACTACTAGACGACAACCAAACCTACAGTGAAGCTCAGCTTCTTGCAGGCCCGCGCTTTATTGTCGTTTTAGCGGAACCGGGCGGAGGCAAAACCCGCCTAATGGAAAGCTTGGGAGGGCAACTGAAAACGTCAGTCCTAACAGCAAACCGTTTTATCCATACTGGCGTATCTGGAAAAGGCTCACCGCTTGTCATTGATGCTTACGATGAGTTGGCAAAGGTTGACGCTAGTGGCATTGAAAAGTTGCTTGCATCCGCGCTAGCCGCAAGCCCGTCTAAGCTTTTAATTTCTAGTAGATCAAGCGAATGGGACAACGCAGCAAATAGCGCCTTTCAAGAATTTTTTGGCGAAAAGCCACTGGTCGCACGACTAACCGAGTTCACCGCAGATGAACAAAAGAGAATTTTTGAGGACTATGTCCCAAGTGAAGATTTTGACGCCTTCCACTCTGAAGTTGCGAGGTTTGACCTAGAGGCACTACTACCCAACCCTCAGTTTCTAAAGCTCTTCGCAGACGCATACATTGAGAGTGGTCGCAAATTTTCCGACAAAAGATCAATTTTTCATCAAGCACTGGAACGACTGGCAAAGGAAGCCAATTCGAAAGTAAAAAAGACAAGCGGCACTTTGTCCGCTGCTCAAAAGGTGCAAGCCGCATCGGAGGTCTTTGCAAAACTGCTTTTATCGGGCGCAGAAGGCGTGACCACCAGTGAGGCAAACGAAGACTCTCTGTACCCGCTCATGGGAACTCTGGTTGCGGACGCAGACAGCAAACAAGCGATCTTAGCAACTCGGATGTTCAGGCCGGGTGAAACTGTGGGCACTCATAGGCCAGTTCACAAGATCATCGCGGAATACGCGGCAGCGGACTACCTTACAAAACGAATAGCTGACCCAACTGACGCACTTACACTTGAGCGATGTTTGCCAATCATCGCCCCAAACTCAACTGTACGAGATGAACTACGCGGGCTTATTGGTTGGATGGCTTCACTTGGAAACAAGCCCATTCAAGAAGCTGCTATTGATCTCGACGCTTACGCCGTACTTGCGAACGGTGACCCTTCTCAGTTGGACACAACTTCGAAGCGCCGCCTTGTAAGGTGTCTGAAGGAAGTTGAGGAACAAGACCCATATTTTCGTAGAGGGGACTTTTGGCGACGTTTTAGTGTCGCTGGCTTATTCAGTACGGAAGTCGTTGATGAGGTTAGACCTCACATTTCCCCGCAATCAGAAGGTCAATTTCGAGATCTAATTCTTGAATTGTTGGAAGGCTCGACAGCGACAGCGCAACTAACTGCTGAGTTGAGCGCACTTTGCCTTTCAGCCGAAGCCAATGAACATACTCGTGTCATGGCGGCTACTCTGTTGCTCGCAGTGCCGGGCTTTAGCCATACTGCGAACTTGGCTCAACTGATTTTCCAAGCTGATGCCGTGTCTATGAAGGTCGCGGCGAAGTTGATCGAACAGTTGGGCGCAGCTCAATTCTCAATCAACTATCTAACTGGTTATCTACGTGTATTTGCAAATTTGTACCCACGGGCTCGACGATCAACAGAACGTGTCATTGGTGCTAGGTACTTTTTACGCAACCTCATCAAAACTCTGAATCATCAGCAAACAACTGATTTGCTTGATGCTCTGTCCGCAAAGTTGACGTGCACATGCAGTGAGAAAGCTCCTAATTGCCACTGCCGAAATGGGACTAGCAAGATTATCGGCTTGTTGTTGGACCACTACTGCGACGTTAGTTATACGCCAAACAACCCACAGCGTTTCTGGGGTTGGATAAAGAACTTAAATTTTCATAGCTCTATGCCTCCAGATCGTTCAGCATCAGTCCGATTGCTGCGAGATGATGACGGCCTTCGGCAAGGAATTATGCTAGCGGCATTGGGTCATGAGACCGATGAGGAACGCATTCGAGAAATCCGGTTTGAGCAGTTTGAATGGCAGTCACACTCGGGCCTGCATTTTCAACCTCAGGACTGGGAGTTCATGGTAAACTTTGCTTTCCAATCAAAAAATATTGGGCTTTGGAGTAGTTTTTTAGCAACTCACAATCATCACCGAAAGCCAGAGGATCGAGGGCCAGACAATCTGCGTCGCGTCATGCGGGAACAGGCATTTAAATTTCCTGGTTTTCTGGCGGTCTGGACACAGAAAAACCGCCAATACGAAAGCATGATGCGCGAGCATCGTGAAAAGAAATATTGGTTTGAAAGGCGACGGAGGCGACGGGACGCAGCAAACAAGAGTGCCAACGAAAAGTCCCTGCAAAAAAACAAAGCTCTTATCGAGAGCGGAAAGCATTGGGATTGGTTACGCCAAATCGCTAATTACTACCTACTTTCACCTGATGAGCTAACTCAAGAGATTGGTTCCGACATTGACGCTGAGCTGGCACTGCGAAATAGCTTCTCATTTGTCACCCCACACATCCCGACACTTGAGCAGGTAGCGACCACCGGCGGGACTTTCCACGTAATCCGCATCCTGCACGCAGCCTGCGTGGCAGAATACCGAGCAGCAGGTGATTTGAAAAACGTAGACGTTGCAGTTCTCGAAATCGTCAAACCAGATTGCGGCGGGTACAACGGGATTGAAGAGGAAGAGGCAAAAAAATTTGAGGCTGAAATAGACCGAAGAGTTTTCCCCACAACTGAAGCCCTTGAAACCTTCATCCGACGATACGTTGAACCCCAGTTGGCTCAAGGAACCAAGGGCCACACCAACTCAAGCTGGCTTGGATACAAAGAGGAGTTTCATCCACTTCGAACAAAGCTATCTATCGACTGGCTGGCTCGCTATCGAGCACTTCCCTTCCACACTTTGGATACACTGTTCAATATCGCCGCAGGATTTGCAGATCGTGAGCGCCTGATGGAAATCATCTTAGAGCGCTGTGCCGAATTTATGTTCTTCTGGCCAGATCAGACTGAAGACGATGAACTTGAGCAAAGGCGAAAATTCTGGTTCCTTCGCGCACTGTATTTCATCCCTGCGTTACCGAACGTCTACTTTGATTGGCTTGCGGCAGACAAAGACACAGTGCTTGCCGTCTATGAGCGGAGTGGACTAGGCAATCGCATCGACTATGAAGCATGGCCAAGCCTGACCGCTTGCAAGGTCGAGGCCATCCTAGATGCTTTCATAGGTGTTTGGCCCAAAGTCCCTTTACCCGGCAGTCATGGCTCGGAAAGCCCAAAGGGTGAAAAGGCCTATCGCTGCCTTTCCGAACTTGTCTGGTCCATTTCTAGCGATAGCCCTGATGCTGCAATACCAGTTTTGAAACGCCTTATCTCAGACAGTCGGTATGCGGACATGGTTAAAGACCTTAAGAGCATACGGACTGGGCAGACTAGAAAAAAGGCTCTTGCAGACTTTGCCCCACCAACACCGCAAGAGATTGTGGAGGTGCTAGACCACGATACAGTCGTAACGGTTGACGGATTGCGCAAACTTGTATTGCACGAGCTATCTGAACTTCAGGGCGCAATCGACGGTGGAGAGTTCGATACTGCAAAATTGTTCTACGCTGGCGAGAAACGACTAGATGAAGAACCGTGCACCAAGATCATTGCCGAACGTCTGAGCCTAATACTTGGTCCGAAAAATATAACAATCACACCAGAGCATCATTTGAAACATGATAAGCGCTGCGACTTCACGACTGCTAAGGTGCTT
>JBGCFS010000182.1:0-4339 GCA_045107035.1 Hyphomicrobiales bacterium
TTCGGGTGGTGGATAAACCGCACCGTCCTGCTTTTCCATCCGGTCAACGAATTCGTTCACAATTCCGGTCGTGACAATTTCATTCCCTTCATTGACCATGTCATCCAACACCAGCACCATTCCGCCGGAGGCCATGCCCCCGAGATGATGGTAACGTTCTAAAAGTGTCACGGAGCAACCATTGCGCGCTGCAGAAACCGCCGCCGTCACGCCAGCAGCTCCGCCGCCAATCACAACCACATCGGTTTGTGCGACAACCGGTATTTGCTCACTCTGGGCGAGAATGGAAGCTTTCATTCGTTCGGCCATGTTGCATCCTCCTAGGATATTCCGCTGCGTCTTTGCGCATCGGTTATTAAATAAGTTTAGCTGCTTTTTTCACACAGCCATTATTTGTGGCGAAGCTTATTGCCACCTGATGAAGTACCGCTCTGCCAGAGAGACCATGACAAAAAGAAAGACAGAAAGGCCTGACGACATGAAGACCGTGGCGTAAAGCAATGCAGCTCTGAAATTGAACGTTGAATCGATGATGAGAGCACCTAAGCCCACATCTGCACCAATCCATTCTCCAACGATTGCACCAATGACACAGGTCGTTGCCGCAATCTTGAGTGCGGAAAATAGAAATGGCAGGGAAGATGGAAGGCGAATTTTCCAAAAAATCTCTGATTTACTGGCCGATAATATGCGAGCTAACTCAAGTGATTGTGGGCTAACGGCCTGCAAGCCCCGGACCATGTTGACCAATGTTGGAAAGAAACAAATCAATGCAGCAATAACCACTTTGGCGGTGAGGCCAGCGCCGAAAATCAAAACCAAAATTGGAGCAATAGCCAGAATTGGAATTGTGTTGATAAACACCGCTAACGGGAAGAACGCTTTCTCAACAAACTTGTTATGCACAAATGCAATTGCAATCAGTATTGCGGCCAAATTTCCTGCGAAGAAACCCAGAACACTCTCATAAAGCGTAGGCCAGAAATTTTTCAAAAGAAGCGGGAATTTGTTTACAAACTCAGTAGCGACATCGCTTGGTGCCGGTGCAATATACATTGGGACTTCAAACAAGCGCACGCCAATTTGCCAACATGCAAGAAGGGCTGCAAGCATTCCCAATGGAACAAATATGGCGCTCATCTTCTGGCGGCGGATTGCGAGAGCTTCCTCTTCGTCCAGATCTACAGCCTCAACAACATTCTGAGTAACTGACATCAGCATGTCTCCAGAAGTTGGCGCAGATATGCAGCGTGTTTGGTAAACTCCTGAGTGTCGCGGAGCTTAATCTCACGCGGATACGGCAAATCGATAGGTACGATTTCTCTCAATCGACCGGGATGAGCCTGAAGCATTAAAACATTTTGCCCGAGAAAAACCGCTTCTGGTATTGAGTGGGTCACGAAAAGAACTGTGACGCCGGTCTCTTTCCAAATCTGTAAAAGTTGTAGGTTGAGATGATCGCGGCTCATTTCATCCAAAGCGCCAAATGTTTCATCCATCAGCAGCAATTTGGGTTTGCATACCAAGGCTCTCGCGATCGCAACACGCTGCCGCATACCGCCGGAAAGCTCGTGAGGCAGCGCATCTTCGCGCCCCTTAAGTCCTACCAGCTCCAGCAATTCGTGTGGTGATTTTTCACTGACGGGGATTTTTACACCCCGTTTTTTCCCCATTTCGAGGGGCAATTGTACGTTTTCCAAAGCGGTCCGCCACGGCAGTAAGGACGCTTCTTGAAACACAAACGCAAACTCGCGTGCCAAACGCGCTTCTTCAGTTGATTTTCCGAGAATTTGCACCTCTCCTGCAGCTGCAGGAATGAGGTCAGAAATAAGCCTCAACAAAGTGGACTTGCCACAACCCGACGGGCCAAGGATGGTGTAAAATGCACCTTCTTCGATGTCGAGGCTTAGATTTTCGATCGCGGTGAATGAGCCAAATCGGACATAGGCATTGCGCAAGGAGGCAGCAAAAGGCTGCCCCCCTGCTGTTGCATCTGGTGCTACGTCAATGTTGCTATCAGCCTTTTGAGCTTCCACCGCGGTCATAGCTATTATCCGTATTTCGGACGACTGGCTGCAGTTGCCTCAAGCACAGATAAAGTCATCATATCATCTAGCTTTGGTGTACCACTTTCGAACTGCCCAAGCGCATCGTAAGCATCAATCTGTGCTTGCCAATTCTCCTTGGTCATAGTGCCCCAACCGCCAGCGGCTGTGTTGCTGTTGAATGAGAAATCAACAATCAGACCAACAGCTTTTAGCTCGCTTGCTTTGTCCAGATTTGGATAACGCTCGACAAGGAAATCAACGGCTTTTTCAGGATTGTCGTGGACCCAGCCCCAGCCTTTAGCGATGGCGCGGATCATTGCTTCAACCTTATCGCCGTGATCAGCCAAAGTGCTGTCAGTCACATAGAAAGGGTTTGCGTACAATTGGATACCAGCATCCCAAAGCGTCATATCTACGCGCTGATCACCAAGCACAGACAGTGCATTGATATTGGTATTCCAACCTGTGACGACATCGACCTGGCCAGTCATCAAAGCAGCCATATCGCCGCCCATTACGGACACTTCAACTTCATCTTCAGAAATGCCATTCTTCGCGAGCAACGCACGCAAAAGAATGCGAGCTGTACCCTGCGTCGCGACTTTTTTACCAACGAGATCCGAAGGTTTCGTGACCGGGTTTTTCTTCAGTGAGAAGTATGTGAATGGATGTTGTTGGTAGCCTGCCGCAATACACTTGATTGGAATGCCCGCAGAACGGGCCAACATCAAAGAAGGGCTGGAGGATATAGAGCCCAAATTTGCACGACCCGAAGCGACTGACGCTACGCCATCAATGTTTGGTCCGCCTGCCATGACTTCAAGGCTGAGACCTTCTTCAGCAAAGTAGCCAAGCTTGTCCGCTGCGACTTCACCCAAAATACCGTTGGAGGCAAGCCAGCCCAACTGCATTGTAACTTTGAATGTGTCTGCTGCTGCCGAAGGGCTGATGCTAAAAAGACTTCCGGTAAGAGCAGTGCTGGCAGCGACTCCCATTCCCTGAAGTACGCTCCGTCTTCCGATTGCACCTGTAGGTTTTTGTGACATTGGATTCTCCTGTTGTGGGCGACGCGTGTTGGGCACGCAAACGCTGTCGACAACGGGTGCGATCCCTAATTCTATTGCCCTGCTTGACTCCTAACCCAAATTACGTGAGGCAAGAAGAAGTGATTTTGCCCAACTGCGGTGCAAAAAACGCACCGCCCTAATGAGGAAACAATATGCACACTGTATTTCTTCGGTATTTGGATGAAGTCGCAAAGCAAGGTTCTATACGCAAAGCAGCGGCTGTGCTCAATGTTTCATCGACCTCGATAAATCGCAAGATTATCAATATTGAGGAAAATTTGGGCATTCGACTTTTTGAGCGCTCACCGGAGGGTGTCGAAATCACACCAGCTGGCAAAATCGTTTTGGAGCACTGCAGGAAAACGCTCTACGATTTTGGACAAATCAAAACCATTCTCGATGACATCCGAGATTTACGGACTGGCCATTTGCGCATTCAGACGCTGGATTCTGTCACTTTTGGAATTTTGCCGCAGGTACTGGAACAGTTTGGAAGCAAATATCCAGGAATTTCTCTATCGGTCACAACGGCACAACCTGATCAAATCACGGCTGCTGTTGCAGACGGGCTAACAGATATCGGCATAACTTTCACCAATGACAGCCCTAAAGAAGTGCGCGTTTTTGCAGAAAAAGCGGCGCCATTTGGCTTGATTATGCGGCCTGACCACCCGCTTGCGGAACGCATGAATGTAACGATTGAGGATGTGGCAGGTTATCCACTAGTTCGCACTATTGATGCGCGTGCCGGCACATCATTGTTGGATCAGGAAATGGCAGCATTTGCCCTGCCAATGTCCACACATATATATACCAACGCCCTAATCATTGCGAAGCAAGCAATTCTTAATAATCAGGTGATTGGGATTTATACCAAGATTGGTTTCATGCGCGAGATTGAGAAAGGCGAGTTAAAATTCGTCAAACTGACCAATCAACGGCTTGGTAAATACAAAGTTGGTCTGCTGGCCTCAGCAAACACATCCATTGATCCGGTAAAGCACCTTTTTATAAGCGCTGCAGAGCGCCGTATGAAGTTGCTTGATTTCGACTCTTAGTGCGCACCCTCTGCGTAAAATATGACGACTCGGATTCACGCAGGATATTCTCGAATTTGCACTGGTGCCTTCTGTTCAGTTTCAAGCTATCTATAAACTCATCATACTTGGCTTGTTCATCTTAGCGTGAGGCTAATTCCCATTAACGGTGAACGTTTCTATTTCG
>JBGCFS010000183.1:0-4987 GCA_045107035.1 Hyphomicrobiales bacterium
GCAGATACGACAGATTGTATCCTCTTGCCCCTTGCAGCTCAAGGAACAAAGGTCGAACATGAGTATTTTTATGCGATTACGTAATTCCGCAAAATCTAATTTTCTTTCTTCTTCTTTTTCTTCTAGAATCTTCTTACTTCATGTGCCGTAAGTTACTGACTTAGAAACATTAATCCGCCGAAGTCTTAGGAATCGGGTGGGGACAGATTAGTTTTGGGGCGGTTATCGATTAGTTTTGGGGCGGTTATCGATTAGTTTTGGGGCGGTTTGTGCTGAACTGAATCCCGCACACAACACCTTGCTTCTGACATACCTTTAATCTTAGTTTTCAAAGAATCGCTAGCTAAGGGAAACGCATTGTCAGAACCGAGCCGCCCCAAAACTAATAATACACGGACGCTCGACGTCTCCCCAAACATGGGTGAGATGGTGAAGCCTGCCGAGCTGATCGAGGTGAAGGGCGCGGCAAAGCTGACACTGGCAGACCGGCGGTTGTTCAACGTCCTGTTGCGCCATGCCTTTGGGCCTGACCTGGCGGCGGAAGGCAGGCGTTTTGAAATTGCCGTTTCAGACCTAAGAGAAACGCACGAAAGCAACGACCGGCTTGTACAGTCGATTGAAGCCCTCATGACGACCGTCGTGACGATCCAGCGCCCGGACGGATCAACAGACCGCGTGCAGCTCCTGGGCTGGAACAACCTGTCAGACCCCAAGCGACCGCGCGGCAACCTCAAATATTCGATCCCGCCTGAGCTGGCATTGCTGCTCAAGGACTCGACCGTCTTTGCCAAGCTGGAGATGGAGGTGCTGCGGGCATTCACCTCGAAATATGCACTGGCCCTCTATGAAGCCGTAGCCCGCCGCGTGCGGCTCAAGCACATCTTCACCGAACGGTTCAGCATGGAAGATTTTCGAGAACTCTTAGGCGTAGAGGCTGACAAGCTGACCACCTATGGCAACCTGAACCAATACGCGATCAAGCCTGCGCTCATGGAAGTGAATGCCCTATCCGACTTCACCGTGACCGTGGTGCCTGAGAAAACTGGGCGGCGCGTCACGGGTGTTCTGATCGGCTGGGGTGCGAAGGACATTGAAGGCCGGAAAGCCGCTTATGCTGAGTTGCAGCGCCCCCGTGTGGGCCGAAAGGCGCGGATCACGGGAACCGTTGAAGAAATGTTGTCGCCTGAGGTGATCGAGTAGGGCAAAGCCTTACCGACAGTTCGGCGCGCAATGGGATCTGCACCGAACCGCCGATGAGATATCGAAGTCTCAACGAAACCTATATGTCAATTTCGACACGAGAGTGTTGGATGTTGAGAAGATGATAATTTACTTCAGCACGCATAAAGTCCCAAAAAAGGCGCGGGATAAGAACACGAGCCTCAGTGACTAGGAACGAGTTTCCGCTGGCGATATCGACGTTGAAGGCCAACTTGGAAGTGTGTTCAGTTAACCGGCTAAGGTGCCCGTTCCGCCAAATGAACCGACGACACAGCACGTTCTTGTTCGTGTTGTCTACATAGACGATTTCGCCGGGGTCCGGATTTTCAACAACGTCCGCGGCCCCTAGCGGCACGAACGCCTCATCGCCATCTGCAGGTCGAAGCATCAATTCGTCGCCGACCTTGTCGAGATCATCTGCGCCACACGGCTGCCTGAGTAGCAAGCTAGCCAAATTCATGATTGCAACGAGATCATTAACGTAGGGCAAGCCCTTCCCCGATCGGCAGCGCTTTACGAGCGACTTAAGCGACGGCGGATAACGGTTTGGATTGATCCTGACAGCCTGAAATATTTCCTCCCATTCGGCGATCCTGTCATCGACATAGCGACAGGAACCTACCAAATCCGCATGGTGGCGAAGAGCTTCAGCAACCATTTCAGGAGCCGAGGCGGTATCTGGCACTTGGACGGTAAACACACACCGAGAATAGCTTGGTACGTGTTCAAAGACCCGCGGGTCGATAGCTATGCTATGCATCCTCCCGACCTCCGCAGTTGATTTCTCGCGCGCGATCTGCCGCACCGACGGTGACTAACGCTTTGCGAAGGAACTTCGTCTTCAAAAGTTCGGGTGCATTAACTTCAGGGTTAGCGAGGCTGCCACGGTCCGCGACAAAACGACGACAGACGAACGAATGAGCGTTGTAAACTGTGGTCAATGCAGCCCCAAAGCGCTCATGCGCCGCAGGAAAATCGTCCTTTGCCGATTTCATTGCACGCAGGCGGTTGAGAAGTTCTGCGTGGTCCGCCGAGAAAACGCCGCTGAAATCTTGATGGACCTTAGCCATGTCGTCACGAACCCAGTCATATCCTTCGTCAAGGAAATCTGCGGCGAACTGCATCATAACCACCGAGCCTAAGAGAAGCTCCGTGATATCATCCAATCGATTTTCGCTTGGTTTGCGATCAAACGCTTCAATCCCAACGAGAAGTCCTTGAATGTTCGTGAAAAAGAGCCGGTGGGCCGCTTTCCAACGGTGCGCATCAGGCGAGAGGTCATGCATGAATTCATCCATAGTAGGCCTCCTGCAACAGCACCTTGGCCTGAACCTTCACCGCCCGCAGAAATGCGTTAAGGGCGAGAGGGTCGAGGTTATGGCCGCGTTTTGCCTCTTGACCCACTTCAATGAGCGAGATGATGAAAGCGGCCGCCAATTCGTCCGCAGGATTTTCCGACGTGCGGATTACCTCAAAATATTCATCGTAAATGTCATACTTCCAAACACCCAGCTTCTCGAATTGAGTGTCACAGTTCCCTTTTGTCGCATTTGTAGGCACATTCAGGGATGCGAACTGTTCCAACTCAGACATTTGCTTGCTGGCCAAAGCTTTGAGTTGATCACGAAGGACGTGGTTTTCGCCGACCATACGGCTTCGCAGCATTGTTGGTGGGGGCAGACAGATACGTGTGGTTTGATCCTGTAGCGCAACCGCTTTCTCGGACGGCAGATCATTTGCACGGTTTAAGTGGGCCATGTTGGATTCTGGCGGAAGATCAGATTCGTACACATACCCATGAGATTTTTGTGAGGATTGAACGTTCATCGTTAGTCTCCTTGATTTGGATTTAACCGGAAGCCGTTGCAGCTTCTTCCGATACAAACCAATTTGACCGCTTCACTTTCGAACACCAGAATCAAGTGTGTCGCAATTGCAAAACAACTGCGACACACTCTCCTATGTAAGACCGTGATTGATATCGTAGTCCCGGACTGAGATCAGAACTTCACGCTCTGTCTCACCCCAAACTGAAGTGCCTGAATTTTTCATGGCGATCAGCTTTTGACAAAGTTCCTCAGAAAGGCCATGTGACAATTGCCCCGTCAGAAATCTATATATCTGACCGGTGTCCACATCTATCAGACGCGCTAACCTTCTATAGGAAAGGTCGTGGCGTAATCGAAATTCTGACACGATTCTTCTGGCTTCCTCAGAAGCCCTCAGTTTTCCGCTTGCAGTCATCAAATCTACCTCCAAATCTGTCCAAAACTACAAAAACTGTCCACCGGACAGCAGTTTTCTTGATTAAGGAAGGAGGTAGTGCTAGAATCCTGTTGTGCCGTTTGGTGAAGCCATATAGGCACACATCTCATTGCTACTGTGCACTAGGAGTACAAACACTACCTCCACACTCAGACCTTAAGTTTGCAGACCGCGGTCCAAGTGATGCACAAAAGCTATCCGTGATTTTGGATAAAACCAAGTAGGCGCACCGACTGAATAGTTGGTGCGCCGTCACTTTTCTGTCCATCGGACACTTAGCTGTCCGTTGGACAAATGTTTTTTTGTATGTACTTTATCGGAATGCGATTTTTAAGCCTGTATAACTGCTGATGCCTGTACGAAACGGACCAAGACCAGCCAATCCAAAACGAATGATTGCTTTCTTGAAAGACATTCGGAAGAGCTGGAGGGGCAAAAGCTTGACCCAGGCGCAGATGGCACGCGTACTGAATTTAAAGGTTCGCCGCGACCCAAACGATCCAAACGACAAACCAGTCGTCAAATTCAACTCAACGACCATGACTACGCTTGAAAGTGGTGCTGCGGCTTATCAGTTTGCGCACTTGGAGGCTTATGCACGCGCTTGTGGTGTCCATACCGGGATACTGCTTTTATTCTCTCAACACAGTATGCTCACAAAACCAGAGAGTGATCTGGCGGAACTAAAAGAGCGACTTCAACGGCTGCAAGATGTTTGCGACACGGCCATGGCCCAAAACCGGAGCTTGACCGTTCAAGATCTCTTCTCAGTCTCAGATGGAGAATTTGTGGACCCCCGCTCTTTGTCTCCGGTGGTGGACGAAAATGACTTGCCAAAAGACAGGCCTCTAGTTGAAAGGCTTGAGGTGGCCAAGACGTTGTCAGAGGCGCGCAATATCGACCCACTGAGAGGTTCTCCTTTATTTGATTGGGAGAAGAAGAACGTTTGAACAGCATTTAGCAGCGGCCAAAAGAGCACACGTTTTTACCAAGGATTCTTGCTTTAGAAAGGCTACATGCCAATAATCAGCTCTAGTGATATACTACCCCACCTCTCTCATACGTTTCCGTCGCTGACAAAAACAGCGGCTTTAGACAGCGTAAGCGTCTTATTTGCCGTTATGATATTTCGAACGGTAGTCGCGTACCATTTGCCACCCCGTGCGGTTTTGATCCCACGTGCGTTCAATTCCACCGCGATCTGGCGAAGGGACGCGCCCCCTGCCCTGATCTGCTCAACTACCGGCAAGACGTTCTCAGCATGACTAAGCGCCCGCGCTTTGTTTACCTCCGCCCCTTTCTTTGCCGCCTGACGCTGTTCAGAAGCCCGCTCAGGGATGGACCAGCCCAACTTGACACCTCGTGCCTTTGCCGCCGCCAGTGCCGCCTTGGTGCGATCCGATATGGCTTGCGCCTCATGCTCTGCCACCGCCGCCATGACGTGCAATAGGAACCGATTAGCCTCTGGCATATCCGCAGCTGTGACTTCGACCCCACTTTC
>JBGCFS010000184.1:0-18003 GCA_045107035.1 Hyphomicrobiales bacterium
AGAAAAAGAAAAATCTCTGCGCGAAATTTGCGAAAGCGAAGGCCTGAAAATGGACGCGCTTCACTTGATGATTGAAGAATACCATTTCTCAGGAAAAGAACCGCTTGGTGAGACAATAGTTGGCGCCTTGAACGAACAGCCCAAGATATTGGAACGCAAGTCGATTGTGGGACGCATCACAGAAAAGATGATGCGTCTGGTGCGGGTGTTTGATGACGATATGGGTGGTGTTTGAATCGGAGTTTGAAACGTGCAGATTCAATATGTGGAATGTATAGAAATTGCAGGAAATTGGGCGGCAATTGCCACCGCTTTGGTCGCTGTGATCGGGTACGGAAAATACATCTGCGACAAGCAGACCCGTAAGTTCGCGCTGGAAAAATATCTCAAGGCAAAAAAGGCGGCTGATGCTGACAAAGGGCAGCGTACCATCTTGCATTTGATTGCGAAGCTCGGAATGACTGAAGCTCAAATAATGGAAGCCAGCTTCAAAAGCGATAAGATTACCCGGAGATTGGTCAAGGACGATGAGACTGGGTTGTCTACCGAGATATTACTGGAGTGGGAGGAGTAACCAGTCTGGTGGTTACTATGTGGTTACTTTTCAAAATTTCGAGAAAGCAATTTCCATCTAACCCATTGAAATGATTGGTGCACCCGACAGGATTCGAACCTGTGGCCTCTGCCTTCGGAGGGCAGCGCTCTATCCAGCTGAGCTACGGGTGCTTTGTGCCTTTTAATTCTTTACCTGATGCGCACATCGCTCGCAATGGGGAATTGAATTCTATTTTATGCCCATGATTTTCGGTTCAGAGCAATTTACAGCAGCTTGGTATGTGCCGAAAAGATCAACTTTTCTACCAGGTTCGTTTTGGGCCGGTGTCTATGTGGTAGTGGCCGCCACGATAATATTTGTATCCGCCAACATTAGGATGATTTTTCAGGAAATTGACCACGGCTCTTGGATTGCCGCGAACGTTGAAATCGGCCGCTTTGCATTTCCGGTGGTATGAGTTCTTGGCACCGCCCTTACGAAGATTTTCCAACCACCAACGCTTGGTGCTGGTCACATTCACCGTTCCAAATTGATGTGCAGTATCCTGTAATGCCCTCTTCAATTTTCGAGGAACACACCACTTTGTGTCGGAGTAGTTGACCTTTGCATTGGGATAGGGAACGCGTGAAGAAAACGTCCCACAGCCAACGAGTGCGAAGGCCAGCAAGATAATTGCGAGCAATAAACCAAGCCGTTGAAGCCCAAATTGCTTCAACTCGGTTGGTTTCCAATTGGAATGTTTTGCCATGCGATGTGTCATGCATGGTTTTTATCTTGCAGAGGGTTAAATCTGCACTGACAAACCTGGTTGACAAAGTGTTACCAACCGCCCCCACCGCTACTACCGCCGCCGCCGCCAGAAGAGCCTCCTGAGGAAAAACCGCCACTGCTGCCCGATGAAGTTTTGGGCGCAGGAATTGACGAACGCATTCCATCTTCCAGGGACCGGGACATGCGTCCTAGTTGACGGCCAAAGCCGTTTGAATACCCATCATGACCAATCCAGGATGCGGATTGAGCAACGACCCTTTGCTGGCTTGTTGCTGTTTCCAACCAACCATCAAAAGTCTCTGACCACGGCTTTTCCACTTGCAGCGCAATCGCATAAGGCAGAAGTGTTTCAAAATGCTGGGGCGACATGGTTGGAGCGCCAGCGAGATTCAGACGATCTTTTTCCGCAAGCTCTAGATAGGTCTTCAGACCAGCAATCTTGTCCATCGCCTGGCGACCAATTGGCGTGGGCGCTTGCATGAGCTTGAAGAACAGGAAATTGACAGCAACAAGGCCAAGCAATGCTAACAAAACGGTGGGGTTTTGGAGTTCAATTGCATCGAACAAGAAGGTTCTAAGGCCATTTAAGGCGAACAATATGAAGCCAAGAGGAAGAATTGAAATAAGCAACTGCCATTTACCTCTCCCTCTGTTTTTGAACACCCGCACAACACGCATTGTAAGGGTAATCAAAATGATTAGGCCAATAGCCGATGGTACAAGGAATGGCAGAATTTCAATCAATTCACCCTGGGAGGCGATGACGAGCAACACCAAACCAACAATGGAAAGAGCGGCACCAAATACGCAGTAACCTTTGTTCAATCGGAAAAAGACATGGCGATGCTCACGTTCAATTGCTCTGCGAAAACTGTTCACTGACGCCTTGACGCCTATGCCGTTGTCCTTTGAAATTTTAAATGTGTCCGATATTGAAACGCTACGCAGTAAGGCGGCCTCGCCAGAAGCCAGCGCCGGTAGTTTTTTTGAGTTTGCAGTTGGTGCTTTGCTGGCAATTTCTGGCGTGTCATTGAACCCGGAAATATCGACGTGTCCTTTTACAGCCAAGCTTACCAATGCAGCAGACATAGCCCTAAACGGATCGCTGCCAAAGCCTCGGTTTTCAATGTAGTCTGCCAAAGCCGGTGAGATGTTTTCTATCGGCTCCCAAGCTGGAACAATAACTCCTTTCGGCGGATCTCGACCGATCCTGAGCCAAGTGAGCAGGTAGTATACTGTCACCAGAATAAGAACGAGCACGGCACCAATGTTTTGAATATGGTCACGAAGATACCAAAATAAGCTCTCAAATTCTGTTGGCTGTTTGATCGAACCCTTTATGATGTCGGCCCTGATTGTGAGTCCGTCTCCAGGCTGTAACTGGGATGCCGCGACAATCGTAGCTTTATCCCCAGCTGGCGAGAGCGTCAGGCTTCCCTGTCCGGTTTTAGCGCCGAAGCTACCGGTGAAAAACTCGATATTATTGAACTTGCCGTTTGGTGGAAGTGTGAGATTGACCGTGGCGCGATCTATTGGGAATTCCCAGAAGTTTCCCGTGACATTCCAGTCCAATAGCTCGAATTCGTCCAAAAACTGAACTTGGCGCGAGGCTTTGTAACGAATGTTGTAGGTATGTACCCCAATGTTCAGGAAAGTGTGCTCTTCTCCGATGAACAACCGCAACGCACCGCTAAATTGCTGCGTATGAAACGGTTCCTGATTTCCGTCACGCGTAACCTCCAAAATGTCATATGAGACCGTTCCAGAGTTGCCATTTGGCAGGGTGACACGCGTATTGAAATCTCGGTAGATACCTCGTTTAATCTGCTGGCGTTCAGCACGGACCACCATTGTGTCCGACACTTCCAACGCTCCTGAATCCAAAATCGTGACATTGCTATCAAACGAGATAATGCGCTCTACTGCGAATGCTGGTTCGCTGATCGCCAAAAGCAAAAACAAAACAGGCCATTTCAGAAATGAACCAGCGCGATTTACCGACGTCGCGATCAAGCCACATAACTGCAGCGTGGTGACTGCTTGAACTAAAATGCTCACTTCTCTGCCTAAGCTCTACAGTTCAAAATTTCACTGAAGGGACGGCGCGATCTGCAGGGTTTTCAATTTCAAAATAGTCTGCCTGGTCAAATCCAAAATTATTGGCAATCAAATTCGAAGGAAAGCTCTCTACTTTCACATTCAAAGAGCGTGCCGCCCCATTGTAATAACGTCGCGACATCTGAATTTCGCCTTCAATTGTGCTCAGCTCATCCTGCAAATCTAAAAAGTTTTGATTGGCTTTCAATTCTGGATACGCTTCTGCCACCGCCATTAATTTAATAAGGGCATCACCCAGCAAAGCTTCGCTTTTTGCACGGCCTGCAACATCACCATCATCCACACGTTCGGCATTTGCACGCAGTTCCGTCACCCAAGTAAATGTTTCCATTTCATGCGTGGCATACCCTTTGACAGTTTCAACTAAATTGGGGATCAAATTCGCGCGGCGTTTAAGTTGAATATCAATGCCGCTCCAGGCTTCTTTTGCCATTTGGCGGGCTTTCACAAGGCCATTGTAAGTGAAAATAAGATACACAACGATTGCAATAATCAATCCGATGAGAAGAATATCCATATGCGACTCCAAAAAAGGCAACTATCCCAAGCATGAGGCTGGGTTCCAATGTCAGTATTTGTCAGTGACGTTAGCAGGCAACACTTTGCGAGAATAGCACTTCATTAAAAAGCAACCCCATGTTCTGCTTGCCGGTTGGTTGAATCGCATTATATTGCCCGAAAAGCCAACTCGCTTTTTGAACAGGAAAGAACGATCAATGATCTCTGCGCCAACCCTCCCCGCGGCGAGACATCCTCGTCTTGTGGCCTCTCGTTTTACGTTTGCAGTTCTGTCTGTGGCGTCAGTGTTTGCTTTCGTTCAGGGCACTTTTGCGCAAGGCAGGCCAGCAGGCGTGGTTGTGGAAACCGTGGAGACACGTTCTTTCACCGAGACCGCGCCGATATTGGGTGAATTCGTAGCGCCGACAAACAGTGTTGTCGCCAGCAGAATTCCTGGTCTTATCGTTGATTTGTCAGTTCAGATCGGTGATCGAGTGAGCGAAGGCGATTTGCTTGTTCGCCTCGACACTGAGCTTTTGGATATTGAGTTGCGTGCAGCAAAGGCATCCCGAACAGAGGCGGAAGCTGGGCTGACGGTCGCCGAGGCTGACCTCGCGCTTGCAACGCAAGCGTTTGAGCGGATTGAGCGATTAAAGTCATCTCCTGCGTTTTCCCAAGGTCAATTCAATGATTTGGGGCGCCAGCTTCAACGGGCTCAGGGCCAGATAGCCCAAGCTAATGCCCGCATTCGAATCTCAGAGGTTGCCATCGCGCGGAGCCAGTATAATTTGGAAAACGCTGAAATACGTGCCCCTTTTTCGGGCACAGTTGTAGAACGGCAAGCTCAACTGGGTGAATACATTAATACCGGCAATGCGGTCGTAACGTTGCTTGATCAGGCTAATTTGGAAATCGTCGCGGATGTCCCCTATTCCTATGTTGGCGGTCTTTCAAACGGGCGCGAGATTTCTGTTCGCCTTTCCAGCGGCACTGAATACAATGCCAGTATCCGTGCGCTGCTCCCTCGCGAGACAGCTTCAACCCGCACGCGGCCTGTCCGCCTTGCTGCTCCGTTTACGAAAGACAATGCAGTTGACGGGGCAACGCCATTTGCTGTCGGTCAATCTGTAACTGTACAAGTTCCGGTCTCTGAAGAACGCCAGGTTCTAACAGTGCCTAAGGATGCTTTGGTTCAAGGTGGAGGCGGATGGATTGTCTATATTGCAGAAGACGGCAAGGCACAGCCAAGACCAGTTCAGATTGGCGGGGCCGTAGGCAACCGATTTGAAGTTTTGGGTGGATTGCAGGAAGGCTGGCAAGTTGTCGTTCGGGGCAATGAGCGGCTGCGGCCTGGACAAGACATTATGACAGGTCCTCCTGGTGGCGGACAAAAGGGCCCCGGCGCGTCTAAAGAAGGCGCACCAGCTGTCGGCCAGCCTGCCGAAGCGGCAAAAGCTACTGAGACTGATGGAAAGCCTGACAGCACCAAAAACGGCGGATAAGCGATGAATATTATTAAATATGCTATCGAACGCCCCATAGCAGTAATTGCTGCCGTATTGATGGCGGTGTTGTTTGGTCTGGTTGCGTTGAGCACCATTCCAATTCAGCTCGCTCCGGATGTGCGCAAGCCAATTATTATTGTGTCCACCAATTGGGGGGGCGCCGCCCCTGCCGAGGTTGAGCGAGAGATCGTCAACCCTCAGGAAGATGTCTTGCGTGGGCTAGATGGGCTTGAAACGATGCTGTCACGCTCGCAGACCGGCAGCGCTGAAGTTACGTTGGAGTTTTCCATCGGAACCAACATGGACCGTGCTCTACTGTTGGTGTCCAACCGCCTCGACAGAGTGGGTTCCTACCCCGACGAAGCTGGTCAACCGACGTTGGAAACATCTGGTGCGGAAGACAGCCCAATTGCTTGGTTTATCCTGACCCGTGAGGAAGGCAACACAAGACCGATCGCAGAATATGGCGATTTCATCGAGGATATTGTCAAGGAACAGCTGGAGCGTGTTGAAGGCGTTTCAACCGTTAATGTTTTTGGCGGTGTTTCTCGCGAATTGCAGGTTGTTATTGACCCCGAACGTCTGGCACGTTTCCGCCTGACTATTCCTCAGGTCATTGCCCGTATGCGTTCAGAAAATATCTCTCTGTCTGCAGGTGATGTTGAAGAAGGAAAACGACGCTACATCGTTCGCGCTCAAGGGGAACTGAACACAATCGATTCTGTAAATGCTGTTGTTTTACGCAGTGAGACAGACATTGGCACAGATCGGCTTGGACGTGTTCTTGTGCAAGATATTGCGACTGTTCGGTTTGGCTACAAGGAAGCATCCGCCCGTATTCGCTACAAGGGTCAACCGGCGATTGCCATCAATTCTGTGCGTGATACAGGTGCTAATGTTATTGAAACAATGGAAGGCGTTCGCCAAACATTGGCTCGCCTGAACGAGCGAGACATCGCGCCAGCGGGACTTGTGCTCAATCAGGTCTATGATGAGACACTCTACATCAACAGCGCGATAGATCTTGTCATACAGAACATTTGGGTTGGCGGCATCTTGGCTGCAATCATATTGATGCTGTTCTTGCGTTCACCGCGAGCAACTCTGGTTATATCTTTAGCCATTCCAGTCTCGGTTGTGGCCTCATTTGTCGCGATGGCAGCCATGGGCAGGACGCTCAATGTTATTTCCCTTGCAGGTATCGCGTTTGCGGTGGGTATGGTCGTGGATGCCGCGATTGTGGTGTTGGAAAACATATTCAGATTCCGCCAAATGGGATACTCGTCACGACAAGCAGCTTATGAAGGTGCGCGACAGGTCTGGGGCGCCATTTTGGTATCGGCTCTGACCACAGTCATGGTGTTTATTCCAATCCTTGTTATGGAATTAGAAGCCGGCCAGCTGTTCCGCGATATCGCTGTTGCGATCTCTGTTTCGGTAGTTTTGTCTTTGGTAGTTGCAGTGACTGTTATTCCTGCTCTTTCAAGTCGTTTGCTTGGTTCCAAAGGAAAACTGGAGCCAATTGGCCTTCCAATTGTGGATCACTTTGCACGTGGCTTTTCTCGCGTTGTGATGGCTTATGTACGCGCAACAATTGCAAGCCGAGTCCTAGGCCTGCTTATGGTCGCTCTTATTGGCGGAGGCGCGTTGACGGCGTCTTGGTACTATTTGCCAGAACTGGAATACTTGCCTGAAGGCAACAGAAATCTGATTTTTGGCATCGTGATTCCGCCGCCCGGCTATAATCTTGAAACCACTACCAACATCGCCAAGCGTATTGAAGATGTGGCGGAGCCAATCTGGAATAAGGATGTATCTGACCCTGAGGGACCTCCAGCGATTGAGAGCTTCTTTTTTGTAGCGACACCAAGCAATTCCTTTGTGGGTGCCAATGCAAAAGATGGAACCCGCGTTGCGGAGCTCATTCCAACACTGTCTCGACCAATTTTTTCTGAGCCAGGCACATTCGGCTTTATCACACAGCCATCTCTATTTGGTCGTGGAATTGGTGGCGGTCGCGCCATTGAGCTCAATGTATCGGGACCAGATTTGAATGATATTCTGAGCGTTGCACAACAAGCAGCTGGCATTATCGCCGGTCGTTTTTCGCGAGCTGAAGGCCATCAGTTCCGTCCAATTCCTGGACTGGAATTAGGTGCCCCGGAAGTCCGTCTGACACCTGATCGGCTAAGACTGGCCGATGCAGGTGTTGGCGCAGCCAATCTGGCAATCACAGTGGATGCCTACAATGATGGTGTCCGTATCGCTGAGATTACAGTGGACGGCGAACGGATTGATTTAACGCTGAAAGGCGATGATACAAACGCAAAGGTTCAACGCACACAAGATATTGGTGCATTCCCGGTTGTGACCCAATCGGGACAAATTGTACCTGTTGAAGCATTGGCAAGAGTGACGGTTACAGCAGGACCGACTGAAATCCGACATCGCGAGAGACTTCGAACGGTAACGCTTGAAGTTCGTCCTTCAAACGCGTTGCCACTGGAAACGGCTCTAGAGATTCTGGAGGCGGAAGTCGTTTCGGTGTTGGAAGAACGAGGCCTTCCGCCAGGCGTACGCTTCACGCTATCCGGCACGGCTGATCAGCTGACGCAGACCTGGAACGCAATTTCCATCAATCTCGTGATTGCGCTTGTTATCGTCTTCCTTGTCATGGCTGTATTGTTTGAGAGCTTCATTCTACCGCTCGTTATCCTGATATCGGTTCCAGTTGCCGCTGCGGGGGGTGTTGGCGGGCTCGCCGCTCTAAACCTCATACAAACGCAACCACTAGATATGCTAACCTTGCTGGGGTTTGTTATTCTGGTTGGAATTGTGGTGAACAACGCGATCTTGATTGTCCACCAGTCGCTTCACCATCTGCGTGAAGACGGAATGGAACCAAAGGCAGCAATTGCAGAGGCAACAAGCAATCGTATTCGTCCAATTTTCATGAGCACACTCACAAGTGTATTTGGCATGTTGCCGTTGGTACTTTTCCCGGGTGAAGGTTCTGAACTGTATCGCGGTTTGGGTTCTGTGGTTGTTGGCGGCCTTGCAACATCTGCGTTGCTAACCTTGCTCACTGTCCCGCCGCTACTGGGGATTGTCTTACGGAAAGCTTCCGCTACAGAAGAAGTTGGAAACATTCCGTCTGACGATAAAGCGATGCCGGCGCCCGCAGAATAGTCCCTATCGGATAACGCACAACTCTCTCGCCGTTTGTTTTACGAAGAGCGAGGGAGATACTTGCCAGCGTGTAATTTAACTCGCAATGCGGAAGAACTAACCCATCTCCTGAGGCGCGTCATCCTTCAATAAATCTTGGCCATGTAGGTGGGCTCGTTCTTCTTCAACGATTTCCGCAATGTCATCAACCACCGCTGTATCAGCCGCCTCCAGAGGATCGGGTTGTACAATTTTTGACTTGGCAGAAGTCGTTTTCTTACCTGAAGATTCATCCCCAACCATAGTGATGCGATACCCTGGTTCAGGTAACTCAAATCCAGCATTTTCCAATACGCGCATTATACGTTGAATGGCTTGGCCGCGAGCCAGCAAAAGGCTTGTTTCGCGCTGGTCTATCCAGCCTGCAAACCATAGCTGAACCGTCGAATCTCCCAGCTTCTCTATGCGTGCCTCAGGACCCGGCTTTTCCAGAATAAAGTCCAACTCTTCCAGCACACCCATTCCCGTTTCCACGGCCAATTGCAAATCGCCAGCGGGTGCAATCCCAATCTCAAATCCAAAGCGGCGTTCCGGGTGCCGCGTATAGTTTGTAATCACGCTCTTAAAGACTGTCGAGTTTGGAATTCGGATGTGGTTTCCATCCACGCTCAATAGAACCGTGGCGCGCGAGGTCAGCATGATTACGCTGCCCATTTGCCCAGAAATTTCAACGAAATCATTTGGTCTAAATGGCTGCCTTAAACTGAGCAATATACTTGCGATGTAATTTTCAACGGTATCGCGAACAGCAAAACCAACTGCTAAACCAACGATACCAGCAGCGCCAATTACGGTACCAATTACTGCAGTGGCTCCAACAATATCCAGTGCCAGCACAAACCCCAAACCAACGAACACAAGACGCAGGATCTGACGCAGCAAATCTGAAATGAAAGCATTTGGTGCAATGCGCTCAAACGGCCAACGGCGTGCTGCAAGCCACCAACCAGAAACCGCGATGATGAGAAATGCCAGAATGGCAACTGTCAGCAGGGGAATATAATGAAGCGCTTGTATGAGGCGACTGGTCAGCCGTTCCATCATGGGTACAATGCGTTCAGTGACAGAGGTGTCTTCCAGCAATTGGTTAGAAACGGCAACGACGCCCTCGACCCGAACAGCTAACGCTTCTGCTTGTTCAATGGCCAGTTGATCGGGAACATTGCCTTGTAACGTGACAACACCAGATTTTACGGAAACGACGACTGACTTTAATGAACCGAATTCAGCGAATATATCGCGGATACGGCGTCCAATATCCTGATCTTTGGGAATATCACCGCCAGCGGAAATTGTATCGCTGGCAAAGGCATCAACGGCTTCAGCTGTTGCGGGTGAAGTATCTTGTGCACGAAGGTTGTGTACCGGCGCAAGCGCCAGAAAGACTGTAAATACCAACCAAAAACGAAATATACGAAGCATGGCGACCCATATTCAAATTTATCTGAATTCTGCCAATAACACAGCCAGTGCGCTCGCGCGATAGCTCATGAGTGATATGCCATAATGACATAAAGGTGAGTTCAAATAAGCCAAGACCACTGCTCGTCCACAACCAAAGGTGCACATCACCATTGTGCACCGTAAATAGGCAGGTTATCGTTAGCGTAAGGGTTAGCTGACAGGCACTTAATCTTTTGTTTTATATTTATTTTTTATCTAAAGGAGGTTCGTTCTATGTTTCACAACATCTTGAAATCCGCAGCTATTTTGGGGCTGTCAGCAATACTGATGACGCCACTTTCGGCCGCTACCCTCAACGTTCACAACGGTGGTGACCCAACATCTTTGGATCCACACAAAGTATCTGGCGATTGGGAAAACCGGATTGTTGGCGACATTTTTGAAGGCCTGACAACAGAAGACCGCGGCGCTCAACCTATCCCCGGGCAGGCGGAAAGCTGGACGATTTCAGACGACGGTCTAACCTATACATTCAACCTACGCGATGGCGTTACCTGGACAGACGGCACACCAGTGACCGCTGGCGATTTCGCATTCGCATTCAAGCGCTTGATGGACCCTGCCACGGCTGCGAGTTATGCGTATCTGCAATACCCAATTAAAAACGCTGAAGCGATAAATGGCGGCAAAATTACCGACCTTGGTGAGCTGGGCGTAAAAGCAATTGACGACAAGACGCTGGAAATCACGCTGGAACAAGCGACACCATATTTCCTTAGCGCGCTGACACACTACACAGCCTATCCAATTCCCCAACACGTTGTAGAGGCAAAGGGCTCCGAGTGGGTTAAGCTTGAAAACCTTGTAACCAATGGCGCTTACAAGCCCACCGAATGGATTCCTGGCTCCCACGTCACCACAGTTAAAAACGAAGCTTATTATGATGCTGCAAATTTGAAGATCGACAGCGTTAAGTTTTTTGTTCTTGAAGATGAGTCCGCAGCGCTGAAGCGCTACCGTGCGGGTGAATTTGACATCCTGACAGAGTTTCCAACAGATCAATTTGAATGGATGAAAACCAATCTGCCGGGCGAGCCACGCGTGGCGCCTTTTGCAGGTCTTTACTACTATGTGATCAACCACAACAAAGCACCATTCGACAATGTAGACGTTCGCAAAGCGCTTTCCATGTCCATCAATCGCGAAGTGATTGGACCTCAAATCTTGGGCACTGGGGAATTGCCTGCTTATTCCTGGGTACCACCTGGCATGGCCAATTATGACGACCCGGAAATGGTCGACTGGAAAGATTTGCCATATGGCGAGAAAGTTGCTGAAGCCAAAGCACTGCTTGCAAAAGCAGGATTTAATGATGGTAATCCGCTTGCTTTACAACTGCGCTACAACACCAATGAAAACCACAAACGCATAGCGGTTGCTATTGCAGCCATGTGGAAGCCGCTTGGCATTAAGGTTGAGCTCTACAACACAGAAGTGAAGGTTCACTACGATGAACTGAAGCGCAATATTTTGGACGTTGGACGTGCAGGCTGGTTGGCAGATTACAATGATGCAGACAATTTCCTGAACCTTTTGAAGACTGACGTCCCAAACAATTATGGCCGTTATAGCAATGCAGATTTTGACGCGCTCATCAACGAGGCCAACGCAACAACAGATATGGCAGCACGGTCTGGCCTGTTGAAACAGGCTGAAAAGATCGCCATGGGCGATATCGCCGCCATTCCGATTTACTACTACTTGTCCCGAAACGTGGTGAAACCGCATGTCAAAGGTTTTGAAGACAATGCCTTCGACATTCACCGCACAAGGTGGCTTGAAATCACCAAATAGGCAAAGCTGACAGACCCCTGCCCATCTCATTTGGGCGGGGGTTTTAATGCCATGCTGATTTACGCGCTAAAGCGGTTGCTGACTACAATCCCTGTTTTGTGGATAGCCATAACCGTATGCTTTTTCATTCTGCGGCTTGCGCCTGGCGGTCCGTTTGATGGCGAACGTCCGTTGCCTCCCGCGGTAAAGCAAAATTTGGAGGCCCACTATAACCTCGACAAACCACTCATCCAACAATATATGATCTATGTTGGCGATGTTTTGAAGGGCGATCTTGGTCCCTCATTCATCACCGAGGATTTCTCGGTTTCCGAACAACTTTCACTCGGACTACCCTACACTTTGATCATAGGCGGCGCGGCATTTATCGTGGCAATCCTGTTTGGTGTTGCTGCTGGCATTTATGGTGCGCTATGGCGCAACTCGCTTCCGGACTATGCCCTTGCTTCCATCATTTTGCTTGGCCTCGTACTACCAAATTTTCTGATCGCTCCCATAGTTCAACTCATCTTTGGAGTAGAGCTTGGCTGGCTACCCGTTGGGGGTTGGGGGGACGGTGAGCTAAAATATGCCATTCTGCCTGTGTCAGTGCTTGCCCTTCCCCATATTGCCCGCATATCCAGACTAATGCGCGGTTCCATGATTGAAGTCATGCACACGAACTTCATTCGCACGGCGCGCTCAAAAGGCCTCAACATGCGGCCCATTGTTTTGCGGCACGCGCTCAAACCAGCCTTGATGCCGGTTGTCTCCTATCTGGGACCGGCTGCCGGTTTTCTGCTGACTGGTTCGCTTGTCGTCGAAACGATTTTCGGCCTACCCGGTATTGGGCGCTACTTCATCAATGCTGCCCTCAATCGCGACTATGGAATGGTCCTGGGTACAGTGATCTTCTATATGGTTGTGATTGTTTTGCTGAACCTCATAGTAGACATTATTTACGCGTGGCTTGACCCGAAAGTAAGGACACAATGATTGGTCGCACTTATAAGGAAGATGCTGCCGGTGTCGTGCTCTCAGCCCCAAAGGGCCGCAGCCTTATGCAAGACGCAATGCGGCGGTTTCGTGCAAACAAAGGCGCGATGACGGGTCTGGTGCTTCTGATTTTGCTCATTTTCGCTGCGTTTCTTGGACCTTCATTTTTGCAGTTCAACTATGAAGACCCTGATTGGGCCGCCTTTCGGGTTCCTCCTTCCCTTGAAAGTGGGCACTACTTTGGCACGGACCAAAATGGGCGGGACCTGTTGGCTCGTACTTTATATGGAACGCGTATTTCTTTAGCGGTAGCGTTTGTGGCAACTCTTGTTTCAGTCGTTATTGGCGTCAGCTATGGCGCTGTTGCTGGCTATATGGGCGGACGCCTGGACCAGGCAATGATGCGCTTTGTCGATATCATATATGCCCTACCCTACATATTGTTCGTCATCTTGCTGATGGTCATTTTTGGGCGCAATGTGTTCTTACTTTTTGCCGCCATAGGCGCATTGGAATGGTTGACCATGGCGCGCATTGTGCGCGGGCAAACCCTATCGATCAAGCAGCGCGAATTCATTGAAGCTGCCAGAGCGTCAGGGCAGAGCACCACGGCCATTATATTCCGCCATATCGTGCCAAACCTTGTGGGCCCAGTGGTAATTTATGCAGCGCTGACGGTTCCAGAAATCGTCGCGACGGAAAGCTTTCTGTCCTATCTCGGATTTGGCGTGCAAGAACCTTTGACATCCCTTGGAACACTGATTGCAGCCGGTGCAGACGTGTTTGAAGTCATGCCATGGTTGCTTTGGCTCCCGGCTAGTTTTTTGGTGACGCTTTTGCTGAGCCTTTTATTCATTGGTGATGGGTTGCGCGATGCGTTTGACCCTAAAGACCAATAGGGGCGTGATGCGATGACACCCCCCCTTTTGGACATAAAAGACCTTCACGTGAACTTCACAACGCACGATGGCTTGGTGCAAGCAGTGCGCGGCATTAATTGTCATATTGAACCGGGTGAATGTCTCGGGATTGTCGGAGAATCCGGTTCAGGTAAAAGCCAGACATTTCTGGCGGCCATGGGTCTGCTGCACAAAAACGGACAAGCATCTGGCAACATCAATTATCAGAGCAAAAACCTGTTGCAGATGCCGGTTTCCGAATTGAACCAAATTCGTGGCCGGGACATTTCCATGATTTTTCAGGACCCGCTGACATCCCTGACACCGCATATGAAAATCGGGGCGCAAATGCGCGAGGTGTTGAAAATACACCAGCACATGACCGGGCCTGATGCTGATGCCAGATGTCTTGCGTGGCTGGAACGGGTGCGTATTCCGGCAGCTAAACAAAGATTGAAACAATACCCGCACGAGCTATCAGGTGGCATGCGCCAACGCGTCATGATTGCGATGGCAATGTTGTGCGGTCCCAAGCTTCTCATCGCAGACGAACCAACGACTGCACTTGACGTCACGATACAAGCAGAAATTCTTGATCTGATGGATGAATTGCGCCGTGATCAGGGAACGGCCATTGCGTTGATTACCCATGATATGGGCGTAGTGGCACGCATGTGTGATCGCATTCAGGTGATGCGTCATGGTGCTTATGTGGAAGAGGGAACGGCAGATGCTATTTTCTATAAATCACAGCATGCCTACACAAAGATGCTGCTTGAAGCCATGCCCCGCATCGATCGCGAAGCAGATGCATCGCGGCAAGTGAAAGCCTATCAGCCACCCAACGAGGAGAGCGATAATCCGGCTGATTTTCTCAATGTGGACGATGTAAAGGTTCACTTTAAAATTCCCCGCGGGCTCCTGGCGTGGCCAATAATGTTGCCAGCAGTGGACGGCGTTAGTTTCAAATTGCGGCGGGGGGAAACAATTGGCATCGTCGGCGAATCCGGGTCTGGAAAATCCACTCTGGCGCGCGCTGTGCTGCAACTCATTCCACCAACTGGCGGATCGGTTACATGGCTTGGCTCCAATCTGACAACGCTTGATCATGAGGCCATGAAGAAAAACCGTAAGGACCTTCAAATCGTGTTTCAAGACCCTATGGCCAGCCTCAACCCTTCCATGACAGTTGGCGAATCCCTAATGGAGCCGCTGAAGATTTTCAGGCGAGAGTTATCCAAGTCGGAAATGAAATTTGAGATCGCAGCCCAGATGAAGCGTGTGGGGCTGGAGCCTGTCATGATCAACAGATATCCGCATGAATTGTCTGGTGGGCAAAATCAACGCGTTGGCATTGCCCGTGCTACCATTTTGAAGCCCAAACTGGTAATCTGTGACGAGGCTGTTTCAGCATTGGACGTTTCCATTCAGGCTCAAATTCTTGAGCTACTGATTGGAATGCAAGAAGAGTTTGAGCTGTCTTTTCTATTCATATCGCACGATCTATCTGTAGTGCGCGAAATTTCGCACCGTATTCTGGTGATGTATCTTGGAAATGTGGTGGAGTTTGCCGACAGGGACGAATTGTTCAAAAAACCACAACACCCTTATACAAAGCAACTGATATCTGCCGTCCCTATTCCAGATCCGAATATCGAAAAAACACGTAAGCGCATTCGACTGAGGGGCGAATTATCTTCCCCGATCGATCCGTCGGCGCGTCTTCGTTTCCTCCCATCCCAGATAAAAATTGACCCTTCGTATCTTCCCAAACTTGAAGAAAAGTTCCCGAAGCACTTTGTTGCTGAACACGATCCGATTGAAAACCTGACTTTACCGTAACTTGACACCTTGCCGCAGAACACCAACCATCCAGCGAAAATCGGGAGAGATTTATGGAAATCGATACAACCACTATCGCGTGGTATGCAGTAGTTTGCGGCATCCTGTCCGCACTTGCGCCGAGCTTGGGCGGCATAGGTTTACGGCTTGCTATTGGCGGAGGCGTCGGCATTTTTGCTGCAAGTGTACTTCCAGCACTCCGCGGTATGATGGGCTACTAAGGTCTGCCTAATATCTAAAAACAATTCTTTAATTCTTCGATGCAACCGTCATACTTTTGACGTCATGGGCACCCTATTCACCATGATATGGCGATATGAAAAGGCAACTGGAATATGAAGACAACAAAGATTGTCTGCCATCGTGGCGCAAGGTTTGACGCACCGGAAAACACATTTTCGTCTGCACAAAAAGCCATTGAGATTGGCGGTGCTGTTATCGAGTTGGACATTCGCCAATCCAGCGATGGCGTGCTGTATGTGATGCATGATGAAACCGTTGATCGTACCACCAATGGCAGCGGACCAATTGCAGAGATGACCAGTGTTCAAGTTGATGCGCTAGATGCTGGCAGTTGGCACGACCCTACATTTGCAGGGGAGCGGGTTCCGCGCCTTGAAGCATTTCTGGGAATGTTTGCAGACCGTGCCGGGTTTTATCTGGAAGTCAAAAAGGCCGATTGTGCTGACATTGCAAAAGTTGTGCGCAAGCTTGGCATTGCAGATCGATGCTTTACCTTTTCATTCGATGCAGAAATGCGCGATCAAATGCAACTCAACATTCCGGAAGTGCGTCGTATGATTCACTGGATTGATGCTGGAAGTGCCCAAGATGCCATTGATAAACATCAAGCAGCCATAGTTGAATTTAACAGCGATTCTTTCAATGCAGAACGTGTTCGCTCGTGCCAAGCACTTGGCTTGGAGGTAATGCTTTATACAGATGAGGCAGACAGTGAGCGTTTCCAAATGGCGCTCGATTTGGACCTGAACTACGTCAACATCGACTACATTGGGCTTTTCAGCGAAATGCGCTTGCAGCATGAAACTTCAAACGGTTAGCGCCAAACTATCAACACTTGAATTTATAACTACATTTTCCCGGAGAGCTCGAAACAGTCAGGGCCCATACAATTGACGGCGCCTGAAAAGCCGCTAAGTTGCCAACCAACGACGCGCTTTTAATGGCGTGCAATTCATAGGGGAAACACACAATGACGAATTTTACACGCCGCCAAACACTTGGCCTCATGGGCGCGGCTGCCGCGACAAGTGCGCTCGGCCTTCCAGCATTTGCTGGCAGCCATAGCTCAAAGATTACTGTTGGTGCCCTGCGCTTTACAAGCCATGCCGCAAGTTTTGTTGCGTTCGAGCGCGGCTATTTTGCAGAAGCTGGTCTGGATGTTGATTTCCGATTCTTCCAAGCAGCACAACCAATGGCGGTTGCTATTGCCTCGGGCGATGCAGACTATGCTGTTACTGCGGTATCAGGCGGCCTCATCAACCTTGCGGAAAAAGGTGCGGCAAAAGTTATTGGCGGTGCATTGTCTGAAGAAGCCGGAATTGATGGCCAAAAAATTCTAGCATCGAAAGCTGCTTACGATGCTGGACTGACCGACCCGTCAAAACTTGACGGCAAGACCTTTGGCATTTCTCAAGCAGGCTCTTCTTTCCATTACATGGGTTCTAAAATTGCTCAGAAGGAAGGCGTTTCAGTCACCTTTAAGCCATTGCAGAAAGTTGGCGCAATTATTGGAGCGTTGAAATCCGGCCAGATTGATGCATGGTCAATCGTTCCACATATCGCAAAGCCATTGGCTGGCGGCGGTGCGGTCCACATTATCGGAAACGTTGCGGATTATATTCCAAACTATCAGGTTACAACCGTGTTCACATCCGCCAATAATGCTGCCAATGAACGGGCCAAGTCTGAAGCATTCCTGGCGGCATTTGCTAAAGGCGCTGATGATTTCAACGCGGCCCTAGTTGATAAAACTGTTGGCGATGCAGCAGCTGAGGACATGGTAAAACTGGTTCATAAATATGTTTACACGGACCGCACATATGAGAAAGCTGCACCTTCAATCATCAATGGCGCCATGCGCATTAATAAAGGCGCTGCACTGAATGCGGCTTCGCTGAAAGATCAACTGGATTGGTTCAAAGCGGAAAAACTGGTGAAAGACAGCATCGGCTTCGACACATTGGTCGACAGCTCATACGTCTCTACTATCTAACTCTGACTTAAATTGTTGCGGACGCTGGTGAAATTCAGCGTTCGCGATAATATCTGCGGCACCCTCATATGGATCTTCAACTTCACGACATTTGTCACTCCTATGGAGAGACCGAGG
>JBGCFS010000185.1:0-4023 GCA_045107035.1 Hyphomicrobiales bacterium
CCTGCATAGCCATAAGAACTGCGAAACCTAGTATTGCCGTCTTTTGTAAGTAGCGCGCTTGGATGCCGCTGGTCTCAGGTGAGCCCTCAAAAGAAGCCCAGGAAGCAGCGACATAAGGGAATGACGTCCAAAAGATGACGATGCACACCGGCAAAAGCAGCACGAGCGCACCAAACAAATTCACCATCGCTTTCTTGCGAGGTTTTGCTTCACGGTAAAAGATGTCGACGCGCACATGTCCATCGACCAAAAGCGTAAAAGCAGCCGCCAACATAAACAGGAAGCCATGCATATAGGTTATGCTTTCCTGTGCGAAGATAGAGCCAACACCAAATACGTAACGCATCAACACGACGACAAATTGTACGAGAACGAGAAGCAAGGCGAACCACATAACAGTTCGACCAACAGATTTGTTGATCCGATCAATCAGATCAGCAAGCGCACGCATTAGATTTCTCCCTGAATGAAACCGCCCGTTTCAAAGGCATTAGGCCCATCTCACGTTTAAAAAAACCTCCCGCAGCAAGCCGCGGGAGGTGATATAACTCTATCGAGTTAAACCTGCTACATTGTAGCCTTAGTGCGTGCACCAAGATAGGCTTGTTCAGCAATGGAACCCCAACCGCTTACAGCACCAAGACTTGCCTGGAAGCTTTCAAGCACACGGCGTCCAAGGTCATCTTCAGCAACACCGTTCACAACTTCGGCTGCAGAATCTGACAGAGCCTTAAACACTTCATCAGGGAATTGTTTAAGGTTTACACCGTGCTTGTTAATCAAGGTATCAAGTGCCGCGCCGTTCTGAGCGTTGTACTCTGAATACATCAAGTTATTTTCTTTGGCACAACATGCAGCAACAATTTCCTGTTCAGCCACAGAGAAACTATCCCAAACACCTTTGTTGATGCAACATGACAGGCCTGAGCCTGGCTCGTGGAATCCAGGCCAGTAGTAATTTTTAGCAATTTTATAGAAGCCAAATGCAAGATCGTTCCAAGGGCCAATCCACTCAGTCGCATCAATAGTGCCAGCCTGGAATGCAGGATAAACTTCACCACCAGGCAGCGTAACAGCAGCAGCGCCGATTTGACGCAGAACTTCACCACCAAGGCCAGGCATGCGGATTTTTAGGCCCTTCATGTCTTCCATGGAGTTGATTTCATTACGGAACCAACCGCCCATCTGCACGCCGGTGTTACCCGCCATCAAAGCTTTCACACCAAATTGCGCAGACAGCTCATCCCAGAGTTCCTGACCGCCGCCGAAATTGATCCAAGCATCCAGCTCGTTCGCCGTCATGCCCATTGGCACGGCTGTGAAAAAGTTAAATGCTTTGTGTTTGCCCTGCCAATAGTATTCAGCACCGTGATACATGTCTGCTGTACCTGATGAGACAGCATCAAAGCTTTCTAAAGGTGGGACCAGTTCGCCAGCGGCAAACAGCTTTACCGTAATTTTTCCTTCTGTGGCTGCTGTAATGCGATCAGCCAAACGCTGAGCACCAGTACCAACGCCCGGAAGATTTTTTGGCCATGTTGTGACCATTTTCAACTCGCGCATATCCTGCGAAATAGCTGGTGTGGCTAGCGCGGTAGCGGCAGCGCCACCAGCGGTGACAATACCAGCAGTCTTGATAAAGGATCGACGATCCAGTTTGGAATTACTCATGTGCAGTTTTCCTCCCTTGCACAAAGTGTGGCGAAATATCAACGACACCATTACAAATGTAGTCACGCCCTGTCTAGGCAACTGAAACTATTCTGGCTATTGCGTTAACTGCGGAAAAATTGCGTAGTAGTACTGAGAAACATGATGTTGGGAGGCACATATTGATTAATCTGTTTAAAATTCGGCGACCTGCCAATACAGGAGACGCCGAATGAGCCTGCACGCAACCACAAGGCTGACCTTTCGAACACGTTTATTGCTGATCACCATTCTGCCTCTCATGGCGGTTTCTGCAATAAGCTGGATGGTGATCTCATTTCAGGCGGAGCGTCTTGTAAATGCCGAACTTGCGACAGTGGAAACCCGAATTCTCGAAGCGCGCCAAGCGGAGGTAAGAAACTACATTTCGCTGGCGCAAACCTCTATTCGCCATCTTTACGAAAGTGAGCCAGGCGGGCGGGAAGCGGCGCAAACGGAAGTTAAGCAAATCCTGCACGATATGACCTTCGGCAACGACGGATATTTTTTCGTTTATGACGACAAGGGTACTAATCTTGTGCACCCTCGCTTGCCAGAACTGGTTCAAAAGAACTGGTGGGATCTACAAGATCCAAATGGTGAATACGTTATCCGTAACCTCATTCAACGCGCGCAAGATGGTGGCGGCTTCTATCGGTATATTTGGAACAAACCAACGACCGATCTGGCTGCTGAGAAACTTGGTTATGCGGAGTATTTACCCAAATGGGGTTGGATGTTTGGCACGGGCCTCTACATTGATGACATTGAAAAAGAAGTTGCTATTCTGAAGGCTCAGACAGAGCAAAATGTATATCAGACAGCGATTATTCTCTTCGCCATTACTTTCATTGCTGTCTTGTTAGTAAGCAGCATGCTGTTTGCCATCCGCCTTTCCGAAGAACGTTTTGCCGATAGCAAATTGAAAGACCTTACAAAGCGCATTGTGGATGTGCAGGAAGGTGAGCGAAAACGCGTTTCTACTGAACTCCATGACGGCATAAGCCAACTCCTTGTAGGCGCGCGCTATTCCCTCGACCTAGCGCACACACGAACACCAAAGGAAGGACCTGGCCGAGCATTGATTGCCAAATCCATGGGTGTATTGGAAAACGCCATAAATGAAGTGCGTCGCATCTCCAAGGACTTGCGTCCCAGTGTTCTTGACGACTTGGGGCTCGCCGCTGCAATTAAAAATCTTTGCAAAGAGTTTTCAGAGCAAACCGGCCTGCATGTGGATGTACAAACGAAACCCGTTGGCAAGCGCCTTTCCGAACAAGCAAAAACAGCCCTCTATCGCGTGCTTCAGGAAAGCCTCACAAATATCGCAAAGCATGCGGATGCCAAAAATGTTTTGGTGAAATTACAGGTCAACCAAACAGAGCTAGTTCTAACAATCAAAGACGATGGCAAGGGGCTTCCGAATAAGCTGCGTCACGGCTTGTCGTCCAGCTCTTCACAAGCATTGCAAAATTCAGGCCTCGGCATCCGCAATATGATCGAGCGCGTGGAAAGTCACGGAGGACGTTTTTCCATGCGTCCCGCCAAGACAAATGAAGAGGCAACAGGAACGCAGATTTATGTGACTGTGCCGCTCAGCCAAACTTACTCCGTTGAAGTGAAAAACGCCGCATGACTGACATACAAACTACGTTCAATTCACCACCCATTCACCCTCAGATTTCTCTGGTAATTGCAGATGATCACGAAGTTGTTCGCGATGGAATCCGTGCGCGCCTGCAGGAAGTACCTGATTTAAAGGTCATCGCAGAGGCAAAAAACGGCTCCGAAGCTATCGAACAGATCGAGAGGCATAATCCAGATGTCATTATGTTGGACATTTCCATGCCAATCCTCAACGGGTTGGAAGCTGCCCGGAAAATTCGAGAAAACGGCCATATGTGTAAAATCTTGATGCTTTCAATTTACGATGCCTCGGAATAGGTGCAAGGCGCTGTAAAAGCTGGCGCAAATGGATATTTGCTAAAGGATGCAAGCGCAAAAGAAATGGTGTCAGCCATCCGGTCCGTCGCCGCAGGTGGATTGTATTTCTCCGCAAAAGTCGCCCCGTCACTTTTCCCATCCACAGCGGATTTCGCAAGCAACAATGCACCTGGGGAGATTGGCGATTTTCCTGAACCAAGAAAAATTTGCGCTTACGGCCTGTCCACCAGAGAACGCCAGGTCCTGCGAGCCATCGCCCAAGGATTAGGGAACAAAGAGATCGCGCTGAAGTTATCAATCAGCGTTCGAACAGTGGAAAGTCACCGCCTTAATATTAGGGAAAAAACCGGCGGCGGTAACACGGCGCAACTGGCCAGGATCGCAAGTGAA
>JBGCFS010000186.1:0-18440 GCA_045107035.1 Hyphomicrobiales bacterium
GGACGCGAACACAAATATTACGCAAGCAATTATAGATGCGTTGGATGCAGAGAAAGTGCCGCGCCTCAATGCAATGTGCGCCCATCGTACGGGGTTCAAGGAAATGACCTCAACAGGTCAGGCACCACAAGGACCAGCCAAGAGATCTGCGCAAACCGTTTTAGCGGATTTGCAGGGTAGGGGGTTAATTAGTTTTTACGGGAGAGGGTCATGGCCAAAGTCAGCGTAAATCTTGGTGATGACCTAGATAGCGACGAGAGCGCCAAGAAACTGAAAGAGCTTTCGGCTCCGCTACCAAGCGTGAGCAGGGCCAAGTCTTTGGCCTTGAAGGACGCGCCACGCGTCCAGTTTTCTTTCACGAATGTTCCGAAGCCGATTAAGGAAGCCTTTGCTGAAGAAGCCCAGAAACGCGGGCTAACGCAGAAAGAGTTACTTTATGAATGTCTGCGAGCCGGTGGGATTAACATTCCAGACACAGCGGAAATCGATGGGCGCAGAAGATAACTGTTATCTATTAACTGTTATGGCCTATTGCTGCTGAGTTTGTTAACTATAGTGAGTGCATTCCGGTTTATAAAACGCTAAGTCACTATTCGAATTTAATCATTTTATTTAACCACTTACAGTGATCATTAGAGTCTAGAAGGCTCAAAAAGTGCCTGTTTAGTCGATGTAATGGTTGCAATACGACAGCCAAAGAATACACTTCTTATCAATAAACAAGCATCTTTCGTAAAATTTGATTTACATGGATATTATATGCGCTCGTTGATATTGTTTTTCTTTGCTGCGTTTGCACTTTTACCTCATGCTGGTGTCGCCCAAAACATAGCGGCACAAATCGTACAAACGTTAAAAACTGAACAGACTGGCCCCATGGTGCGGTCAATGGTTCAGACCGGCCAAATGCAAATGACACCGTACCAGCCGTTGCCTGGTCAGCTTGATCTTCCAAAAGCACTTTTGCCGGTCGAATTCGAAGAAGGTACTGCCTTGCTTACCGCAGGTGGGATGACCATTTTGCGGGAACTCGCGTTGGCGTTAAATGAAGCTGAGATAACGGATTCTACGTTTCAGATTGGATCACACCTCGCTCCGAATGTAGCCCTGGCGACGTCTGCACAACCTATCAGCCAACGTAGGGCTCAAGCCATCGTTGAGCACCTGGTTGCATTTTATTCTGTTGATCAATCACGCTTGATCCCCATGGGATATGGACAAACATCCCCGATCTTCGGACCAAATCCGACAGGGATGCAGCATGAGCGTATCGAAGTTATAAATGTAAGCCAATTAATCCAATAACACCTTTGAAAAAGGATACTTCAACGATGTTGCCAAAAGTGCTGAAAATATCTGTCGTCGTATGTTTGATGACCGCTGGAGCGGTTTCAGCAAGCACGAAGAAAGTTGCTTTGATTATTGGCAACAGTGAGTATGAGTCGACTACTTCGCTGCGAAACCCAGCAAACGACGCCAAAGCAATGGCTGAAAAGCTACGTGGTTTAGGGTTCGAAACGTTTGAAGGATATGATCTCGACAAGGATGAGATGGACGATACCCTTGATGAGTTTAGCGGAGAGGTCATTGGCTCAGAGCTTGCTCTGTTCTTTTACGCTGGGCATGGCATTTCAGTAGATGGTGTGAACTACATCGTGCCGACTGACGCGACTATGAACAATCCTGTCCGTTGGAAGCGCGGAATGGTTCCCATGGAAGAAGTCATGGAAATTCTGAACCTGTCGAACGGCCCCAATTTGCTGTTTATGGATGCTTGTCGCGACAACCCGCTTGCTAATGATCTAAACGATCAAATGGCGAATGCCAGCCGTTCAGTAAATCTTGGACGGGGTCTAAGCCGTATTGAACCACGGGACTCTGACACAGCTATTGCCTTTGCAACGTCACCGGGCACTGTGGCTCAGGATGGGGCTGGCAGTCACTCGCCTTTTACGTCAGCTTTGCTTAATCATATTGGGGCCGCCAATACATCTATTGCCGATGTTATGACCCGTGTGACCGGAGAGGTTAAGGAAACCACCAGCGGTCAACAGAAGCCATGGATCAACATGTCACTTAGTGAACCATTGATGCTGAATCCGATTGCGGTTGTCGCCCGAGTCGAAGAACCAAGCCAAGCGCCTGCATTAGAAGCGCCTGTCCAGTCCAGTCAGGTAACGTCCCCAGATCTGGATACCCAAAAGTTTATGTTTAAGATGGCACGTGATAGTAATAGAATTTCAGACTATCGCGCTTACTTAGAGAACTTTCCAAATGGAATGTTTGCTGGAATGGCTCGTAATTCGATCGCTGATTTGGAGAAAGAAGCCGTTGCGGAAAAAGCACCTGAGCAAGCACCAGCAACAAACAACCAGCTAGCAAGTGTTCAATCGAATATTATTCAACCATTCCCTCAACAGATTGCCAATAATACACGGGCTTTTGGTGCTGCGCTCACACTGCCCTTGACACCAGTCGTTCTGGCTGCTCCAACGAACCAGATTACGGAACAAACGTTGTCTTTGAACAAAGAAGCGCGGCGCAATATCCAGAACCGTTTAAATGCAATGGGGATCAAAGTTGGAACTGCCGACGGTTCGATTGGTCCAAAGTCTCGTCGTGGTATTCAGCAATGGCAATCGCAAACAGGATTGGTTCCCACAGGGTATTTAAATACATTGCAACACCAAATGCTTATCGTCGCGTCAGAACCCGTTCTTGCGACTTATTTGGCCTCACGGCCTGTTGCAAAAGCACCTTCCCGGAGTAGCTCATCGTCTTCATCAAAGCGCCGAGGAAATGGCAAAAAAGTCGGAAATGCAGTCGACAATTTCTTTCATGGTCTTGGAACCGGCATTGGCTTGCGCGTGGGTAGGTAGGTCTGAGAAATGCCAGTCCTAACTTACACATTGTTGTTAGGAACCCTTGGCGTTGCTGCGGGTTTCCTCCTTCTCAAAATGTATGAGGCGCTGATAAACAGCCATAGTATTGACAGTATTCTATTTGCATTGCCGTTTGGTTGAGCAGTGTTTGACGATCCTCCTGATTTTGGTTCCGCTTGGCAGAGTTTTCAAGCGCGCGTAATCCTGCATCTAATGAAAGGTGCTGCTAGTCTGCTTTTGCCAGGCAATGGAGTAAGCGAGATCATGATAAATGGTCCGGATCAGATTTATATTGAGTGTGATGGAGTCGTATCTCTAACAGAACATAGGTTTGATGACGCTGTCGCTGTTCGCGGCTTGGCCCGTGCAATTTTACAGTTTTCCGGAAAACGCCTGAGTGAACATGATCTGTCGACAGAGGCACGTCTTCCAGACTTATCACGTGTCCATATTGTACAGAATCCGGCCGCACGGCCATTTCAAACACTAGAAAGTAAAAAACTGGGGCTACAACGCCCAGGTATTTGCATTGCAATTCGCCGCTTTCAGCAAGAAAAATTAAAGCTACCTGACCTCATTGCGAAAGGTGCTCTTACGCAAGAAGCTGCTGAATACTTGATCAAAAAGGTGCAGCAAAGAAAGAACGTTATTATTTCCGGCGGAACTGGAACTGGTAAAACGACCTTGCTGAATATTTTGTCCGAAAGCATGGGAAAAGAAGAACGTATTATCGTCATCGAGGATAGTTCTGAACTGCAAATCCAATTGCCTCATGTCATCCAGTTTGAGACTGTCCAACCTGATATCCACGATCGTGGTGGTATCACAGTCCGAGAACTGTTTCGTGCTGCCCTTCGTATGCGCCCTGACCGTATTATTGTTGGCGAATGCCGCGGCGGGGAGGCACTGGATATGATCCAAGCTATGAATTCCGGTCATGCTGGATCGCTGTCGACAGTACATGCTGATAGCCCTGCTCGAGCACTTTCTCGGCTAGAAACTCTGTGTTTGATGGCTGATGTAGAATTACCCCTTGTGGCAATCCGCCGTCAGCTTGGCGAGGCTATAAGTGTGATTGTGCAGCTGGAACGTATTGGATCTAAACGAGTCATTACTGAAATTTCCGAGATTGTCGAAAGTGATGACGGTCAGCCATCTGCTAAAACTGCCTTTAAGAGATATGAAGGTATCCTAGAAAAATCTCTTTAGAAATCATAGTTTTAAATATTTTATGGTTTGAGCCCTCCCGCATCTCTGATACGTTGAATTAAGTCTAAGGTTGCAGCTGGCGCAGCACGAAAAGCTTCGTTCAATTCTGGATCAAACGCGATAGCGGCTTTGTCTTGAGCGCTTAAGGCACGATCATCGCGGGAGGATTCGACAGGCCCTTCGAGAATATTAAGAAGGTCTGCCTGTAGGTCTTTAAGTATAGTTAGATCCGCAACGCCCCATCTATCTTCAGCTTGAGCAAGGATTATCATGTCGTGCGTATTTTTATGTTGATATGTTTGGGTATCAATATTTGGGAAAGCGGAAAAGCTCATGGCAGAAATTAAAGAAAACAGCATATAGACTCCTATGTGTCCAAAACACCTGTTTGGGCGTTAGGTTGTGTGCTTGCTGACCTTGAAAGTAACGGGGCACGTGATTGAATAAGGCTTTTTGCATATAGGTTTTCTAAGAAGCCATCCGAAACGATGAGCTTGCGGTTATCTGCAGCTTCTATGCGGGGGTCATCAACGCGTGAGAGGACTCGTGCTAGTACCAGATCATCAACCATACGTGTGGCAGATGCTTCGGACATGAAATCTGTCAAGAAGTGAGCTAGCTCTGTAATTGCGAAAGCAGGCCGGCCTAAAGCAAAGCAGCTTTCCATAATTTTAGATTTCCGAACATCAGAAAAGATCGTTTTGCGCTTTTCTTTGACGCTACCCTCGATCAACTTACGGTCAATATCGCTTACAACTTTGGCATTATGTGCGTCAATGAATGCACTGAGCATATTTCGGTCATTCATATCTAATGAGTTGAATAAAAAGAAAAAGCGCGCCAAATGGACCAAGAAATCGTAGTTGAGCTTTTGTTTAATGGAATCGCCACCAGCCCCCATAGTTTCATCTACACGTGACAATACTTGTTCGTAGAACCACAACTCCGTGCGCATATTCTGCTCTAGAATACTGACGGCTTTCAGGTAGTCGCTTTCAGGGTCAAAACCGTCTGACATATCTTTCCCCCCTATGACTTCTTTAAGCCGTGGTTTTTTTTGTTGTGCCGAAACAATTGGCGGTTGGGTATTCGTACTTACAATCTTCATTTATGGCCTCATATTGCCGGTGTTCCTAGTGTGTAGAAAAGTTGAGCGCTAATGATTGGTCCAAGAAGCCAAACGCTCCAAGTGCCAATGGCTAAGCCTGGTGCAAATGGAATTTGACGACGTCTTAAGCACATCATGGCGAATAACGTGATGCCAACGCTTAGGATAAGTGCATCCCCAGTACCGAAAGGGCCAAGCCACGCACCCAAACCTGTGACCATCAGAACATCACCAGAGCCAAACATATCTGCCTTACTTGCTTGACCCGCTGCCCTTTGTGCAACCCATTTTGCAGCAAGTACTGTGCCACCCAATGTAATCGCCGTGATCCCATGCGCCAGCAGAGAATCTAAAACAATCCAGGCATGTAAAAGCCCTGTCGCAATGAAGGGGAGTGTAAGAATATCAGGCACTTGCGAGATACGCGCATCAATTAATGCTAGCCCAATGAGATGTGTACTCAAAATACCTGATGCCAGCGCAAGGACAAGGCTGGCATTATTGGCAAAAGCATTTTGGAAACTCAACATCACGAGTAAGCAAGACAGCAGAGAAATTCCCGTCAAGATCGCAGAAAAACGGTCTCGCAAGATAAACACAGCAACTGTAATTCCCCATGCCAAAGGGAAGATCAGGGCAAGAACAGGCGGTACTGATATCATTTTGCGCCTAAGGTCCGTCCGTTGTGAAATAGGGGAAAACAGCGAATTCAGGATCTTGGTCCTTCAGTGCAAAGTGTAGATCCGTCCAAAAGGCCCGCACGTTCGTGGTATCCCGGTGCCGCAATCGGGCTGACCTCAGTAATGCGGGTACAGGTTGCGCTGTTTCAATTGCGACAAGGTGATCTGCTCCGAATGGTTCTACGGCATAGAATGTCATATCCAGGCTTTCGGCTGCTCGAATTTGTTCGCGATCTTTGTAGCGGGGGTCGGGATATAGGAATTGGATTATTCCATTTGAAGCAAGGTTAAATAGGACCGGAAAATCATGCGATCGATCTTCTAGGCTGACCAAAACGCGATCCCCTTCACGGTAGCGTTGATAGCCGGACTTGAAACTCAAGGTTAGTTCACGCGTTAAACCCTGATCGTGCAAATGTCGCGCGATCCGCATTTTGTCGATCACGCGTTGAACATGCTTGATGGGCGCTGCTGCATTGGTACGAACGTCAACGCTAAGGCGGGAAAGCATCTCGCCCTGCTGGGAAAAGATCATGCCTGCTTCAACGTCCCATGTAAGGCGTTCTGATTGATCTGTGACAGGGGAAATGCCTGCTAACGCCGGATACAACATATCAGGCGTAGGAGCGTTTATTATTTCAAGGGGGACTGCTGGTAGGTCATCAAAGGCGGTTGCAAACGGATTGACTCGACTGTCTGCCGGATCGGCAGCTTGGTTCAAAACAAAGAGCGTCTCGTCAATTTGACCCGAGGGTTGTACGACGGGAAACTGGTTGCCCCCCGTACGTCGGCTAACAGTGCGTCGAATGTGTTCTTCCAATTCTCCTTTGGTGATTTCTCCGTCACCATTGCGATCAGCAGCCCCTCGGATGCCATTTGCAAAGGCAAGACTTAGCGCCCCGCGAACCTGATCCCCTTCGGTGATTTCATAGACCAGGTCTGTTTCTGGTACAGCCCCAAAGAACACACTGGAATATCCGTCTTCAAACTCTGGCAGGGTGATCTGTGTAGGCCGGGGTAGTGGGTCATCTATGATTTCGGTGATTGGACTAAACCGTGCCCGGCCTGTCAGTTTTCGGTGTACCGATCCCGAATGACAGCTATCAGCAACGAATATAACGTCAACTTCAGGCCTCTGTGCAATTAATGCAGCGATTTCGTCATCGCGAATTCGTTGTGCCGCTGGCAAACCGGTCCGATCAAATCCAGACAGTAAAATGTTTTCATCTCGTGCATTGTCTTCATCATCAGCATAGGTGGCGGGTTCGTTTCCGCCATGTCCAGCGTAGGTGATGAGAAGTGTGTCACCTGGACTTGCTTTGGCGACCAATTCATTCCAGTTCGTATAGATCGCTTCGCGAGTTGCGGCACCGTTGAGCAAAACGCGGACTTCGGTTGGATCCAAAGCTGCGACGGCATCAGCTATGTCACTGGCATCGTTTACAGCACCTTGCAAATCGGACAGGTGTTCATACTCATCGATACCGATGACAAGTGCATAGAGCTCGGCGGATGCAGAAACCGCAGTCAGTGGTAGTGCCAAACAACTTGCAAGGAGTCCAACGCGGATCATGGGCGGATCAACTCAACCCGCCGGGCCAGGCGATAAATTTGTTCCTCTTCCAGCTCAAGATCTACGGTCAATTGTGGGGGCTCTGTTTCACCTTTAGGGATGACGCGGACGTCTCCTGTGTAGCCACGTTCGATCAGGAAAACTTTCATTGCCTCAGCCCGCCGCAGAGACAGATCCATGTTATATTCGTCGCTTCCGATTGGGTCCGTATGTCCTTCTAAAAGGATTTCAGCCGGACCCTGTTGCACAATTGCACGAGCAAGTTTGTCGGCGTCCTGAATCCCTTCAGGGGTGAATTTATCGGAATCATATTCAAAGGTAATGTAAACATCGACCTCTTTTACTTTGAAGCCACGTACAGAGGCGGCATAGACACCACCAATATTCCCATTGCGACCGGTTGGAATTGTAACCGGGCCATCTGCCAGTCCGACAGCCAAAGCGGCCATCTCGACAAGTTCAGTGATTTCGTTCTCGTTGATGGCTCCTTGAGTGGGATTATCATTTAGCCCGTTGATAGCCTTCTGCAGATGCTCCGCAGCACGGGTATAATTTTGGACTTCAAGCAAAGCCTCACCCAAAGCGCGCTGATCATCCCAGCCTCTGCCATAGCTCAAAGCCGCTTCTAAATAATCCACACGTTCAGAAGCTGGCGCGCTTTGCGCTGATTTTCTATATAAACTGGCCAGAGTTTTCCGCATTTCAGTGCGAAATGAATCTGAGCATGCAGGATTGTTGCGGACTTCGTTTTCAAAAATAGTTGATGTGCTGAACGGATCGTCTGCGGTCATTGCCAATTGTGCCTTAGCCTCGGGGCATGCACTTTGGGCGACGGCATTTGATGCAACCAACACAGATGTTATCAGCAATACGCCCAGGGCAGATCGTTGTGAAAACAATATTCAGTCCTCCATCGAGTAGGTTATGGTTTAATATTATAGGTTAAATATGTGGTCGACCAATCTAGAGGTCGGTTTATACCTCTATTAGCCTGAATACGCCGCAACCGTTCAGCCAAATTGGCAAGGTAACCGCGAGCGTTTGGAATGGGTTCACCTTGTAGATTGGTGCCTAGAAAAGTACGAATATCTAGGCTGTCATCTTCAATCAACAATGCCACGAGTTGGCCGGTTCCAGTTGGTTCCGTCACCTCAATCGCGATAGGCTTACCATTTGCGCTCAGGCCCTCTGGCACATAAATTGTCTGATCTGGGGTGACCTTTTCAATATTCGCACGCGAGATTACGGACGGTGACAACTTCAGCAATTGCCCATCTGGGTTCACATCAAACAGCACTAAGGTCCCGCTGCGACGTGTGGACAGTTCAAATTGTACCATTTGGCCTATGGTGAGATCAGAACCGTTTACGATATCTAGCTGCAGATCTGCTGTGTTGCTTGACCCAAGAAGGTCGGCAAGGCTTAGCTGCTCTGAAGATTGCTGGGTATTTTCTCCATCGTTTGTGGGTACAGGGAGACCCTCTGTTAGTACTGGGGTTTGCGCACTGTCATCAACGCTCGTGACTTGGTTTGTTGGCTGTTCGGTAGCACTTGAGGTAGGGTTTTCATCTGACGCAGCCGTCTCAGAGGATTGTGCCGTTTTCAAATAGTTTAGGACAACTTGATCAGCGGGGCCTTCGAAATGTGGCGTAAAGCCCTTGTTCAATTCGCGACATTTTTTTGAATCTTTACACCAAGCAGCGGTCCGTTTTTGTGTGTAATCCCATAGTTCAGCGCTCGTAATGATCCCGTTGCGGTTACTATCTGCGTTTCTGTCTCGCAAACCGGATAAGAAGAAGTCTGTGAAAATTCCCTTGCCACCCTGTTCCCAAGCATATTGTTCGGGCGCAGACGCTGCCCAGACGGAATGTGTAGTTTGGCGTATTTCCACAAAGCTAGCCTCTTGTGCTGTCGTAACGGCGTCACGTTGTGCACCTCGCGCTGACTGGATGAGCAGTCCGCGTGCAATTGGTCCATCAAATGTGCTTTCGCTGGAAGTCCGAGTGGATGTAGCTGAATGGCACGAATCCAAAATAATGGTTACATCGCGGCCATCTAAGTCTTTTAAAGCTTCACCCATCCAATCATCTAACAACATACCATTTGCGCCATCTCCAGATGCAGATGCGAGACGACCTTTAAAATCGTGCGCGAGCAAAAGTTCGTCATAACCATCTGCTTCATCACCGTTTGTATCGGGACGCCTGCCACCGTGCCCCGAAAAATAAATGAGTACTTTATCGCCCGGATCAGACATTTCTGCCGCTTTTTTAATTTCTGCTGCTATTCTATCTCCAGTTGCAGTCTTGTTGAGCAGCATGACAATTTCATCCTTCGCGAACCAACCTTCTGAGATAAGAAAGTCTTGTATCGCGAAGGCATCTGAGACCGGCGCTTTAAGCTGCTGCTCGGGCTTTAAATGCGCGTATTGTCCAATTCCGATTACAATGGCAGTATTTTTAGCCATGCTCAAACCAGGCACCAGGCTCACAGCTGTGGCCACCGCCAGTATCGAAGCTCTCAGCATATCAATTCTCCCATACATCTAAGCTTTGCGCACAACGGAATCCGTAATCGACACCCGCTATGCTTGGATCCGCGATCACACGTGCAGCTGTGCGTAGTTCAACAGGGTTAGTGGATCGGAACGATCCGCCCTTCAACGCAAAGCCGGTATCGGTTTTCACCCATTCACGTGCGTTACCGGCTAACGCCATTGTCCCAGCTGGACCTTGGACGGGGTTAGCAGTCACTGCGGTCAAAGATCCGCTTTCGCTAGCATCAGGGCTTTGTAACAATTGTTCCATTCCTGCGTTTGCATCTAATCCTTGCGGGAAGAGCGATGTACTCTTGCCGCGTGCCGTGTATTCCCATTCCGCTTCTGTCGGCAGTCGGCCCAACGGGTGTTTCCAAGCACAATACTTGGCTGCATCTAGAGCACTAATATTAAGTACCGGAAAATCGGGTGTATTCGCGATTGTCGTACCAAATCCGATAGGCTGGTTCCACGTGTACCCCAAGCCGTTTAGCTGCGCCGGACCATCTGGCTCATCTGCGATGACCAACTCAGCCAGTTCGGCTTGAGTCCTATAATTTTGGGATTGCACAAAAGCACTAAAGTCAGCTGCACTAACCTCTGTTCGGTCAATACGGAATGGCACTAGTTCGACTGTCCGTGCCGTTTCATTTGTTATAGCCGCTTCACAATTTGGTGCGGTGCGTGGACCATTCGGGGCAGCCCGACATAGAGCCAAAGCTTGCGCGCGCTCTTCTGCAGTACTCCCAATGCGGGCAGGGCGGGGTGCTACCCTCTGCTGCGCAAGGGCTGCGGCTTCTTGTTCAATTTGAGTTAGGCGATCGAGCGCCTGTTGCGCTTTTTCGGAGGCCTCTTGATAGGCGTGGGTGTCAAAGCTGGCCTGTGCTTGGTTTAGCAGTTCGCGCGCAGGGGCCGTGACGTCTTCGGGCAGGTTTGATGCGGCGAAGGTGTCGTCTGCGGTTTTGATATCTGTTTCTGCTTTTGCGCGCGCCTCAGCGGCAGATGCGGCAGCTTGCAGCGCGCTTTGTGCCGTTTTCAGGCTGCCATCCGCCTGTTGAAAGAGTGCATCATCAATTTGCGCTCTGACTGCCTCAAGGGATGACAGTGCTGCACGCATATCCTGTTGATCTTCAGGCAGGGTTTCAGTTTGGGTTGCATAGGTGCTGGCCAGTTGGTTTTCCCGGTTCCGAAGTGCAGCCAACAGCTGAGCAGCAGTTTGGGAAATTCCAGCACTTATATCAATGGCTTGGGCATTCAAAGTCGTCCAGATTTGCATCCGTTCCGGCAAAGCATCCGCTGCGAACTCTTGCTGTTTTCTGGCTTCCACACGCAGGTTATCCAGTGCCTCTGCAAATTGAGGAATGGGTACTTCTGCGCCGCTAAGATCTGTGATCGCCTCTTTTGGCAGTGCCTCCACTGCGCTTAAAAGTGGGCTTAAAGCTGCCTCGAACGCGGTACGCGCAGTGCTGTCTGCAGCCCTTGCAAACTGGCCCTGTAAGGTCACAGCAGTGGCATCGGTGTCCCGCAACGCAGTGACGTTTTCGACGTTTTCGACGTCATTGCGTAAAGCCGTAAGTTCGGCTGTAGGGTCCAGCACGCCAAAATCATAGGTTTTATCCCATTCTTCGAGCTGGCTTACTGCAGCCCCTACGGAACTTTGCGTCGCCGCAAGAAGTTGCGCGGATTGGCCGGTAACGTTTGCATCTTGGATCAGGTCAGCCAACGGTTGAAGATCGCCTCCTGAGCCAGACAGAGCTTCCTTTTGGGTGGCAAGATCTGCACGCAAATCTGTGACAAACATCTGATAAGATGAAAGCTGCTCGTCAGACGGCGCGGCGCGAAGGTCCGAAGCTGTAGCAATCTCAGCGTCTAGCTTGTCCAATCCAGTACGAAGAGCGATCTCTTCTCTGCCAAGCGCAGTGACGGCAGCCATAGTTTCACACGAGGACTTAATAGTTTCAGGGCTAGAATCCGGACTTGTCGCCTGTGCTGTGGTAAAATCCAAGAACGTTTGCAACGGCCCAGTCACGGCCAAATCTCCGCGTGCAACCAGAGCACGCGCCTCTTCCTGTGCGGCAACACAACCCGACAAAGCCAACTGACGCGCCTCAAAAAGCTCCGCTGCCGCCTGGTTTTGTAGCCATAATCCGCCACCAACCGCTCCAAGCATACCCAATAGGATGGTGGCTAAGATCATGACGCGTTTGTTTGGTGACTTTGGTGACGCCTCCCTGCTTTTGCCGCCTAAAGCCTCACAAGGTTGGACCGCGCTACTATAAGTAAAGCCATTTTCACGACCGGTCATCCTTTTGAGGACGATCGCCAGTCGGGCGCCATCATCTGCGCCTAGGCCAAGCTGATCCCCAGTAGGTGCAAGAGCGGTTGATCCACGCGTTTCCCAAAGCTTCTCCGCTATCTTTGGATCTTCTTGTTGAACGAAATGCTTATGAAAAGCCTGCTCGCCCATGAAAAGGCGGTAACCAATCATGCCCAAGGCATGCACATCATCTGCGCGAGTAGCAGCTGTGGCGGTTTCGCGGCCGGTGGCTAAATATGGGCGCGCTTCCGGTCCTGTCGTACGTATAGCCCCGGCCGGTAGCCCAAAATGACGCAATTGCCCTTCACCTGTTTCCGTAAGCTGAGCAACAGCAGACAACGTGATATTACCGTGAAGCACTTCAGCATTGTGCAAATCGGCCATGCCATTCAACAGCTGCAGAAACAGCTTTTGTCGGTCTTTTTGACTTAGTTTTCCGAAATAGGCATCTGTGATTTCTTCGCCGGTATTGTGCAGCACGAGCACTGGGGATTTTCGAAACACACCGGACGTGTGTAAGGCTAACACCCGCTGGACATTTTTGGAGTTCATGTCATTCAGCGTCTTAAATTCTTGGGAGAGTTGGCTGTTAAGCTTGCTGTCCGCGAGCGTATCGTGATGTGGGATTAGAATTTCGATCGGGCTTGCGCCCGGTTTACTCGCTCCATCAAAAGCGTAGAGGCCGCCGCGCTTTTCGAATCCGTTGTGCTCGTCAATCGTATAGAGCTTTTGCAACTCTTCCATAACATCCGGACGAATGCGGGGCACTTCTCCACTTGGGTTACGTGGCATGCTATTCCTCCGTCATGCGGTTTTTGAGACTCGCGATATCACGGCGCGCTTGGGCCACAATAGGGCAGGGCGCACCCTCTACATTGCTGGGCAACAACGTTTCAATTTGCCGGAATGCGCTCTGCGCAGCCTCTAGGTTTTTGGATGTCTCCAAAAGGCTCCCACGATTTATAGCATTTGTAAGTTCCGCATATAGTGCGCTTGCCAATCCTTTGGCAGCAGTCAAGTCCTCTTGCTGAATCAGCGCACCAGCTTGCCAATACAGTTGCGCCGGATCAATCAGGCGCGCATTTTCTGGGATGTCCCCTGGGTCTAGCCCATAGACACAATCAGAAAAGTGCTCTTCAAGGATCCCAATGCGCGCTATAGCGTCTGTTGGTTTTATTTCTGGAGTTTGCGCATGATCATAAATGACATATCCCACCATACATGCCAAAATTAGAATAAACCCTGCAATTACAACTGGAAGAGGCACGTCCGATGGTTCTGGCTCGTCCTTAAGCAAGTCCTTTTGATCTGCTGGGACTGAGCGCCTTTTAACTGTGAGCACGGTATTTTGACCAAGTCGCAAAATATCGTCGGCTTTCAAGCGCCCAGAGGTCACCAAACGGCCATTTTGAAACACTTCAGCTGCAGGGCTGATCTCAAATTTCCAACCGGCTTTAACACGGCGACACATTATATGCTCGGTCAGAATGCCGGGCTCTGATAGCACAAGATCAGCCGAGGGATCATTCCCAATCCGAAGTGTTTCGCCTGCCAGCCAACATTCAAGGCCAACATCAATCCCTTCGGTAATTTCAATCCGCAAAAGTTTTTTGGCTATCACTGGCTTAGTTGCCTCGCTTAGTTAAATAATGCCCTGAAGTTGAATAATTGTCCCTGCCAGGACGGCCAAAGCAATTGCCATTGTCATTAGAACAGTCGGAAAAGTCATATTAAGCTTCACCCGGTCAGCGGCACGTTCCGCCAATTCATATCGGAGTGAACGCAATTCAACGGCTTGTTCGGCATAGAAATCTGCCACCCGCCCAGTCGAACGCTCGCTTTGCGCCAAATTACGCAAAATCATCCGAACGCTTTCAGGCTGGATCCGCTTAGACATCGCTAACAGCGCCATATCCAGGCCTTGTATTTCAGAATCCTGTACCGTGACTTGCAGCTCACGTCCCAGATAACTCGTCGGATTATTTTCGACATAAGTGCGCAGCGCCTGGATCGGTGTGCCCCCTGCCTGTACGACCAAGAGCGCCAAATCTAAGAAGAATGGAAAGTCCAAACTAATACTTTCCGAAACCTGATTGGCGCGACTAAGAAGTCCCAAGATAAAGACCACAGGCACAACCAATAGGCAGAATCCAAAGAGGGATAGCACACGCAAAGCACTGCCAATTGGGTCGGATACAACATCTAACGTACCAATCGTCAGAAAGGCTGCGCTCATGATTGTACCAAATGCGATACCGAACAACAAAAGAGCATCTAAAAACTGCGCAGCGCTTAGGTCTCCGTAAGGTCTTCCCGCATAGATCAGCAACCGATCTAGGCCCGAATAAAACCGGCGGAACGAGGATGACAGGTTTGGCGCAACTTTTGCACTACGCCGAACTTCTCTTACCAACGGAGTACGTTCCATGGGCTCGACTGCATTACCAGCAAGACGCCTGTCAAAGGTCTCACCGACACCTGAAAAAATAGCTCCCAGGCAGATCGCACTACCAAGCCAGATCAAACCACATGTAGCTATTAACTCAGTCATACTTTGACCCGGATCACAATGATCGCCAGTCCAACTGCTAGGACCCAAATAAGAAAGGCCCCAAGTAAAATAGCTTGCCCCAGAGGGTTAGACAAAACGACTTCAAACTTGACCGGACCAGAAGTGTACCAAAAAAATGGGAACAACAAAGAGAAGAATGACATGATCATCATCATCCGGCGCCCAGATTCACTGGCAGTACGGATTTTACGATTCATGCGTTCAATCTCAACCAGTGTTGTCGAAAGCCGTTTGAGGGCGTTAATTAAATTCCCACCCTGCTTTGAGCCTACATTCAATACAGATGCTGCCAGCGAGAAACTTGGAATTTGTAGTTTCTGAGCAGTCTCTTCGAGGGCGCGCTCCATTCCCATAGAGGCAACTTTGCGTTGCAGAGCTCCTAATTCTATATCGGCAGGCTTAGGGGCACTCTCAGTGACCTCTTCAAGTGCTTTTTCTAAACTACGACCAGAAGACATCTCATTCGCCACCTGCTGAAGAGCCGCAGGCAATACAAGCTCAAGCGCTTTCCGGTATTTACGATCCCCTTGGTTAATCAAAAGAATGGGCAACCCAAGCGCTAACATCAGGATGAACGGCCCCGTAAAAATACTGCCTCCGCGCAGAAATATTACGACAGACAGTATGATCCCAGCAGTCATCGATAGTGAAAAGATCTGTGAATAACCAAGACGCCCACCAAAAATATATTGACCCGAATTATCCATGCTTTCTTTGAAGGTCTCGGGTAAATCATTGGATATTGCGTCAAACACATTGTTCAGCAACCAGACAGCACACAAGACACCGCCAAAGACAAAGAGAGACATCAAAAGATCAAAAAAAGCTGGATTATTAGAAAGCACGGAGCCGATCATGATAAAAATGTTGCCTCATCCAATTTACCCTTAATGGTGAGATCTTCAAAAAAGCTCGGTGCATAGCCAGAGATATCAAAACGACCGTCTTCTAGGGTCTCGACGAACTCAAAGATTGGCAAGATAGGGATTTCTCCCGTTTCTTGATCAAAACTTCCAACTTCGGCGATTTCACGCACAATCCGACGCCCGCCAACACGTTCGATCTGCACAATTACGTCAACCGCCGCAGCAATTTGCTGGCGTATCGCTGTGACAGGCATATCCTGACCGCCTTGCAGAACCATCGTTTCCAATCGCAGCACCAGATCAAGCGGCGTATTCGCGTGGGCTGTCGTCATCGAGCCGTCATGCCCGGTGTTCATTGCCTGAAGCATATCTAACGTTTCGCCGCCACGGCACTCCCCAACCACAATCCGGTCCGGACGCATACGCAAAGCGTTCTTCAAAAGGTCCTTGATCGTAACTTCACCGGTGCCGTCAGAAGTTGCACGGCGCGCCTCTAGAGAAACAAGATTTTCGACCGTTAGTCGCAACTCTGCCGTGTCTTCGATCGTCACGACACGGTCCCCATCTGGAATGAACGACGAAAGCGTGTTCAACAGCGTGGTCTTACCTGTCCCTGTCCCACCTGAAACGATGATATTTTTACGTGCTATCACACACGCTTCCAAAAATCGCGCCATGGGAAAACTAAGCGATTTTTTCTTTTCTACCAGGTCTTTAACCTCAAACTGTTTATCCGAGAACTTCCGGATCGTCAGCGCTGATCCTTTTTTTGCTATTGGATTAATCACGATGTTAACCCGGCTACCACCATCCTCAAGCCGGGCGTCTACCAAGGGCTCACCAATCGTAAGTTGCTTATTGTCCTGCGACGCAATGCGGCGCATGATATTCAACAGTTCGTCTTCAGAAGCGAACTTAAGCCCGGTATTAATCATTTGCGAACCGTCGCCCGTCGCCTTTTCAATGAAGATGGTGTCATGCGCGCAAATCATAATTTCAGTGATTTTGTCGATATCCAGCAGGAATTGAAGTGGCCCAAGCTTAAAAAACAGTCCCAACACTTCTTCGCGTATCGCGTCGCGAATGATCTCCAGCATCAAAACACGACCAATCAACGGGCCAACTCGGGCATAGGCCTCTGTAAACCCGTTTTCGATAAGCCCAAGATCCTTCGCCGTACTGGTATCCACCATAGAAAGACTTAGAGCGTCCGTTAACTGCGCACGCAGATCCAGAACCTCAGAGTTACTATCCTGGATAAGACGTGAAAAATTGCGCTGAACGTCACGTTTTTCATCCTCGTCTGGGCGGGTCAAAAGACAGGCCGAGATCATGATCCGCTTCAGTGCTTCCCCGCAAAATGCTTCCAACAGATCAATCGGCAAATCCGCCAATTTTTCTTCGATGAAGTCCTCCAGACTTGCGGATAAGATCGCTTGTCGATCAGAGCCCGGCCCAAAAAGGTCACGGTTTTCATCTTGATAAGCTGCCAGCCTAGAATTCAACATCCCTTCAACTTCAGCTAAGCTGGGTTCAGCCACAGGCTCCCCAATTTCACCTGTCAGCGGCACCAAATGGAACGTGACATCCCCCAACCGAAACTCACGCCCCGCCACAAGTGATGGGATTTCTTCACCAACGCTGAGCTTAATACTACCCATACGTGCCATGGCACTGGAAACAATCGTCAATTTCCAAGTGCCAGGCTGTGCCGCGCGCGCCAATCGCGCATGCCGAGGCCGCGATGCGGCACTATCGATAGCGATATATGTAGCCTCTGAAGCGCGGCGCATATCGTTACCAATCTCGTAACTCTCCTGCTTTAGGAAAAATTCGCGCAGCAGCTTACCATGGATATCAAGCAGTCGAAGCTTCACGTCAGTTGCCAGCCGGACAGCCAAAGGCACGGCTGCCTTCAGTTGCACACGGGTTATAGAGCGATAAGATCATCTGATCCCCGGCAACCTCACGCGCAACTAAAACAGCGGTGATTTGATCAGTGCTCAATTCAACTGTAACATTGCGATAGGCCGGCCGCCCTGCTTGCTCATACGCACTTGAACTGAAATGATCGCCAACTGCTAGAATACGTATCTTACTAACGATCGGCGTGTCAGCGCCAATAATCCGACCTTGATCAGTCCGGACCGGCTGCGCATAAACATCGACAATAGAACCTGGTTCGACAAAACCACCAGCACTGTCCGCTTCATCAACAGAAATCGAAAACGCCTGTTTGCCCGTTGCGATCTGCATCCCAAATTCGCGGCGTGGATCGGAAATAAAGAATGCTTCTTGCAACAAAGCACCGGCTGATACAGTCTGCGTGAACTGGCGTCCGACAAATGCGTCGACCTCGGACACAGCGACACCACCTGCATCGACCTGCTTTTGAATAGCCCACGGCATCTTTTCTGCAGAACTTTCGGTCAGAAAAATGGTGTCCAGATCACTTTCCTCAAGCGTATCCCCGGCCACATATCGACCCAGAAACCCCCCGTCTCCCGGGTTATTTTTCAGGACATAAACTTCGCGCAGCGCATTACTGGCACGGACATCTACAACTGTATTGTAATATAAAAGCGCCGGCACCAACGCCAGTACGACACCAAAAAGAGCAAAAATTTGACGCACGGGTGTATCCTTCTACCCATAGTAGACATTGCATACCGCGCAGGACTGAAAACACTATAAAAA
>JBGCFS010000187.1:0-3238 GCA_045107035.1 Hyphomicrobiales bacterium
GCCCTATTCATTTGGGAGTTGCAGGACCAGCAAAAATTACAACACTGATCAAATATGCCGCCATGTGCGGTGTCGGTAATTCGTTGAATTTCTTCAAAAAGCGCACCAGCGCCATAACCCAATTGGCCACAAAACACTCACCGGAAGATGTCGTAAGCCCCATTGAGAACGCTTGGCGGGAAGAAGGCAGCAATATCGCTCAACTGCACGTCTTTCCATTTGGAGGGCTGCAAGGTTCTTGCGATTGGCTAAACGACAGGGGAAGCCTGGTTTTTAGCGAGCGGCACGAAGCTGCCGCTATCGCTTAAAACTTTCGGTCCTCCCCGCTGCATTTGGGGGGTTGGTCAGCAGGGAGAACCTAGCCAGTAAATTGGGGGATTAACTGGCAATGGCAGGAACAAATTTAGTTACTGATCCACCTTCAAATTCGGCCTGAAACGCGCGGATTGCGTCGGCTGTCAGGTCTACCCGGTTCAACGAATATATGTGCAATTGATCGACGCCATTACGTGCAAGATCGCGCACCTGTGTTTCAACGAGTTCCCGGGCAACATCTGAACGGGCGGCCTTGTCATCGCCGGCCTTTGCAAACAATGCCTCAAAACGCTCTGGTACTGACGCACCGCACTTTTCAGAAAACTCTTTAATTTTCTCGAAGTTGGCAATCGGCATGATGCCCGGCACGATATCCATTTTTACACCAGCGGCTCTCGCTTTGTCGCAAAAATCATAAAACAGTTCATTATCAAAGAAATACTGCGTAATGGCCCGGTTCGCACCCGCTGCTTGTTTGTCCAGTAATACTTGAATATCTGCGGCACTGGATTGTGCCTTGGGATGCGGTTCAGGGTATGCGGCAACGGAAATATCGAACCCAAACTTCTTCTTCAAAGCCCGAACAGCGTCTGCAACTGAATTATGTCCAGCAAGTCCGTTGCCCGAAGACGATTGCGCATCACCCCGCAACACGACGAGGCGCTCAATGCCCTCCTCCTTTAGGTTTGTTGCAAAATCGAACAACACTTCTGAACTCTCAAAGTGGCACAGGGCCAGATGGCAGGCCGTTGGGACTTCATTGAGGTTCTGAAGCTGGCTTGACCATTCCAAAGCGACATCGCGGACAGAATCAGAAGATGCACCGCCTGCCCCAAAAGTGATCGTTTGGTAGTCTGGCGCAAACCGACGCAAAGCATGCGCACCCGTGATCAGGGCCCGCTCTGCCGACAAACCGCTGGGTGGAAAATATTCAATACTGACAACGGGTTGCGAATGCGAATGTGCACGGGACATTTGATCATACCTCTTTCAATTCGGACTGAATATTGAGCATTGGCCCAATAACGGCATTAGCGACATTTAGTGTCGCAAGAACAATTTACATGCAAATTATTTAATGCGCAAGGTTGATATAAAGATTTCTTTATGTAATTAGAAATCAAATTCCCACTGGCTAGTTTAAACAAGCCAATTTGATGTCGCATTTGGTATGGCGCAGCCCCATAAAAGACGACGATAGTCCTACCTAAACACGCGCAAAACAGCGCATATCGGAGATATTATTGTGACCAGAACCATTGTCGCATCTGCTACCAAGGAAGTCGTGATTGGCTTCGATCAAAAATTCTGTGTGATTGGTGAACGTATTAATCCAACTGGCCGCAAGAAGCTTGCTGCTGAAATGCAGGCGGGTAATTTCGAGACAGTGAAAGCAGACGCCCTTGCACAGGTTGCAGCCGGAGCAACCATGCTGGACGTTAATGCAGGCGTGACTTCAGTTGATCCGAACGCGACGGAGCCCGCCCTACTCGTTCAGACATTGGAAGTGGTTCAAGAGCTTGTCGATGTTCCCCTTTCCATTGACTCGTCTGTCACTGCGGCCATTGAAGCAGGTTTGAAAGTGGCTAAAGGTCGTCCTTTGGTAAATTCAGTTACCGGAGAGATGGAAAAGCTTGAAGCCATTTTGCCACTCATCAAAAAATATGATGTGCCAGTAGTTGCCATTTCCAATGACGAAACCGGAATTTCAGAAGACCCGGACGTTCGCTTTGAAGTTGCCAAAAAGATCGTGGAACATGCCGCAGACTATGGCATTCCAGCCCATGATATCGTGGTTGACCCATTGGTCATGCCGATTGGCGCCATGGGCACAGCCGGCAAGCAAGTTTTCGCCCTCGTGCGCCGTTTGCGCGAAGAGTTGGGCGTCAACACCACGTGCGGACTGTCCAACGTTTCGTTTGGCCTGCCACACCGTCACGGTATCAACGCAGCTTTCATTCCCATGTGCATCGCCTCGGGCATGACAAGCGCCATCATGAACCCATGCCGTCCACAGGAAATGGAAATGGTTCACGCCGCCAACGTGCTTTCAAGCGCCGATCAGGATTGCGCCAACTGGATCATGACCTACCGCGACCACACACCATCAGCCGCCGGAGCCCCAGCCGCAGCAGCTCCTGCAGCAGGTGGAGGCAGCCGCCGCCGCGGCGGGCGTGCAGCACGGACGGGATAATCAATAAATGTCAACTGACCCTCTCGTCGTCTTCACCCCCTCTGGGAAACGTGGACACTTCCCTGTTGGCACACCCATATTGGACGCTGCCCGCGAACTTGGTGTTTATGTGGAATCTGTTTGCGGGGGGCGCGGCATCTGTGGCCGTTGTCAGGTTGCGCCAGAGTTTGGCAAATTCGCAAAGCACAAGGTTGATTCCACCCCCGAGGCTATCTCGGAATGGTCCTCCAAAGAGGTCCGCTATACTGAAAAGCGTGGCAATCTGAAGGAAGGGCGCAGGCTATCCTGTTCCGCAACTGTGCAAGGCCCGTTGATTGTTGATATCCCAGCCGACACAGTGGTCAACAAACAAACCATTCGTAAAGCCGCTGACACACGCTGGATTGAACGCAACCCCGCGATTCAAATGTGTTATGTCGAGATAGAAGAACCCGACATGCACAAACCATTGGGTGATCTCGATCGGCTCAAGCTGGCGATTGAAGAAGACTGGGGTTTTACGGATATTCTGGTGGCCCAGCATATTTTGCCTCAGGTTCAAAGCATTTTGCGCAAAGGCAAATGGGGTGTTACTGCAGCGATCCATCAGGATCTTGAAACATCACGACCGACCCTCATTGCCCTCTATCCGGGGCTGAAAAATGAAGCCTATGGTGTGGCCTGCGATATTGGTTCCACCACCATCGCCATGCACCTGTCCTCCCTGCTTTCCGGCCAAACGCTTGCATC
>JBGCFS010000188.1:0-12853 GCA_045107035.1 Hyphomicrobiales bacterium
TAAGCTCTTTGACACTGCTTGGGAAAGGTATCTACCTGAACTTGAGCGGACGCTACTCATGGACCGATTTTGATCAACCTGATGGAAACGTTTTTGTAGGTGTGACCCGCGAAGATGAACAATTGTTTGCGCGAGCAGCAATTGGTGTGCCGATAAAAGCTGTGCTTGGCGATGTTGGAAATGACTTGCTTTTGGCTAAACAATTTAAAAGCTTAGTCGTGCAGGCAGGCGTATCCTTCACCGAGTTGAAGTCATCCAGCCCCATCATCGAATACGAAAACCTAACAGGTGATATTATAGTCACCAAGCGGTTTGCATTTTAAGAATTCGCCAAATTTGGAACAACAAATGCTAAACGAACAAAATGCAGACAACGGACGCGACAAAGGTGGATTTTCCATTCGGCGTCACATGTTGGTTCTTGGCCTGACAACTGCAATAATCTTTGCTCCGTCAATCGCATCTCTGCCGTTTACAATGCTGCACGCCGCACCGGTTGTGGGTACCAGTGCAGCTATTCAAGGGTCAGTATTTGTTTCAACCGCGGGTGCGGAACGAAAAGCTCAGGTGAAAGAACAGATAAAGCTGGATGACCAAATAACCACAAAACAGGATAGCGCACTGCAAATCTTGTTGCTTGATCAGTCTACTTTCACAGTCGGGCAAAATTGCCGAATGATAATCGACAAGTTTGTCTATGATCCTTCAACGAATGCAGGTGAAGTTGCCGCAACGGTTACAACGGGCGCTTTCCGTTTCATGAGTGGAAACATTGGCAAGCAAAACCCGACCAATGCGAAAATTTCAACACCGAGTGCTACCATCGGTATTCGCGGCACGTTCTTCGAAGGCATCGTTGGTATTGATGCAATAGCCTTGGCGCAACTCGGCGGCATTCCGACTAGTGGAGCGAACAGCGCCGGAGCCAGCCTTATTATCTTGCGCGGACCTGGCCCTAACAGCAACACGATGGATACGCCGGGAGCGCTAAGTATCACCACTGCGGGCGGCACCCAGTCTGTTACCGCACCGAATTACGCTATTTTTGACCCAGGCAATGGCGAACCTCCGATTGGCCCATTCCTTGTAACACCTGCAATGCAGGAATATTTGGATTTCTTCTTGCGTTCATCGCCCAATGGGCCACAGGAAAACCCTGTTAAACTCGATGAAGATGTGAATGAAGAATCTGGCCAAGCATTGTTTAATTCCCCACACTCACCTGACGAAGAATTTACGGAATTGATCGATGGGATTCAGGATAGTCTGTCGAATGACTATACTGACTTTATGTACACCCCAACTTACACCTACTGAGGGCGAACTAGTTGAATAAATTCAGTGCACCACTAGCGCTGCATTGTTGGGAATATGGTGCCGGGCTGGGTCACGTTACAGCGCTCTCGAATATTGCGGCGCGCCTGAAACTATTGAAATTTAAAAATATCCTAGCAAACCCAGACGGGACAAATTTTGTAGACAAAGGTGTATTCGATTTTGTCCTAGAGATGCCCAATATTGCTCAATTGAGTAGTTCGCATCCCCAGTCGCCTGTGCATATCGTCAGCTATAATTCCACAGTTAAAGGATTTGGATTTCACGAAATAAAATTCGTCTTCACCCGATTGCTTTTGTGGAAGTCATTTTTGGAAAAGCATAGGCCAGACTTGGTGGTTGCAGACTATGCACCCGCCGCAGTTTTTGCAGCGCGCAGTATGGGAATTCCGGTTGTGGCAACTGGCAATGGCTACACCCTACCCCCGGTCAATATCCAAGCATATCCGCGCTTTGTAAATCAGTTAGATCCCGTCCCAACCGCGCCACTACTTAACTCGATCAATCAAGCGGCAAAATTGACCGGCATGCAGCAAATCGATGCTTTGCCTCAAGTTTTTTCTGCAGATATACATGCTTGCTTCACCATGCACGCGCTTGATCCGTTCGCAAAAATACGACAACCTCAGGCACTTGGACCTTTACTTGGCAAGAAACCACCGTCGGTCCACAAACGGGCTACCAATGATGCAGGTATTTTTGTCTATTTGACACACTGCTCATCTGATCTTCGCACAAATCTGATTGCGGCCTTGGCATCAATCGATCACGCAGTGTCCATTTACTCACTTCAGACAACCCAGGAAGACAGGCGATTGGCTGAAGGAACAAAAATCACCTTTTTGAGCACACCGGTGCCGCTCTCAGATATTTGTAGGGACAACAAGCTTGTCATCCATCTAGGTGGTCACATACTAACGATGGAGCTTCTCCTCGCCGGAATGCCACAGCTCCTGCTACCTATAGATTTGGAGAAGATTCTTTTGGCCCAGGGAGTTGAGAACAAGGGCCTTGCAGCTCAACTACGTGCAGACCATACTAAAACGCCAACACAGTTCGCCAACAAAATTCAGTCTACGCTTTCAGACGAGACACTGCCCGATAGAGCTATGGCGTTTGCTGCAACTCGAAAAGAGAGTGAATGGCACGACGGTTTGGATACTCTTGCCGAGCAAATGTCTGAACTCATGCGGATCTAGAGTTCAAATATCATACCTTGTCGTGCTAATTTACCGTTGGGAAATTCAATAGCTATTTCTTCCTCGACAGCAGACAATGTCTTGTCACTTGCAAGATGCTGGTGGTGAATTCCAATCCAATTCGTAACGCCTGCTTTGTTTGCCAAAGCGCCAACCATGCCCCAGTGTGGATGTCCGTAACCGTGAAACTGCTTATAGTTCTGTGGGGTATAGGTGCAATCCAACAAGGCAAGGTCAGCATTGTCTAAAAGCCGCAAAAGCTGTGCTTCATCGCTATTGCTGCTTGGTTCAAAATCCCCGGTGTAGACCAGGCATTTGTCATCTATATCCACGCGAAAACCACAATTACCTCCAGGGTGTGGCAAAGCCGCAGCAGTGACTTTCAATTCAGATGCTACTTGCAATGACGCACTGGCAATCAATACTTGCGTCGTTACTTTGGCACGAAACATATCGCGAGTTATCGGGCAAAATGGCGGCGAAAAAATTTGATCAAGAACTGCATCTACACCAGTGCCATCTACACTATCAGCAGCCAAAATTCTAATTTGGAAACGTGGGTCGAACAAAGGGGCAAAGAAAGGTAAGCCCAAGATATGATCGTAGTGGAAGTGCGAAAGAATTATATCTAGCACGATCTTTTGAGACTGGTTTGAAGCAACCAACTTTTGGCCAAGCTCTATGATTCCAGACCCCGCATCAAAAATTATATGGCGGCCGGGAACCTCGAGCTGGAAGCAAGCTGTATCTCCGCCGAATTCTTTGACGTTTGGACTTGTATTGGTCGTTGAACCCCGTACGCCCCATAGAGTTAGCCGAGCTGCCAATTTGCCATCCCCAATGCTTTGTTTTGCCGGGAACTTCCGGACATCTTATCCAACTAAATACCACATCGGATATAAACAGAAACTTAGTTAGAGGCAGATCTTAGTGACATAAGTAACGCGACCTCGTATTCAATTCGGCGGGATTTAAGTTGGCAGGCAGATTTTGAGATCAAACGACGGGAAGGTTTTCTCTCTTCCGAGGCCGCCGCAACTTTTACGCCACGCACTTAGAGTAATTCTGCCGTTGCTATCTTGCTTCCAATACGGATAGTTCTTCTTATCGATGATGGTGGCATTCGATGCACGATATTTTTGACAGGATGTCGCACCTCACAATTCCTACTCTTGTCATGCCCGGTACACATGATAATCAGGCACTACTAGCTTTTGATAAAGCCAATGCCGCACGCATTCGAGCTTCTGATGTTTGATGGTGATCATGGTTTTCCATTGCGATCACGCTCCCCTCGCAAGCTATTAATGTCTGCTTGGAAAAACAGAGAAAGAAAAAGAAAATGCTTAGTCAGAAAAATGTAGCGATCTTTGGTCTTGGTTCCATGGGATATGGTGTGGCAGCGTCGATTTTAGAAGCAGGACATACCACCCACGGGTTCGACGTTGTTCCTGCACAGATGGATAAATTTCGAAATGCAGGTGGTGCAAGCGGCGACGCCATAGATGTGGCCAGCAATTTAGATGTTGTTGTTGTCGTTGTTCTCAATGCGGTACAAACAGAGTCTGTGCTTTTCGGAGATCAAGGAATTGTACCTCATCTGAAAAAAGGTGCTGTAGCTATTGCGTGTGCTACTGTCGCGCCTGAATTTGCTCGTGACATGGAAAAACGCTGTGCTGATCATGGAGTGTACTATCTCGATGCGCCCATTTCTGGAGGCTCTGCGAAAGCAGCTGAGGGGCGGCTCTCGGTAATGGCTGCTGGCACAGCAGAAGCGTTTGCTGCCGCTCAACCAATTTTGGATGCAACCGCAGAAACCGTCTTCAAACTGGGTGATTGCGCTGGTGCAGGGTCTGCCATGAAGGCCGTAAATCAATTGCTTGCAGGTGTGCATATTGCGGCAATGGCAGAAGCAATGACATTTGGTATGACCCAGGGTGTAAGCCCGCAGACCTTCCTGGATGTTATCAGCAATTGTGCGGGCACGTCGTGGATGCTGGAAAACCGAGCACCACATATTATCAAAGGCGACTACACACCGCACAGTTCAGTTGATATCTGGCCCAAAGACTTGGGCATTGTTATGGATATTGCAAAATCTGCCAAATTCGGCGCCCCAATTACCGCAGCTGCCTTACAACAATTCCTGGCAGCCTCTGGGTCCGGACTTGGAAAGGAAGATGATGCAGCCGTGGCAAAAGTGTACGCTAGGAATGCAGGATTATCACTGCCTGACTGAACCATCTGAAATAATTTACTCGGGCGAGCGCGGGCGAAAAATTGTTGATTTGTTGTTGTCGCTCATTGTTCAACCTGTAATCTACAAATCTAAGCTCATGGCAACGTAAGTGCTGGTTGCCAATAAAACGATCAGGAATGGATAATTAGCAAATAAACACTTGATCATTCTGCGATATTCCGACAAATGCCCCAATATAGATATGTTGAACATTCCAACGTTTCCAGCGGCTTTATGCTCTATATGGAACGGTTGAAATAAGGGTGGTGCAGCTGATGAACAACGCTGAACGAGCAGATCCATATGGTGTTGATCGCTGGGGTGATGGTTACGTCACACAGATGGATGATGGTGACCTTGCTTTGCTTAATCCACTAGCGCCCGATGCGCAGCCAGTTGGTTTGCCCTCCATTATCGCGAACCTAGAAGCGCGCGGCATTCAAACCCCGGTTCTTGTGCGTGTTGCCTCCTATCTAAAACACTCGATTCACAACCTCAACAACTGCTTCGCTGAAGCTATTGAGAGCTGCAAATACCAAGGTGTTTATCGCGGCGTTTTCCCGATCAAGGTCAATCAACAGGCACAGGTGATTGATCGAATTGCCGAGTATGGCGAACCTTATCACTTTGGACTTGAAGCGGGTTCAAAACCAGAACTTGTCATCGCTCTAAGTCAAACTTTATCGCCAGATGCGCTAATTGTTTGCAACGGAGTAAAGGACAAAGAATTTATTGCTCTGGCTATCAGATCACGGCAGCTGGGCTTCAATACAATCATTGTGTTGGAAAGCATCAACGAACTGAACCTTGTGATCGAGGTCGCCAAGGAAATTGATCAAGAACCTCTGCTGGGGGTCCGCATAAAACTAAATCACCGTGTCAGCGGAAACTGGGCGGAAAGCTCCGGAGACCGGTCAACTTTTGGCCTTACGATCAATCAGATCGTCGACGTTGTTGATCAGTTGAAGGCTGCCAATTTACTGCATTGCCTTGTGCTTCAACATTCCCATCTGGGTTCACAAATCCCCAATGTCAACGATGTGCGCCGCGCTGTTACTGAGGCTTGCAGAGTGTTTACCGCTCTTTCCAGCGAAGGCGTTCCGTTGACTTATCTCGATCTTGGTGGCGGTCTTGGTATCGACTACACGGGTCAGAACAGTAACGCTGTAAACTCCACAAATTACACGATGTCTGAATATTGTTACAACATCGTTGAAGCCGTCGGTTATGCCATGGAGGAAGCCGGGTTAGCGCATCCTACCATCGTGACGGAAAGCGGCCGAGCGGTATCCGCACACTCGTCATTCTTGGTGTTCAGCGTTCTTGAGGCAACAAGTTATCGCAATGACACCATGCCGAAGCCAGAAGCCGATGACCATCACCTCATAGGTGATATTTCGGCAATTGGTGGCTACATAGCGCCTGAGCGATTGCAGGAATGTTTCAATGATGCGCGGTACTATCGTGATGAACTTCGGACGCTTTTCAGCCTCGGAAACATTTCAATCCGCGAGATGGCGCGTGCGGAAAAGATTTATCTTCATATAACGTCTCTCATTAAAAAAATGGCGGATGAAAGCGACACGATCCCAGATGATATGGAAGAAAAATTCAATCAGCTGGTCGATATCTATCACTGCAATTTTTCACTGTTTCAATCGCTTCCAGATGTTTGGGCAATCGATCAACTTCATCCCATTATTCCACTGCAACGCTTAAATGAAACACCAAGCAATCAAGCTATTCTCTCCGATATTACCTGCGATTCAGATGGCAAGATTGACCGGTTTGTAACTGGCGATGGCGAGAGCTCCGCTTTGCCAATTCATCCGCTCAAGGAAGAAGAAAACTATTATCTGGGCGTTTTCTTTGTTGGCGCATACCAAGAAACTCTGGGTGATCTGCACAATTTGTTTGGCGACACGAATGTTGTGACCATAGACTTCGATGGTAAGGGCGGCATCAAGCTGCTTAACGAAGTTGAAGGCGATAGCATTTCTGACGTGTTGTCCTATGTGGAATATGATCCGCGTGATTGTGTCGACGCATTTAAGAAAATTGTTGAACAAGCGGTCAGTGCAAGCACAATAAGTGTCAAAGAACGCAAAAGCCTGATCGCAAATTACAAAGGCCTGATGAATGGCTACACATATTTTGAAAGCAGCGAAACGCTGTAGAAAAAACCGTTCCTTTTGAAAGGTATTCTCATGGGTAAAGTTCTGGTAATTGGCGCAGGTGGCGTGGGCTCCGTTGCCATACACAAGATGGCTATGAACTCAGACATTTTTTCTGAAATTACACTCGCAAGTCGCCGCAAGTTCAAATGCGATGAGATCGCCGAAGCGGTTAAGTCGCGAGTTGGCGTTACAATCAAAACAGCAGAAATAGATGCCATGGATGTGGCAGCTACCGTTGCTTTGATAAAACAAAGCGGCGCGGAACTGTTGGTGAATTTGGCCCTGCCCTACCAGGATTTAGCTTTGATGGATGCCTGTCTTGAGGCTGGGATCAACTATCTTGATACGGCAAATTACGAGCCACCTGAACAGGCAGAGTTCGAATATTCTTGGCAATGGGCCTATCAGGAGCGCTTTAAAAAGGCGGGCCTGACAGCCATTCTTGGTTCTGGCTTTGATCCGGGCGTCACCAGTATTTTCGCGACATGGCTGCGCAAACACAAGCTGGATACTATCCGACAAATCGATATTTTGGACTGCAATGGCGGCGACAATGGCAAAGCATTTGCAACCAATTTCAATCCGGAAATCAACATCCGTGAAGTGACCGCGCCAGCGCGTCATTGGGAGAATGGTGATTGGGTTACATCAGCCGCAATGACAACAAAAGTTGCATTTGATTTCCCCAGTGTCGGTGAGAAAAACATGTACCTCATGTATCATGAGGAACTAGAAAGCATCAAAACTCACTTTCCAGAGGTTGAACGTGCGCGCTTCTGGATGACATTTGGCGACGCTTATATCAACCACGTTACCGTGCTTCAAAATGTTGGTATGACTGCTATTGAGCCTGTGATGCATGAAGGTGTGGAAATAGTGCCACTGCAGTTTTTGAAATCTGTCCTGCCAGATCCAAGCGATCTTGGAGAGCTGACCAAAGGCAAAACCTGCATTGGCGACATTGCGACGGGCAGCAAAGATGGGACGGAGAAGACCTTCTACATCTACAATATTTGCGACCATGAAGAATGCTATGCTGAAGTTGGCAGCCAAGCTGTGGCTTACACAACCGGTGTTCCGGCGATGATTGGCGCAGCACAAATTCTGAAAGGGAATTGGGCGGAAGCCGGCGTTTGGAATACAGAACAACTGAACCCGGACGATTTCATGGATATGTTGAACAATCATGGTTTGCCCTGGCAGGTACATGAGCTGGACGGCCCGGTGGCGTTTTAGAGATAGATATGGCAACGCAGACCCCGATGATGGAAACCCGCTCCGCTGGAGCGGGTGCATTTGCGAACTTCGATCTATCGCGGGTGCCTTCACCGTGCTTTGTCGTCGATGAGGTTGCAGTTGAGAATAACCTTTCCATTTTGGCTGATGTTGCAGACCGTTCTGGCGCCAAAATATTATCGGCACTAAAAGCTTTTTCATTGCCAGAACTGGCCCCATTGGTGAGCAGATACCTTTCTGGGACATGCTCATCCGGGCTTTATGAAGCGCGCCTTGCAAGGCAGTTTTATAGCGGCGAATTGGCAACCTATTGCGCCGGATACAAACAGGCTGATCTTCCAGAGATTATCGAACTGAGCGACCATTTAATCTTCAATTCCCAAGCTCAGAAGCAGCGGTTCTTACCCTTGGTGAAAGCCTCTGGGAAGAACCTGCATATTGGCCTGCGCATAAACCCAGAACACTCTGAAGGTTTGGTGCCCAAATACGACCCCTGCGCACCTCATTCGCGGTTGGGCATGCCGATTTCGCTACTTGATCCCACCGTAATGGAAGACATTGACGGCATACATTTCCATACGCTGTGCGAACAGGAATTCGAACCTTTGGAGCGCACATGGAATGCTGTGCTCCCACACATACAGGCCTATCTACCCCAATTGAAATGGGTGAACTTTGGTGGGGGACACCACATTACACGTACCGACTATGATCGTGAGGCGCTGGTTGGTTTCGTTAGCAAACTGAAACGCGACACAGGCCTGGAGATCTATTTGGAACCGGGTGAAGCAGTGGCCTTGGATGCAGGAATCTTGATTGGCGAAATCCTGGATCTGCCGCATAATGGAATGAACCTTGCTATTACAGATATCTCTGCCACCTGCCACATGCCGGATGTGATTGAAGCCCCCTACCGACCAGAAATGATGGGCGAAACCGATAGTGGGCCAGCCTACCGGTTTGGCGGCCCCTCCTGTCTTGCAGGGGATGTTATTGGCGACTACCAATTTACGAATCTACCTTTGATTGGAGATCGGATCGCCTTTCTTGATCAAGCGCACTACTCCATGGTGAAAACCAATACTTTCAACGGGGTTCCCTTGCCCGGCATTGCTATCTGGAATTCCAAGACCGATGCTTTACGCATGGTCCGAGAATTTGGATATGAAGATTTTTTGACGCGGTTATCCTGATGAACACAATTTTTCTCGACAGCGAGCTTAACAATGAAGAGCGGTCTTCCGACTTCGCAAAATATGTCGTGATACCAATGCCATTGGAACGAACCGTTTCCTATGGCAGCGGAACAGCTGCCGGCCCACAAGCAATTTTGGAAGCGAGTGATCAACTCGAGCGCCTTTGCTCAGGCGCAGAACCTTGTAGTGCAGGAATTCATACCGAGGTTGCAGTTGATTGTACTGGCCCGCTACCTGACGTTATGGAACGGCTAGCTGAGCGCTCGCAATCAGCTAGCGAGTCTGGCAAGATACCCGTGACACTTGGCGGAGAACACAGCCTCACCTATGGCGCGGTTATGGGTGTGAAACGAGCGTTGGATCGACCCATTGGTATCGTTCAAATTGATGCGCATGCAGATCTTCGCAAGGCGTATCAGGGGGAAAAGCACTCACACGCATCTGTTATGCAGCTATTGACCGATGAAGACGTTCGTCTGGCACAGTTTGGCGTCCGTGCATTATGCCAAGAGGAAGTAGACTGCCGTCTCGAGAACAATGTGTTCTTTGTCGATGCAGAGGAGATGGTAACGGGCTCAATTCACAAAATTGATCTGCCTGAAGATTTCCCCAAAGATATCTATGTCTCATTCGATGTTGATGGTCTCGATCCATCTGAAATGCCTGCAACAGGTACGCCTGTGCCAGGAGGTCTGTCTTTCTATCAATCGATACACTTGGTTCAGAACGCTCTGAAAGGTCGCAATCTGGTTGGTATCGATGTGGTTGAGCTGGCCCCGATTGACTCTATGGAAGGCTGGAATTTTACTGCCGCGCAGATCGTTTACAGCCTAATTGCGGCCGGTGAAGCAACTGGACAAGTAGCTGACCGTGTTACGAAAAACTCTAAAGGCATAAGCTAGTGGACTGGACACTCACTATTGTTGCCGTATTCGCAATTTTCATCCCGGCGCTCATTTTACCTGGCCCAGACTTTGTTGCTGTGGTGCGGTCCTCGATAGCGGGAGGCACACGGGCCGGGTTGTTGACCGCATTGGGTGTTTCAATGGGGCTTGCCTTTTATGCAACTCTTAGCTTGCTGGGGCTTTCCGCGATCCTGGTTCAGTATCAGTGGCTTGCTTGGGCTGTTCGAATATTGGGCGGATGTTATCTGATATATCTTGGCTGTACATTGGTGTTCAGTCGCTCATCTATTGTCGAAGTAGACGGGCAACGAACAGAGCAAACAGGCAACCCTTGGCTTTTTGGTATCCTCGTGAGCCTCACGAACCCCAAGGCGATAGTCTTGTTCACCAGTGTATTCGCGACATCTGTATCCGATGCCATGCCATTTTGGGTGATGGCGACCATGGTAGCGCTCGTGTTTGGCACCACATTGATCTGGTATGGGTTGGTTTCACTTTTCTTGTCGTCAAATTCTGTAGCAATCCGACTGCAAAAAAGTTTCCATTGGATCGAACGAACAGCAGGCGTTTGTTTCATCGCAATTGGCGGACGGATCTTGTTAGATAGCCGAAACCCAATGACCCGTAGAAAATGTTAGATGAAGACCTAGCGGCCTATAGCCTCGTTCAGCAGGCTAGTCAGATGGTTCAAGATTGAATGCTATGGACGCATCTAGAATTCAATGTTGCTCCAAGTTGGTTGTATCGTTGATCCTCAACATCACACGTGAGACAGTGACCTAGCTCTGAATCAACCACTCCGGACCATGAAATGACCCACCAAAACGATAAGGCCGCTACCCTTCATGCATTGCACGAGAAAGGGAATCCGATTGTTTTGTTCAACATTTGGGATGTTGGAAGTGCGAACACCGTTGTCAGCGCTGGTGCAAAAGCTATCGCGACCGGCAGCGCACCTGTTGCCATGGCGAATGGCTTTTCAGACGGAGAGAATATTCCGCTTTCATTCGCTTTGGACAACGCTTCCCGCATAGTAGATGCGGTTGATCTTCCGGTTACTTTAGATTTTGAAGGTGCCTATGGCGTCACGCCGGAAGCCGTTGCAGGAAACGTATCCAAAGCTCTCAAAACAGGCGTGGTCGGGTTTAATTTTGAAGATCAAATCGTCGGTGAGACTGGGCTCTATGACATAGATGTTCAGTCAAAACGGATTGCTGCTGTGAATAGCGCATGCCAGGCGGCCGGTGTAAACGCGTTCATTAATGCGCGCACCGATATTTTCCTGAAAGCGAAGTCAGATACCCACTCTGAAGCAATGTTGGAAGATGCGATTTTACGAGGAAAGGCCTATGAAAGCGCTGGCGCCAGTGGGTTCTTTGTTCCCGGCCTTGTTGACGAGGCGATGATAGGCAAGCTGTGCGCAGAAATTGCCCTTCCAATCAACATTATTGCGCTTCCAGGAGCACCTGCAAATTCACGCCTCGCCGATCTCGGTGTTGCGCGCATTAGCTATGGACCAGTTCCATACAAGCGGATGGTTGCGTGGATGGCAGAAGAGGCCAAAAACGCGCTTGGCAGCATCTGACGCAATCTTTCATCAGTGAATTACTTGTCACTCATTGAAAGTGAGTTGAAAAACCAACGCTGGAATATCAAAAGCAAAATGAGGGGTGGCAAGATGGTGAGAACGACCAACGCCATCCCCGGTCCGGATTCCTGTCCGATAAGACGAATGCCCCGCACCAAGGTGTAAAGCGTATCGTCAGTGCTGATCATCAGCGGCCACAAATATTGGTTCCACCCAACCATGAAAGCGATGACGAAGATCGCTCCCGTTCTTGCCCATGATACAGGGATCACAATGTCCCATAAGAACTTCCACGGCCCGGCTCCATCCAGAAGCGCAGCTTCCATGAGTTCCTCAGGCAAGGTGCGGAAAAACTGCCTGTAAAAGAACGTCCCCAAAGCCGCCGCCAACGTCGGTAAAATGATCCCGATATGTGTGTTGATCAACCCAAGCTCAGTGGTCACTTCAAAGGTATTGATGAAGCGCGCTTCCAAGGGGAATAGAAGCGTCAACAATACAAGCCAGAATATGCCTCCTGAATAGGGAAAGCGGAAATAGACAACGGCATAAGCGGTTAGCAAAGAGAAGACCGTTGTCAGGCTTGCGACACCAAACCCGACAATGAGCGAGTTAACAAGCATTCCAAACGGCGTCACATCATCTGTGAAACCGGCTTCAAAACTCAGGAGGCTTGTATAGTTTTGAAGAGCTCGATCTCCAAGGCTGAGTTGTAAACCATCTCCCACCAATGTAGCGGTGCTATGGGTAGAAGAGAAAAACACAAAGAGAATTGGTGTCATCAAGAAGATGACACCAGCAATCAGAATCAGATGATTAACACATGACCGTATGTTCACCCGGCCAAAACCGCGCGGGCATAACGCATCATCGCACCTCTAAAAGCCGTTTGAGGCAATCTTAAACCAGTCTTTCGCCTGTATCCTTGCGGAAAACCATGGCACGCTTGTGGTCGAAACCAAGGCTAATCGTGCTGTCGAT
>JBGCFS010000189.1:0-8091 GCA_045107035.1 Hyphomicrobiales bacterium
GTTATTATTTTTCCTGAGCCCAGGTAGAATGGTAGATTAATTATTTTGAGTTACCTTAATGAAGATAAAAGCTTACCGATCAGTGATATTTGTAAGCAAATGCAGATATCACGCACTACGTTTTATAGATTAGTAAACTTAGGTTGAGATTCATGAAAATGATGATTGCCATAATTTTAATTCCAAAAATTGAACATATTTTGCTATAAACTATACTATGCGTGTTTTACTCATAATTTCGTTATTGTTTTCATTTGTCGAGATCGGCTTTGTTGATCTCGCGCATGCTGGTGAACATGATCACACATCCATTGGGCATTTAGATGATAATGATGTGGTGTCTACATGCCAACAAAATGGCCATGAAGATAGATGCAATGATTGCTGTTGTGGGCATACCCACTCAACAGCGAATTTATCAACATTAACTATATCTGAACCTCTTAACACTAAACAGCATAATATTGCTGATTTGACGGATCACCACCCTTCTGCTGACCTTCCTGGTTTGTTTCGTCCACCCCGTTTTTAATGTTCACAGGCGCAGTGTGCCTGAATTCTAGCAGGCTCAATTAAGAGCTGCGTTTTCAATAAACATTAAAAATGGATCAGACTATGAAAATATTATTTATCTTTCTGCTATGGTCGCTCATAGTACCGGTGCAATCTGTACACGCGCAAACCATTTCATTAAACCAGATGATAGAACAAGGACTGCGAAATAGCCCTGAAGTCGCGCGTGTTTTTAACACTATGGTAGAACAAAAATCAACAGCTCTTGAAGTAGAGACTCTCGATAACCCTTCGGCGGAGATTAATTTTACCGGCATTGAAGATGACGCTTCACGTTCAATTAGTATTGAAATTGAACAGCCATTAAGACGTTCAAATTTTGGTGCACGCCAATCTTATGCTGACGCCTTGCGTCATACAGCAAATGCTTATCAAAAGGCACAATCCTTAGAAATCATCCACTCCATGACACGAAGTTATATTTCTTACTGGGTTTTACAGGAACAGGAAAAGCTTTTATCTCAAAAAGCAGATTATGCTCGTAAGAAGCAAGAGCTTATTGAGCGTGCTGCTAAAGAAGGGCGCATGGATGTTGCTGATGCGAAAATATTTAAAGCAGAAGTACTCAGGTTGGAAGAGAATCTTCGAGTGCTTAGGGCTAAAAAAATAAAAGGGACTGCCAACTTGCTAAGGATGGCGGGCATGGATCAACAGGCATTTAAAGCATTGAGGCCCAAAACGCCTGCTATTCCTGAGCTACAATTACTAAGTAATTTATCAGGAAAAGAAGGTGGTATTCGTAATCTTTTAGAAAGCCGAAAAAATCTTGCAGAGAAACGTTATCAGGTTGCAAAGCAGGATGCTGGATTTCCTGAGTTTTCCCCCCGCGCCGTAATTGAACGTGATTTTGACGAAGACAGCGCAGCCATTCTGTTTGGAGTGAATATCGCTATACCGATTTGGAATCGCAATAACGCTGAACTTGCACGTGCCAATGCCGAACTCCGTTTATCGCAAAGCAATCTTAATGCTTTGAGTGAACAGAATTTTGTCAATGTTCTGGCTGCATCCTATGAACAAACTATAGCTACGCAGGCCTCGGTAACGAAGTATTACAACGAAATTCTTCCTGCGTGGGAGGAAGTACAATCAATTATGGATAAAAAGTTTAATAACGGCCAAGCCTCTATTCTTGATTTATTTCAAATGCGAGAGCGGATTACCAATGTGCAGAACGAGTCTTTGCAGACATATATAGATTCTGTCGAGGCACGGATTGAACTGGAAAGTTTAATCGGCCAGAGTCTTACCGATATAAAGGAATAGAGACATGAAAAACTTTTTAACTGTTCTTGCTTCTATAGCACTCCTTAGCCCCGCCTATGCAGGCCCCGGCCATGACCACGGAGAAAGCGCTTTTGCCGAAGGCGGCGCACCTGTGACTCATTTCAACCTCAACGAAGCACAAATCCAAAATCTGGACATACGTTCTGAGCCAGTGCAGCGTCTACCTATACAAGATACCGTTGATATGCTTGCTTTTACAGAACTCCTGCCTGAAAAACACGCTACCATTTCCCCACGTTTTGGCGGCAAGATTCTGGATATTGCTGTTAAAGTTGGTCAAAAAGTTGTGAAAAATCAGAGGCTGGCAACGCTAGAACCCGTTTCAGTTGGTAACAGCAGTGTCGTTTTGAAGGCCCCGATGAGCGGATTTGTTGTCAGTCTGCCTGCAGGCGTTGGGAAGATTATAGAACCCGGCGGCACGATCATGGAAATTGGTGATCCTTCACAAATGTTATTACGCGGCGTTCTCTATGAAACACCGGATATTACCAAAATAGATATTGGTCAGAGCGCCCACGCGCATCTGGATATTGAACCTGAACGAGAGTTGATCGGTAAAGTGCAGCGGATTAACCGCGCAATCGATCCGCAAAGCCGGACATTTTCAATTTATGCGTTGATCGAAACACCAGAAGGCGATATATCGCCGGGTCTTCAGGGGCGCTTGGAAATCGCGACCGGGAAGAACGATCCGGTATTGGCCGTTTCCAAACGCGCCGTACTCGGTGAAATGGGTACATTCTTTGTCTATGTCATTAACGGGCTCGAGGTTGAGCGGCGCGATGTCACGCTCGGCGCAAAAAGCGGCCAGCATATAGAAATCAAAGATGGTGTTGAGGTCGGTGAGCAGGTTGTTACTCAAGGAAACTATCAACTGCAATATATTTCGGTTGGCGGTGTGAATACCCATGACCACGGGCCGGGCGAAGGCCATCATGATCACGAAGACGAGCACGGACATGGTGATGACCAACACAATCATGAGCATGAGGCAGGACATGAAGACCATGAGGATCATGCAGACCATAATCACGCCAATGACGAAAGCCATGACCATCACGAAGAGCATCAGCATGAAAAAGGCGATGACACCCACAAGCATGATGAAGGTCACGAGCATAAACATGACCATGAACACGATCACCATGATCATCACAATGACGGCGCAGAATAAGGAAACGTATAAGTATGTTTGATTCCATTATCCGATTTTCCCTGAATTACCGTTTATTGGTGCTGGCGGTTGCGGCACTGATGATTGTCTATGGCTCACTTGTCATGCGTTCCTTGCCCGTTGATGTTTTTCCGGATTTGAACCGCCCGACCGTGACGGTCATAACAGAAGCGCACGGCCTTGCCCCTGAAGAGGTCGAAACGCTTGTCACTTTCCCGATAGAGGCAGCCATGAACGGCGCAAGCGGCGTTGAGCGCGTGCGCTCGTCCTCCTCTATTGGCTTTTCCGTTGTGTATGTCGAGTTTGGCTGGGATACCGATATTTATCTTGCCCGTCAGATTGTCACGGAAAAGATGAATGAGGTGTCGGGGAATTTGCCGGACAATGTCAAATCTCTCATGGGGCCGATCACCTCCATTATGGGCGAGATTATGTTCATTGGCTTGACCACCGATAATCCGGATGTCACACCGATGGACTTACGCACGATTGGTGAATGGGATGTGCGCCAACGCCTTCTTGGTGTGAGCGGTGTTTCTAAAATTACAGTGATGGGCGGGGAGCAAAAGCAGTTCCATGTGCAGGTCGATCCGCAGAAATTACTGAGTTATGGCGTAACCCTACATCAGGTCCGAGAAGCCCTCCAAAATGCTAATGTAAATACGACTGGCGGATTTATTCTTGAACCCTATCAGGAAAAGAGTATCCGCAATATTGGCCGTGTCCGCACGGTTCAGGACTTAGAGCAATCTGTTATTGCCAAACGTGTAGAGCCAAACAGACCAGCTATCACCCTTGGTGATGTTGGTAGCGTTAGTCTGCGCGGCCCCCTTGCCAAGCGGGGGGATGCCTCTGTAAATGGCCAGCCCGGTGTTTTGCTAGCCATATCCAAACAGCCCGCTACCGATACGATTGGTGTGACAGAAAAGATTGAAGCACAGCTTGTCTCCATAGAAAAAACACTCCCCGAAGGTGTGAAACTACATTCTGAAATTTTCCAGCAGGCTGATTTCATTCAAAACTCGATTAGTAATATTACTCAAGCGCTGCAACATGGTGCGATACTCGTTGCGATTGTTCTGTTTTTATTCCTTTTAAATTTCAGAACAACAGCCATCACACTGGTTGCAATTCCGCTTTCTTTTGTAGCGACGTTTATTATTTTCAAATGGTTCGGGATGAGCATCAACACAATGACGCTAGGCGGGCTTGCGATTGCCATTGGTGAGTTGGTAGATGATGCGATTGTCGATGTAGAGAACTCTTTCAGGCGCTTGCGGGAAAACCGTAAAAAAGGTTCGCCGCTACCTGCGAAGGAAGTGATTTTCAAAGCGTCTAAAGAGGTGCGCGGCTCAATTGTCTTTTCTACAGTCATTGTGATTTTAATTTTTATGCCGCTCTTTGCCATGGGCGGGCTGGAAGGTAAAATCTTCACACCGCTCGGTGTGGCTTATATCACCGCTATTCTGGCCTCCATGGTCGTGTCTTTAACGGTTACAACAGCGCTGTGTTATTATCTGCTTCCCAATATGAAGCGGATGGAGGACGACAAAGACGGTTTTTTGGTGAGGTCGCTTAAGGCCGGACACCGCAAAGTGCTGGATTTTGTGCTGCCACATTCCAAAATAGTCTTCACAGCTGTGATCCTGTTATTTGTAGGGACGGCGGCGCTTGTGCCGAGCTTTGGGCGCACCTTTTTACCGGAATTCAACGAGGGCAGCTTTACGATCAATATCTCAATGCCACCAGGCACATCTTTAGCTGAATCTGATCGAATTGGATATATTGCAGCCAAACAACTGCGCGCAATTCCGGAAGTTGTACAGACAGGCCGCCGAACAGGCCGTGCTGAAGAGGACGAACACGCACTTGGTGTGAACACGACCGAATTTGAAGTCACAATTAAGGAATCCGAACGCGGTAAAGAAGAAATTCTAGCCGATATCCGTGAACGGCTCAGCACAATTCCCGGCGTGATTATCAATATCGGTCAGACGATATCGCACAGGATTGAGCATATCACCTCCGGGGTGAGCGCCCAGATTGCACTTAAAATATTTGGCGATGATCTGAATGTGCTTCGTGCAAAAGCTGCCGAGGCGCGCGTGTTAATAGAAGGCGTTGAAGGCATTGCCGACTTGCAAGTGGAACAACAGCTTCTGATCCCGCAAATCCATATCAATTTTGACCGCGATAAAGCTCGCGAGCATGGAGTGATGATTGGTGAAGCCGCCGAACATGCGGAACTTGCTCTTCAGGGCGAAGTCGTCACAGACATTATTGACGGCAACCGCCTGTTTGATGTGGTGTTGCGCCTTGAAGATGAAGCCCGCGAGGATATTAAGGCTATCTCACAAATCCCGTTTGAGACCTTGCGCGGTAATCTCGTACCGCTTGGTACAGTGGCCAATATTGAAGAAGCCAAAGGCCCCAATATGATCAATCGCGAGAATGTAAACCGCCGGATTGTTGTGCAGGCCAACACCCAAGACCGCGATGTTGTCAGTGTGGTGCAGGATATTCAGACCATACTGGATGCAGAGCTGGATCTACCACCCGGCTATTACATCAGCTATGAAGGCCAGTTTGAAAACCATGCCAAGGCGCAGCGCAATATCCTAATTTTGAGTATCTTTTCTGTCGTTGGCATGTTTTTGGCGCTTTTTACGCATTTTCGAAGTGTCAATTTGAGCTTGCAGGTGATGCTGGTCATTCCGCTTTCTTTTATTGGGGCGGTTATCGGTATCTATCTGACAGGCGGTGTGTTCTCGATTGCCACCTTGGTCGGTTTTATCACGCTGACAGGAATTGCATCGCGGAATGGGATTATGATGATCACGCATTATCTGAACCTTATGAAAGAAGAAGAGGAAAAGTTTGATCTGAAAATGCTAAGACGCGGCACGCAGGAGAGGCTTGTGCCTGTTCTCATGACCGCATTTACAGCACTGTTGGCTCTCACTCCTCTGATTATTGCCGCAGGCGAAACAGGAAAGGAAATCCTAAGCCCCGTAGCGACAGTGATATTCTCAGGGTTGTTTAGCGCTACATTATTAAATTTGATTGTTACACCCTTGGTGTTTTGGATGTTTGGTAAGAAAGCCTCAATAAAGTATTCGATGGAAAATGCGACCGATAAATAGGTTATGATGAGAGAACAATTTAGGTGCTGCTGCCGGAAGGTCGCGGATATTGCTTTGATTCAAATTCAGGTATCTATGAAAGAAGAATATCTCACAGAGTTGCATCGTCATGAATATCAAGAGTATTGTACAAAAGTAAGGAGATGGGTGTGCGTGGTTTTTAACCCCCCAAATGGTTTTTAACCCCCCAAATAATGGAATGGTCCGCCCAACTTATCAAACGACATAGTAATGTGTCAGAATGATCAAAACCATTCGATTAAAAATAAGGAGACGGACCATGGGAAATAGCACTAAAAAACCAGCAATTCGTGTATGCGTATTAGGAATTGATTTGGCAAAAAACAGTTTTCAGCTACATGGTGTAAACCAAGACGGCAAAGTTGCTATCAAAAAAAAGTTGAATCGCCAAAAATTGAAAGAGTTTATGGTTAATACGCCTGCTTGCCTTGTTGGAATGGAGGCCTGTGGAAGCGCACATTACTGGGCAAGGCTATTTGAATCATATGGACATGAAGTAAAATTGATGGCGCCTCAATTCGTAAAACCATATGTAAAAACGAATAAAAATGATGCAGCAGATGCAGAAGCAATTTGTGAAGCAGTAGAAAGGCCAAATATGCGATTTGTATCAAAAAAGACCGTTGAGCAACAAGATATCCAATGCGTACATCGAATGAGAAGTACGGTTATTACGCAAGAACGAGGCACATTAATCAAATACGAGGCTTGCTTATGGAATACGGAATTGACATACCCAAAGGCCCTGAAACATTAATGAAAAAAATACCTTTGATACTAGAGGATACTGAGAATGGATTAAGCCAGTCATTTAGGGAGTTGCTAATGGAGATTTACGAAGACATTAAATACCTCAACAAACGAGTGGCCTGCTTTGACCACAAAATAGATCGTATTAGCCAACAAAATGAAAATGCCATAAGGTTGCAAACAATTCCAGGAATAGGCCCAATTACAGCCACAACTTTAGTTGCCTCAATTGGTTCCGTGGATGGCTTTAAAAATGGTAGAGAATTAGCAGCCTGGTTAGGCCTGGTACCTAGGCAGCATTCGACAGGAGGGCGAAACCAATTGTTGGGTATAAGCAAAAGAGGTGATGTATATTTGCGCAGCTTGCTAATCAATGGGGCTCGATCTGTATTAAGAACTATTGAGAAAAAAACAGATAACCGAAGTATGTGGTTAAAATCAATCATGGCAAGGCGACACAGCAACGTTGCTGCCGTTGCTTTGGCAAATAAAATGGCAAGAACAGTTTATGCTTTATTGAAAAAAGGCGAAGACTTTAAACTAGCGGAAGCAGCCTGATGGATATGTGGACAAATCCTTCGGACCAGCCTGAACTATGGACAGCAAAGCTGCCCACAGCCCAGGCTTTTTGCCCACATACCCACAGGCTCAACAGATTTTTTCAAATTGTTTTTTTAAGCGCTAACGCGCAAGATTAAAAGCAAAAGAGTATGTTCACAACCAGTTGCATAGAGAAAATTAAAGTGATGGCAAGAAAGGCAGACCTGCGTTTTTGAAAACCTAACGTTCCCTTAGGCTGTAGTTTAAAGCCGACCAAATGATTAAGGACGAAAACGCGCGTATTCCATCAGGGCACAGAGCTAAAGCTCATAAAGATGCCGGATATATGACTGCAACTACCTTCTGTCAAAACTAAGATTGTCTCTTGCAAAACCGGGCGGACCATATAAGGGAACCCTTGTGACATAGCTAATTAATGATGTGCCGAGATGCTTCCATTGAGGGGTTCGATGCCCAACCGTACAGGAAGTTACTCTAAGGATTGAAAGTGTCAGATTAGGGTCTCTAAACACTGAAACTCTGTGTCAGTAAATTAGAAAATAGATTCTATTCTGACATTTTTATCTATGCTATCTGACGTCA
>JBGCFS010000019.1:0-10271 GCA_045107035.1 Hyphomicrobiales bacterium
GCTAAGTGGGCCGGAAGACTGGAGCGTCATATCAAATGTCACTTCCCCATCATGCTGCCCGGAATACTCCAAGGCACTTATTTGAAACGCCCCTTCGACAATGCCAAAGTCTGGAATTATGACTTGCCAATCTGGTATTTCGCCGCTGAAAAAACGGTCCTTTACAAGGCTATCAGTCGCCGCATCCTTGAAGACGCCCGAGCCGGAAAAACTGGCTTGCATCGTGCCTGCGGCCGCCAACAGCTCGCGCCACCGGCCAGCGCTATCAGAATTGGTAATATCCACCGGCTGACTGTTAAACGCGACTTGCTTGGCTCGCAAACCCGCAACAGTTTCAAATTGAGTGGTGGCTGTGGAATAAATTTTTAAAAGCAGGTCCTTGCCTTTTTGAGCACTCATGACCGTCTCCTTGTAAAAAGTGTTTTCTCAAATTGGTTCCGTGACAGCACGAAAATTCAGGACACTTAAAAATGTGCGCCCATCGCTTTCACGTCCCGTTTCAGCATTTTGCATCCTTAAGTTGATAAGATGATAATCAGGAAGGTTAAGGTTCGCTGACAAAAGTTCCTCTTCAACCACACTAGCAATATTCAAAACTTGTTGACGGCCATGAAAGTCAGACCAGATACGAACCAACACGCGAAAAGACGCACCCTCTTCTGTGGAGGTACTCCAATCTGTCCCATTTCGAACACTGACAACAACATAAGGTAATTCGGCCCGTCGTGGTGGCTCGTCAAACACCGCCGCAGAACCCAATAAATTCAACATATTGGTAGAGGTTCGCAGAAATGAAACCAGTGAAACTTGCAGCTGCCAGGCCACATCATTCATCATGTGACACCTCACTGTTTTCTGACTGCAACTCAGACACTATCTCAGATAGAACACCTTCCCCATTGATCTGTTGTCGACCATATTCCAATGCCAAAAGACCTGCTGATGATACTTCGATTGCCAAAGGGCCATTCTTTCGAAAAACCATCTTAAGGTGTATTTTTTGCGAAACTTTGCGCCCTAAAGCGGCTTGGATTTGGTTTCCCAGTTTTTTCAGGCGGGCATAGATTTGAGGTCGTGCAGTGTGCATGACCTCTCGCAAGACGCCCTTGCCAAGGTGACTCTGTTGCCTCCTCATCGCTCCACCTCCTCAGCCAGGCACATCAACAATGCGCCTCTCTCATCGGGGTCATAGACCGCCAGAATTCGAAAAATGCGCAAAGCCGTAACAAACCGCATGCCTGATTTGATCGGTTGCTGCGGATCTCGCCTTACCGTGATGCGATGGCTTATTTGCCCGGCAAAGTGTTCAGCGCGCTTACTATCCAATGCATTGGCAGGTTGGACCTTGGCCCAAACAGCGCCAAGGCTGACCCAACTTTCATAAAAGCCGCCACCCTGATCATCTGTTGAAATTGGTTCTTCAAGCGCTAACGGTACCCGCAAAGCGCCGGTCTGGTTGACAATGCTCATAGCAACACCTGTCTATGTGGTTCCAAAATGGCCCGAATTCCGAGTGGCAAATGGCTCCGCGTCAAGGGTGATGCGGCCTCACGGTTTTCAAACCAATGCGCGACCAGCAACTTCAAGGCATGGCGTATGTCTGCGGGCACATCTTCAACAGCAGGTCCATACCCGGCAGAGACTTCCAACTCATAAGCGCCGAATGCTCTCAAATTCTGCCGTTGCAGGTGCAAGGAAAACTTTGGGCGCATGCTGTTGAGATCAATGGAATAATCCACCGCTGGGATTAACGTGGGTCCAGCCTGCTGCGTGTAGTAGCTCACAGAATTCAATGCCAGAATTGGTGCCAGCGGCAATTCAACGACCTTTCCGCTCGGTAAACTGTCAAAGTTGATCCGCCAGTCTTGCGTTATGAGCAATTTCGCCAGACGTGCTTCAATGTGCAGACGTGCTGATGTGATGTAAGACGAGATCAGCGTATCTTCGGCGGAATGTTCCACCCGCAAATGATCTTTCATCTGGGCAAGCGAAACTGGCTCCAGCGCCGGCGGCGCCATGAGGGTGACGGACATAATGTCTCCAATGATGTTGAAACTTGTGTACCCCGCAGACGGCAGCACCTGCGGGGCAATTCGGTACCTGAGCGGGAAGCCCCCTAGGACGTGCCGAATTTCATAAGCTTGATGGCATTGTAATCCAGCACACCACCGCCAACGCGCTTGGTGGTATAGAAAAGTACAAAGGGCTTTTTCGAAAATGGATCACGCAAAACACGCACACCCAGCCGATCGACAATCAGATAACCACGGTTAAAATCACCGAAGGCAATGGACATGCTGTCCGGTGTTGCATCAGGCATATCCTCAGCTTCAACAATTGGGTGATTCAGAATTGATGCTTGTACACCCGCCCCTGTAGGCGGTTGCCAGATGTAATTCCCATCCGCGTCTTTGAAACGTCTTGCGAATGCCTGAACGGTTCGGTTCATGACCCAAACAGCGTTTTGACGATATGGCGCGCGCAACGCATATGTCAGATAAATGAACGTATCGAATGGATCGACAGGGGAGAAATCGCCCGATGCACCAGTTGGAATATAGCCCAAGCTACCCCAAGACCAGTTCTGCTCCAGTATGGTTGTGTAGTCCAAAAAACCTCGTGGTTTGTTGACGCCATCACCAGAAATGAAGGCAACGCCCTCTTGTTCTGCAAATGCCGTCTCCACCTCTTCTGCAATCCACTGATCGACATCGGTTGCAGAGTCATCCAGCAATGTGGCCGTGGCAGCTGGCATGGCATAGAGCTCCATGGTGGGGAACTCCAGTTGCTCAAGGGTCGAGGTCAGCGTTTCAGCTCGTGGATCGGTTTCGCCCACCCAACCTGCTTCCGCTCCATTAATCGCAAACGGGCGTTTGTAAAGTGACCCTGAAACCTGTTTTATGCCAGCGATTGAGCGAATAGGAGACACAAGCGAAAGACGTCTGCTGATTTCCGTTTCCAATTCTTCTGGAACCAAATATCCGCCATCTGGCAATGAGTTAACGCTCCAGGCCTTTGCTTCCAGAGATTTGAGATTGCCTTCAGAACCATGGCGAACATAGGAATGAAAAGCACGTTTGTGTTCCAACATATCTGTTGATGATGCATTCGACTGGCCAAGCGTTGGTCGTTTTGCTTTCAGCAACAAATCATCGACCCGGCTTTGCTGAGAATCCAGTGACTGTTCAATCCGGTTCATCTTTTCGACCGTCACGACATCTGCACCAACCTGGCGCTCAATCTGAGACAATCGTTCATCGTTGGTTTCCTTGAACGCATCAAAGGCATGCATAAAATCGTCAAATGCCTCGACAACATCCAAACTGGTTGGCACGCCGGTGTGGGCTTTCACCTCGACTGCACATTTTTTCGAACCTGTTTTACTCATGATCTCACCTGCTTGTTTGAAAGAAGATTGGTTGCTTGCTTGAGCCGTGTTTGCAGAGCGGATAGCTCGGCAATGCTGATTGGGCTGCTGGGAGGTCGACGTTTTTCATCAGCCCATTTTTGAGAAACCGACACGCCAACGCGCGCTTCCGGCAACATTGGAAATGTCACCACCGAGATTTCCCAAAGATCGATTTCCGTCAAAACACGCACACCGGACTTGGCATTTTTGCGGCTTTTGATTGTTTTAAATCCAATTGAGAGGCCATCTAATGCACCTGTTTCCAACAGGGCTCGGACTTCATCAGCCTTGCTCACACCACCGGTCAGACGACCACGGACATGAAGGCCTACGGCATCTTCTTTGAGGTTCAGCCAAACACCCAGCACATGAGAAGGGTCGTGTTGGAACAGCATTCGAACACCAGCAGCGCCTCTGGCGATCAACGATTTTCGAAACGCGCCGGGTGCCACAGAATCTTGACCCAAATCCACTTGATCGAACAAGGACGCGTAGCCGGTAAACACGCCAGATTCATCAATTCGAGAGAATTGAGCTGCCGAATACTTGATTTCCAGATCATCGCGGTGCTGCGGGATGCAGCGAGAAAAACTCATCGCTTTTGCCCTCCCACAAGCCGTAAGCGACGTTGAACCGCACAGCGACTGTACCTTGAAATACCTTGGGGCATTTGTTGGCGAATATGTCGCTCCAACTTTTTCGCGAATGCGCTGAAAACAGCTCTTGCCCGTTGCTGATGCAAATGCCGATGCCGCCAAAACCGGCGCATAAACCTTCGGAGTAAGGCGCGCGAATGCGCCCGCGCCAAAACAGGCGAGGAAATCAAATAGGTCATTGAAAACTCACAGGTTAAAAAATTGGATGTGACGTTGTTTTAGGTTTGATTCTGAACAACGAAGGCACGTAAAAAATGGAAACTAGGCAGACATAGATCTGTAATAGGGGGCTAAATGCTCAGTCCTCAAATAAGCGGTTCAGTTTTGCGATTTCGGTAACAAAGTCATTGAAACGGCGATTACTGCTCACCAATTCCCGCACGACCCACAGCAAAAGACCGCTCACACTGCTGGCCCAAAGAAACAGGACCAGATGTGCAAGGTCGCCTCTTTCAGCAACCAATCTTGCAGCTTCATTCATTGATGGTCCTCCGCGTCAGGAGAATACCCAAGGGCAACGCGCTTTTCTGCATCTGTCAGAAAACTAGCACCTTCTAGACGCCTCCAAACTGCCTCTCGCTCTTCAGACAATGCGTCGATGCAATCAGCATCGTAATCCAACCGAAAGGCATCTCCGTAGATTGGTGCAGTCCAATGCGACAGTGCAGATAAAGTTCTGCCGATCATCGGTAAAACGGTTTGACGCCAAAAGGCGCGATTTGCCTCACGGTAATTGGCATAAGTGCTGTCGCCCGGAATACCCAGCAGCATTGGTGGCACGCCGAAAGCTAGGGCGATATCGCGCGCGGCACCGTGCTTTGCTTCTGCAAAATCCATTTCGCGTGGCGAAAGCCCCATGGCTTTCCAGTCTAACCCTCCCTCTAGCAATAAGGGACGCCCAGCGTTTTCCCGCCCTTGGTAACTGCTTTCCAGTTCAGTCTTTAATCTATCGAACTGATCTTGACTTAGTTGCCCGCCTTCAGCGTTTTGATAAACCAACGCGCCAGATGGCCGAGCTGAATTGTCCAGGAGCGCTTTGTTCCAGTTTGCGGTTTCATTGTGAACATCGAGCGCTATTTGCGCGGCTTCTAGAGGTGCCATGCCATAATGATCATCAAGCGGATGAAACAATGTCAGATGCAGAATTGAAGCAATTCCCTCTTCCGATTGTCCAAAGCGATGTGTTTTCCCTGACGCTGTATATTCATAAGCCTCAGGCCAACCATTACCCCCGGGAACAACCTTCATACGATCCGGCCGGAGCGCATACAGCTCGCGCAATTCATCGTCCAATATGACGGCTTCCAAATATGCATTTCCCGCTACCAGCAAATGTCCGTAAAGCGCCTCCAGCAATTCTGTTCCACCAACCGGCTGACCCGGTCTTTTCAAAACCGACAAAAGCGGGTGGGCATCCAGCTCCACATCATCCTCATAGGCCAGAAGCGGGACAGATGATGCGGCTTCGGAGATCATCCGCACACATCGATAAACGATCGGGTTTTTCATATAACCCGCACGTGCGAGAGCCGCATAATCCCGCGGTGTCCATCTGGGTTGCCCTTGTCCGTGAAGTGCCACCAACGTTTGGGCATTCGATGCTTTTTGTTCGGCAGGCAACGCGTTTCCAAAACGTGCAAACAAGCGCGACGGCAATGAGAAAACCCCAGCCATGGATAGCTCCTTCTTTGGATCGGTAATGTTGGTTGAAAGCGTGCAGATCGGGAATATCCGAAATTCCGCACCCTGATAGTTTTGACAATCTGATTCAGAAGAATTGGTTATCGCCTTGAAACTGAATCACATTCCTTGATCGCTACAATTGCCTCAGCCCTGGCGTGCTTGCCGGACCCAGGCACAAATCGGATAACGCCCAAACCAATGCATCCAATCGATCTGGCGACCCGCCTCCCGGCAATCCATCCAGGCCAAACAAACACATTTCATCTTCCAGTTTGGAAAATGCGCCCACATGGCGCACTCGGTTTTGTTCATAAAGTGCCGCCACAGGCTCTGCTCTGAGCCATTTGCCGCGCCTTGCGTGAACGAGTTTCAACGGCACATCTCGTTCTACTTGCCTGAGAACGCTGGCAACCATTTCACCGCCCTGATTGACTTCCGCCAATATACGGTCTGCCCTGTGCCGATGGTATGCAGCAACAGCGCTGTTGGCCCATCGCAGGGGAGATGCATGTTCTACCGTTGCATCTTCAAGCACAAAGGCCATTCCACCTTGAGCAACGCCAGCCACCACAATACCGCATGCATCTGCGTTTTTGCCGCTGGTGGCAGGCGGGTCCACGGCAACCACTATGCGAATAAGCGTTGGCACTACTCTCACTCGACAGTTTTCCAATCCAGATCGCTGCCACAATGCATCGGCGCGGTCTTCAATCAACTCGCCCAGTAATTCCTGTCGTCCCAACCGTGTCCCGTCATATCTACTGACGATGTTTTTCAGAAATGTCGGCGCAAGATTTGACGCATTATCTTGTGTCGTTGCGCGCGAGACCACCACGCCGCTTTCTGCCAGAAGCCGCTTGAGAATTGGCACCGAACGCGGTGTTGTTGTGACCACCTGTCTTGGGTTTTCACCAAGACGCAGGCCAAATTGGAGCATGTCCCATGTCTCGTCTGCCTTGCGCCATTTGGCCAGCTCATCCACCCATGCGGCCGCAAATTGTGGCCCTCTTAAACCTTCTGGGTCCTCTGCGGAAAATGCCTGGGCAATGCAGCCATTATCCCACTCCAACCGGTTAAGACTGCGCTTCCATATTGGTCGCTGGACAGTTCCATGAACAGACAGAATGCCGGAAACGCCCTCCACCATAACTTCACGCACATCGGCATATGTTTCGCCCACCAAAGCAATACGTCCGGTATGGGCCAATTCGCCCAAAGCCAGCTCGCGCACCCATTCCGCGCCAGCACGTGTTTTGCCCGCTCCGCGACCTCCCAGCAACATCCAAACACGCCAATCTCCCTGAGGTGGTGTCTGGTCGGCACGCCGAATTAAGGTCCAGTCATTTGCTAAAAATTTAAGCTCCTTCGGGTTGAGACTCTTCAGCAACATGTAGATCTGCGCTTTGCTCTCGCATTCCATAAAGACGTCGCGCAAGTTCTTCCCGCATGTCGTCGGCTGTTTCAGCGGACGTGATGACTGAGGCATTGGTTTTATCATGAACAGGCTCCGCTCCAGATTTTGAAAGTCGCGTTCCTTTGCCAGCGGAGACCGGCGAAGATGTTCTCATTTCCGCCTGCATCAAGCGGTCAAAAGTGCGCGCCAGCAAATCCAATGCCCTGCAATTCCTCTCTAGATTATCCAGGCGATCAGCATTTTCACCTTGCTCTTCAATAGTAACGAGCTGTTGCTCGAATAACGTGCCAAGCTTGTTGACGAGGTATTTACGCCGCGTGTTCGGCAATGCAGTTTTTGGCCCAGCACGACCCTTTAGACGAGGGGTCCAGCCCTCCCTTTCTAAATGAAGGTAGAGCACCTTTCTGGAGACACCGTATGACTTGCAAATTTTTGTGACGGGCAAAGTGCCGCCTTCGTAGAGCGATCGGATCTCCAACCAGATCTCCGGGCTGAGTTCGGGCATCCTGTTACTCCCTTGAAATGGATCGCATTTTGTCGTCACCAATCAACCTGTTAAAATTGACAAGTAGATTCCATAAGATGCCTTAAGTTATTGTTCTTGAATAATTTCTCTAAACATTTCTCTGCTTTGTGTGAGGCTCAAACACGTAGCAGACATGAAACGGCACCAAGATATAGCAGAGGCTTTGACACCATGATTTCGAGCAAACAACCTTCTCAATTTCGTGTGGGCGACCTAGTTTCTGTTATCCTGAACAACAGAAACACCACGCCACGTGTCGGCGAAATCGTATTTATCGCCTGGCATCACAAAGATGGCAAATGGTTCTATACTCTGAGCTGTAATGGGAGAAAGGTATCCAAAAGATATTATGCCGAGGACCTCAAATTGACACACCCAAGAACTGTGAAACCCCTTTAAAACCAATTCTCCGACTGTAGAAAAACACTACCAAAACAGCGTTACGATGTCAAGGATTAATTTCCTATAAAGGGATTTATGTCCGCTTTAAGTTCGAAAATGTATTTTACTCATGCCGCTTCCGAGAGGCCATTGCCTCGCGATGCAGCGTGTAAATACCCGTTGAAACAATGATAAGGGCACCCACCCAAGTCCAGCCGTCTGGCAACTGTCCAAACACCAAATAGCCATAGATAGTTCCCCAGATCAGCAACGTATACTGCACAGGCGCAACGACAACTGCCTGCGCAACTTCCAACGCCTTGATGACTAAAATCTCGGCTACGGCAGCCATAATTGCGATACTGACCAGAAGTATGATTTCCTGATCCGTCGTTGGCCATTCCCAAACAAATGGCAGTGGAATACTAACTACAAAACTTCCCACCAACGCTGTGTAGGCTACTGTGGTTACTGTCTTGTCCGTGTCGCTCAGTGCCCGAGAGATAACCTGACGCATGGCAAAGAATGTCGCAGCCAACATAACCAACATCACCGCCGGATGCACTATACCAAGGCCTGGACGAACAACAATAAGAGTTCCGATGAAGCCTATTGTGACAGCTGTCCACCTGCGGATTCCCACCTTCTCCTTTAAAATCAAAGCACCCATTAAAGTTACGATGAACGGTGCAATGAAACTGACGGCTACAGCGTCCGCAAGCGGCACATAAGCGACAGCCACAATAAACAAGGTGGCAGAGCTAGCGGCGAGCATGCCACGGGTTATCTGCAAGCCAAGGTGTTTTGTTTTCAGGACCGAAAACCCTCGGAACAATATATAAATCACGATGCCAATAAGCAATCCAAGTTGGCGCGACCACACGATTTGAATGGGGTGAATGGTTTCCGTTAGGACCTTTGCTTGGATATCCACTGCAGAGAATATGAACATGCCGCAAAGCATGAACAAAATGCCAAGCCCGCTCTCAGACCGCCTTTTGCCTTCACTCGGCAAAACCGGTGATGTCGGATTCATCGAAATGACAGTCTCTCCACAGAATTGAGACCGTCTTGGCTGGTCCAATAAGCATGATAGCTAGAGACATCATTCCCGTCCATCAGGATATGGGTTTGTTCAACCTATTTTGCTGGCTATTCTGCTGGTGCTGCCCTTAGACCATCTCACAATAGCTTTCCATTGTGTTAGTTGTGTCAATTCGTATCAGAAGTGTTGTGCATGACAATTTAATGCAAACAGAGCTGAATTCGGCATTTCCTCGTGACAATAGCCCTTTATATTTCTCGTGCCACAAGCAAGTGGCCAACCCCCATTGAAGGAATGAGAAAATGACATTTCGAAAAATAAAAATTCCATTTTTGGTTCTTGGTATTTTAGCGGCAGGCACCACGTCTTCTGTCGCTATTTCCAGCGCAGCAGGCGTCTACAACCCCGCCAATGACAGCTCACCCGATGCGATGACTCCAGGCTATACAGGCCTCACAAAAACCACTGCAGGTTAGTTTCACTCCGCCAAGTCAAATGCGTTCTGCCTGCCGGTTGCCGGTCGATTTCTCTCTCTTCAAAACCAAGATCGGTAACCGGTATGCTGAATCCAAAATGTAGCAAGTATCTTAGTGCGCTACCGCTAGCGCAATCTTCGGCCAACTACTCGCCGGTCTCAGTCACCGGCCAACTGACGAGATGATCTTCATATTGTTCAACTTTGACACCAATCTCGGTTTGAACACGACCACGCACCGAAATGCCCGCTGCATGAACGGTTTCCGGGTCACCGGAAATCAGCGGATGCCACCAAAGTAACGGCTTTCCATCGCGAAGGCGGGCATAGGCGCAACTCGGCGGCAACCATGTGAGCTCTTCTACGCTTTGAGGCGTTAGCTGCAAGCATTCAGGAACCTTTTCCAAACGGTTCTCGTAGTCTTTGCAACGACAGGATTCATGATCCAGTAGTCGGCAAGCCAAATCGGTCCAGATGATTTCTCCAGTATCCCAATCTTCAACCTTGTTGAGGCAACACCTTCCACAGCCATCGCAAAGCCCCTCCCACTGCTTGTCGGACATTTCCGCAAGAGGCACCTTTTCCCAATATGGATTTTGACCAGGTTTGCTGGGGTCAGAATTAGATGGCGAATCAGACATGGTGTCTCTGGCTAAATTTGAATCTCGCAGCCTTCTTGCAT
>JBGCFS010000190.1:0-27251 GCA_045107035.1 Hyphomicrobiales bacterium
CACAGATCTCGCGCATGAAACAACGTATAAATTTTTCAGTTGAGGTCACTTCGATTGAACCGTACCGTTATTTCAGGCCGAGTGTCAGCTGGGCTCTAAATTTAGAAAGACCAGGATGTTCCGGCAGCGAAATTCTTACAGAGAGGTTGAGCAGGGGTTGAAGCCTTTGTTCCCTCGCCTGTGGCGTTACTGCCTTGTGCTGACTGGCGCTAAAGACCGAGCCGATGATTTGGCGCAAATGGCCTGTTTACGCGCATTGGAAAAGGCTGACCTGTTTCAACCGGGTACCAAACTTGATCGTTGGATATTCACTATTGCCCAACGCATCTGGTTCAATGAGCTTAGGAAGCAAGCCGTGCGCACCGGTGGCGGGCTAGCTCCTGTCGAAGAAATCGATTTACCTGATACAAAGAACGACCCTGAGACGAATTTATTGGCCCGTGAAGTGTTATTGCAGGTAATGGGTCTTCCAGAGGCCCAACGGGTAACCGTTATGCTGGTTTATGTAGAAGGCTATAGCTACAAGGAAGCGTCCGGCATATTGGACATTCCAATCGGCACCGTTATGAGTCGACTGTCTGCTGCAAGAAAAAAACTTACCGCCACGCCACAAACCGCATCAGCTCGCAAAGAAAGCCAAAACGGATGAGCGACGAAAAAACTTTCAGCGACGAAGAGCTTACTTCTTATCTGGATGGTGAGCTGGAAGAGTCCGCACGTTTACAACTTGAACGGATGCTGACCGATGACGGTGAACTGCAAGAACGCCTTGATGCGCTGACGCTCGACAAAGACGAACTTGGCAATGCATTGGGCACATTGTTGTCGATAGCACCTGAAATGCCTGATGTTATATCAGAAACAATTTCTCAGGAAACCGAAGCCGGAGCGCCAGTACTTGACGCAAAGCAACCTCGGTATTGGCAGTTAATTGCAGCAAGCTTGCTTGCGCTTGTGATCGGTTTTGGGGCTGGCACATATGTTCCTGATAAATCGGAACGGTCTTGGCGGGAATTTGTAGCAACCTATCAAGCGCTCTATGCCAACAGCACGTTGGCTCATATTGATCAGCTGGATTTCAATGCCGGAGAAGAACTGAGTCGCGTATCTGCAGCTATCGGTAAAGAGTTGGATCTGGCAGCTGTTCAAAGCGTAGAGCAACTCGATTACAAACGCGCCCAAATCCTAAGTTTTGAAGGCCGCCCTCTTATTCAATTGGCCTTTTTGTCAAAGGTCGGTGCGCCTGTAGCGCTTTGCATTTTGCAAAGCTATGACGGTCAGGAATCGGCACCAGGCTTTTCAGAGATGCGTGGCATGAGCTCGGCATCATGGTCCAAGGACGGCTATGAGTACTTGTTGATTGGCGGCAATGACAATTCGCTGATTAAACAAGTTGCGGAAAGCTACTCGGCTCAATTGTAGACAATGTTTGAAGCCTAGAACTGTGCCCGAACGCCAGCTGTCAATTGCCCTCCAAATTCGTCTGCGTTGTGGCCCGCGAAATTTAGCTCGCCTTCCAGGCTAAAGGCCAATGTATCGTTTTGAGCGAGCGTTAAGTTTGCGCCCAAGAATCCGCCAAATTGTATAGCCTCACTTGCAGACTCTACTGAAAAACTGCTGCCGAGAAGCCTTAGATCAACGTTTTCGGAGACATCCTGTTCTGCGTCCAAACCTGCCCTGACAGTTGTCATTGCGACAATACCAGATGATGTGACGCGCTGAATTTGACCCGCAAGCTGCAGGCGCGCGCTCAACACAGTGACGAGATAATCTTCGATGCTTTGCGCGCCAGTGCCGCTTTCGCTATAGCCCTCACGCCATTGTGTCGCATGGCCTAGCATAATAGATGGGATCAATTTAGCGGTGCTATCGCCAGCGGGGATATGAGCGCCAAGGGTTAGGCTGGACGCGGCAAAGAAGCCGGACCCGTCACCGCCTGTAATGGTTTCAAAGCCGCCCGTGACCAGATTGTTGGCACGCAACCGCTCACCAGCATCACCATCTGCATAACCGACTGTAACAGTGCCGTCCGCAAAAAGGCCATACACAGACTCAATGCGGCCATACAGACCACCAAAAGCAGTGTTGGTGTCGATAGGACGTGCGCCAGAATTGTTTTGAGACTTGTCATCAAATTCCAATCGCGACTGGGCTAAGCCGCCAAAGACGCCAAGTAAACTCCGCTGTGTCGGTAAGATATCTGCGCCCACAACGACGCCGCCAATGTTGTGCCGTGTCGCCACAGTGAATTCTGCAGAGGCGCGATCTCGCTGCGCGCCAAGTGCCTTTGCCCAAACACTCCAGCCATACTTCGCATGGTCATTGCCCGCCATGCTAGCATGACTATCGACGCCAGATTCTGCCATCGCCCAAGCTTGCGTAATGCGCGACGAAGTTACCCCACGCACGGCACCGGTTATATCCGCCAGTGCCGCACCGGCGTTTGCTTCGCGAGACATGTCCGCCACTGTAACGGTCGTGCTGCCTGCGCCGTTAGAACCAGGGTTTTCCACAACGAACGGAATACCATTAACAAGGAGATCGTCGCTGGCCGTATCAAAAGTATCGATTGTAAAGCGCCATCCGATATCTTGGCCGTTATGAACCAGCGTCACGGTATCTGTGCCACCGTTCATGTCGATCAAGCCTTGTAAACGCGTGCCGGCCGCAAAGGTGACATTGTCGTCTCCGCTTGACATTTCAATAGCGGTTTCACCCGCCGTGGCCGCAAAAATCAGACCTGAATTGGAAACAGTTGCTGCCAAATCTGATTTGACACCAACTGAATTGACGCCATCGACGCGAATGGACCCAGCATTGGTTATCGCCACATTGTCAGATGTTTCATTGGCGATACCGTGAGCATCTGTGCCGGATGTTTCAACCAAACCGGTGTTGACGATAACAGCATCTGGTGAGGATGCGTTTCGAATACCGCTGGCAAGGTTAAACCCTGTCGTAATTGTTCCTGAATTCAAAACAAACGCACCTGTCGAGATCCTATTAAAAACTCCGAAGGCCTCTTCTCCATTCGTTTTCACGACACCAGAGTTGCGAATGACAGCATTGTTGGATTCATCGTTGAAAATTCCAAAGGACGTCACATCTTGAGTTTCAATCAAACCGTTGTTTTCAATTGTGGCAGTCGTGGATAAGTAACTGATCATGCCATAGGCGGTATCCCCGGCAGTCCTAATTGTCCCGCTATTGAACAATTTCAGCGTGTCAGATTCTGCTGAAACCATACCATGAGCATTTGTATTCATAGTCAGGATTGTGCCGTTATTGAATAATTGCCCATCCGGAGACCGATTCATCATCAGACCTATGCCGCCTTCGCCAAATGTTCCAATGTTCCCAGTATTTATGAGAATGCTGTTTGCCGAATTCAGAATGGACAATGCATGGGCGTTCAATCCTTGTGTCGTAACGGTGCCATCGTTCGTGACGGTGTTGTTGCCACCGCCATCGAACGAAACACCTGAGTCATTGTTTATTGCGTCAATGCTCGAACCATGTTCGATGCTCAATGTATCACCATTGCCGACAATTGGACTTGGGTTTCCATCGCCGTTTGTATTGGTATTGGGACCGGTCACCAGATAGTCTACGGCGCTCGCTTCTGAGAGCGAAAACAGGATCCAACCTGCAGCCATCATGGGAAGCAAGAACGGCATCCCGTTGTGGCGCATGTCGAATGCGCATCGTATGAGTGACACAGGAAAACCGCCAAATCAGTAGTGAAACGTTAACATTTTATAAATTGAGATAGTTAACGAGATACGAATTTTGGAGTTTCTAAAGCTGATTCCACAAAGATTACGCCAACAAAATCAATACCTTAAAGTGCTTTATTTGAAATGAGCAACCTATGATAGATTTCCAATCCGCGGCAGATCAAGATTATGTCATCAGTATTGCCCTTTACGGGGGATAAACCTATTTATCGCTCTCACCGCTTTTCATGAGAAGGACACGCAATGGCCAAACAAAACCGCACGCCAACCTTTGAAAAATCCGATGCTGAATGGCGTGAACAGTTGACACCACAACAATACGATATAACGCGCAAACACGGTACTGAACGTTCTTTCACTGGACCAAATTGGGATCAAAAGGCTGATGGTATGTATCGTTGCATTTGTTGCGACGAACCGCTGTTTCGCTCTGAAACCAAATTCGACAGCGGAACTGGCTGGCCGAGCTTTTATGAGCCGGTTGATAACCAAGCGGTCAATGAGTTTAGCGACCGCAAATTGTTCATGAAACGGACAGAAAGCCGCTGCGCCAACTGCGATGCGCATTTGGGCCATGTGTTCCCAGATGGCCCACAACCGACAGGGTTGCGTTATTGCATGAACGGTCATGCTTTAAAGTTTGATGCTGATAGTGGCGACGCAGAGTAAGCGTTCCTGACAAGCTTGCTGTCCCGAGTATTTGGGTTGACCCAATATGCGGGGCAGCATTCCTACTTTTGGCTCCGCATTGCTGTTTCAAAAATCCAATCCGCAAAACGATTAATTATGATGCCACCGAGATTGTCTCCAATGTTTATCTGGAGCTATGCCGGGAAACGATGCACGTCTGCATATTGTTTAAAATCATGGAGCGATTTAACAAGGTGGAATGCCTTGATCTAATGGTCAGGTTGCCCACATGTCGTTTCTGTCCAATTCCGCCCGTTCTACCCAGAGAGTATTTTATGTCTGCAAATCCGACCCCCGCCCAAAAACGCCCCACTTCATTTACGCATCACGGCATTACCGTTGAAGACCCCTATGCGTGGCTTCGGGCGGACAATTGGCAGGAGGTGATGCGCGACCCGGCCGTATTGGCCGATGACATACGTGCGCATCTGGACGCAGAGAACGCCCACACAGAAACATCTATGGCCGATACCAAAGAGCTTCAGGAAACGCTCTTTGCGGAAATGCGTGGACGTATCAAAGAAGATGACACGTCCCTCCCCTCACCTGATGGGCCCTTTGCCTACCTGACAAAGGAACTGACCGGGGCGCAACATCCTTTGCTGGTGCGCACACCACGTGAGGGTGGTGATGAAACTGTACTGCTGGATGCCAATGTGGAAGCTGAAGGTCTTGCCTATTTCAAATTGGGCGGCGCGAACCATTCACCCGATCACAACAAGCTGGCATGGGCGGCGGATCGGAAAGGCTCGGAGAAATATTTACTGAACATCCGCGATCTCACAACCGGTAAAGAGCTGGCTGATGAAATTGAGGAAACAACGGGTGCAGGCGTTTGGGATGCGGACAGCGCGGGCATCTTTTACACTGTGCTCGATGATAATCATCGTCCTTGCAAGGTATTCTACCATGCGCTGGGCACAGATACAGCGGAAGACAAACTGGTCTATGAAGAGCCTGATGCTGGTTTTTTCCTTGGTATTGGCAAGACGCTATCCGGGGATTTCCTGATTCTCGACAGCCATGACCATGAAACCTCTGAAGTCCGAGTTGTTCCAGCGGCCGACCCGCTAGCAAAACCCATGCTGATTGCAAGACGCGAAGTCGGCGTTGAATATTCTCTGGAACACCACAACGAACATTTTTATATCCTAACAAATCGCGATGGCGCTGAAGACTTCAAAATTGCCTCAGCTCCGGTGGCAAGCGCAGGGCCTGAAAATTGGACCGATGTGGTGCCGCACACGGCTGGAACACTTGTTTTATCACTGACGCTTTTTGCCCGCCACATGGTGCGGCTTGAGCGATTTGAGGGCCTGCCGCGCATTGTGGTGCGGGAACTCAGCTCAGGTGAAGAGCACTCCATCGCGTTTGATGAAGAAGCCTATTCCCTCGGCATGTCAGATGGTCTGGAATTTGACACAAACACGGTGCGGTTCTCCTACAGCTCCATGACAACGCCGGTGCAAGTATACGATTATGATTTGGCCGAGCGCACAAGGACCTTGCGCAAAACGCAAGAAGTTCCATCTGGACACAATGCAGATGACTACCGCACACGCCGCATCTTTGCGCTGGCGGAAGACGGCGAGCAGGTTCCGGTGTCTGTGCTCTACCACAAGGATACCAAGCTGGATGGAACCGCACCTTGCCTGCTTTATGGCTATGGTTCCTATGGTATTTCCATGCCTGCCAGCTTTTCAGTAACCCGTTTATCGCTGGTCGATCGCGGTTTCATCTATGCAATTGCCCATATTCGTGGCGGCAAGGACAAAGGTGATCGGTGGTACCGCGATGGACGCCGTGAAAAGAAGACGAATACGTTCAAAGATTTTGTAGCCGCCGGGCGTTTCCTAGCGCTGGAAAACTTCACGTCCGAAGGCCTTCTTGTTGGCCATGGCGGCTCTGCCGGTGGTATGTTGATGGGTGCGGTCGCCAATATGGCGCCGGAGCTGTTTGCAGGCATTATTGCTGAAGTGCCGTTTGTGGATGTTCTCAACACCATGTTGGACGATACTTTACCACTGACACCGCCGGAATGGCCGGAATGGGGTAACCCACTCACCAGCGAAACTGACTTCAAAACAATCCAATCCTACAGCCCCTACGATAATGTTGGAGCGAAAGACTACCCAGCGATTATCGCGCTTGGTGGCCTCACCGATCCACGTGTCACCTATTGGGAGCCGGCTAAGTGGGTTGCACGCCTGCGCGAGCTGAAAACCGACAATAATCCGCTGCTTTTGAAGACCAACATGGATGCAGGTCATGGCGGAGCATCAGGGCGATTTGACCGATTGAAGGAAGTTGCGTTCACCACCGCCTTTGCACTGAAGGTCGCGCAAAAGGTTTGACCAAATATGTCTGACCAAAATCTGGAACATGATCCATTTTTAGCGCCCGGCACAAAGGTTAGATATGCAGGGCACGAAGATGGCGAGGCGGAGTATGGCGTCGTCATCCATTGTTGGCGCGATGATATGCTGGACATGCATGATTGTTACGTGGCGTTTTTCGGTAACGAAATGCCCGCTGGTCAACCGGATGAAAAGCCCTATGTGTTGAGATACGGCACAGGTTCGCTTGTGGTCTTAGACTGACAGTGCTTGCACTCCCGGCCTTGCCGGGAGTGATTTCAAGGTAATTCAATGGGCGATGCACGATGAAATTTCACCATTTATTTAAAAGTCCAATTGCGCATTCTCCAACCCGACGTCTTGCCTTGAAGAGCGTTGCGGCATCTGCCCTGCTTTGGTCGTTTGGCCTTTCCATGAGTTCCAGCGTTGCCAACGCCCTTGATAACGAAAACCAAAGGTTCGGGATGAATTTCGATGTCTTAATTAAGGCTTTGCGCAAGACAGGCAACGACGCCTGCCTGAAGGAAGCTGCACGCCTTACAGAAACAAGGCCCGCAAGTTCTGGATTCTATTTGCATTTGCGGAGCGCAAACCTCTCGTTAGACGATGCCATCAACATCTCTAACGCCATGGGATCTGCCACAGAGCAAGCATCTGACTTGATGGCTGAACAAAAGGAGCATTCGATGCGCTCCTTCAGCATAAGCTATAATCGGAATGTTCAGGATGCAGGGGCTGTGTCGTTCATCCATAACCTCCCAAAATCAATAACAGAGATTGGAATGGTGGGCTGTGACCTTGGTGACGAAACCGGTGAGGCGTTACTGCAATGGATACACCAAGCCAACGCCCTGAAAATGATCTGCGTTGAAGGAAATAACTTCTCATCAGATATGCGCCAGAAGCTTTCGAAGTTGGCTGCCACTACGAGCGGCCTACTTGTCATAGTGTAAGTGTAAACTCGAGTTCAGCTACCAATAGCGGAGCGAATACGAATGCCAAAAAGCGCACAATACTGAGCGCCTTTTGTTTTTGCATTCGGTAGCGTCACTCATGGGATGGCTCATGTAGCTATTCCACCTTACCTCTTCTTCGACTTCATGATTTGACGGATAGTCTTGCCGAGCGCTTTGTCCTTGGCCTTGCGTTCGGCAAGGCTGGATGTGTTGAAACGCTCTTCAGCCAAGAGCTTTCGCCAACGCACCAACCTTGCGGCATCAACCTCACCGCTTTCCAAAGAATCAAAAATCGCACAGCCGGGTTCTGTTTCATGCTGGCAATCGGTAAAGCGGCACTGCTCAGATAACGCCTGCAAATCTGAAAACACATCCGCGACACCGGAACTTGCATCTGTCAGTTGGAGCTCGCGCATACCGGGCGTATCCAACACTGCGCATCCACCTTCCACCAAATGTAGCTGGCGTCGGGTCGTGGTATGGCGGCCTTTGGCGTCATCTTCACGTATGCCCTGTGTCTCAATGGTCTGCGTTCCAGACAGAGCATTGGTAAGCGTAGACTTACCAACTCCAGATGAACCCAGGAAAGCAACTGTTTGGCCAAGCTTACACCAGGCAGATAACTTTTCTCCAGGTTCCACACCTCGTGCATCCAGAACAATAACCGGCACAAGTTCAGAAATAACCTGTGCATCTTCGACATAAGTCTCTGGCGTTTCGCAAAGGTCCGTCTTCGTCAAAACGATGACAGGCGAAACACCGGCTTCAAATGCCAATGCGATATAGCGCTCTAACCGCGCAATGTTAAAATCCTGATTGCAGGAGGATACAATGAACGCCGTATCAACATTTGCGGCAATCAATTGAACCTGTCGATCGGAACCAGGTGCTCTTCGTTTAATAAGGCTTTTGCGCTCCAACACTGCGCTGGATTTAGGTTGTGCCTGATTCAGAAGAAGCCAATCTCCAACGGTTACATCCGGCAAAGGCTGGATCATCTGATCTATATTTTCGCCCAAAATATGAAGACCGTTGCGATGGACTTCCGTCACCCGAACAGGAGGTGTTGCAGCCAGTTCTTCGATGCTGGTTTGCTGCGCGAAGAAGGGTTGCCAACCCAATACGTCCAGTTTTGATAAGATGCGTTTAGAACTGCCACCAGCGCTGGTGGGCATGAGGAATTTTGAGTAATCCCGTGTCATTGATGTGAACTTTCATGTGTAGCAATGAGCATGGCTCAAGCTAGATATAAGGCTTTGCGAGTTCGCAGAAAGACGGTGCGCATACCCACTGGCAGCGTCGCATTCCGTTTCAATTCTGCATCGGGATGGCCTTTGCCTCCCCACCTTATCGGGACATGAAATCTCCAAGTTGATAGCTAATCTTAACATGAAAACAGACGCGCTTCCAGCATTCAATCGCTAGACGTTCTATAGATGACGCCTCAAAGAACCCCTGTTGGAATTGACAATCTGATTCAATAGAATTTGCTAACGTATTGTGAGTGAATCATTTTCGCTCGTCGCAAAATGAAGAAGATCAACCCTTTGGGTCAGGAAGCCACCGTGAGTCTCGATTACAAATCTCTCGCCGATCAAGTTCAAACATTTGGCATCATTCTTGGCACAGAGCGGTTTGATGCTTGCGTTACCTTTTACCGGGACAAGCTTGGACTACCTGTTTGGTACGAGAAGCCAGGCCTTTTGTGCCTGCGCTTTGGCTCAGGCTATTTGATGATTGAAACGGGCGGCATGGCGCGGGATGCGCGCAAGCCAAATTCTGAAAACCCGACCATGTTGCGCTTCAACGTAAGCGATGTTCAAACTTCTGCGGCAGACCTTGAGAGCAAAGGCATTTCAGTAAACGTTTTTGAATATGCCTGGGGAACCGTTGGGACATTCCTCGACCCAGATGGAAACGCCTGCGAATTGAAAGACGCGGGTGATCCGTTCTTTCAATGAGCAAAAGAGACCGCCCGACTAGTCTTTAAAGGGCGCCATACCTGTTCGCGCCAACTCATCAGCCCGTTCGTTCAATTCATGACCCGCATGGCCTTTGACCCAGTGCCAGCTCACATCGTGACGCTTCAAGGCTTCATCAAGAGCCTGCCAAAGTTCGACATTCTTCACTGGTTTTTTGGCAGAGGTCTTCCAGCCGTTTTTCTTCCAGCCATGAATCCAACCTGTAATACCGCCTTTGACGTATTGGCTATCTGTCCACAGCTCGGCCTTAGTTGGCTTCGTCAACGCATTGAGTGCCTCAATGGCAGCTGTCAATTCCATTCGGTTGTTGGTTGTTTCCGGCTCGCCGCCATAAAGTTCCTTCGTATGATCGCCATACGTCATAATCGCACCCCAACCACCGGGGCCAGGATTGCCGGAACATGCGCCGTCTGTGTAAATCGTCAGAACTTTATCGCTCATACATCAACTCCGTATGCGGATACGCTGTCCACATCCATGTGAAAGCTGAGTTTTTTCAAATATTCGAGAGGGTTCTTGGGCACCACAAGCGCGCCCGGCGGCACACGCAACCAATCGTGCAGACGTGTCAGCAAGAACCGTAAGGCCGCACCACGCGCCAGAATGGGTAACGCGTTCAACTCATCAGCGGTCAATTCTCGAACGGAACGATACCCTTCGATCATCGCCATTGCCTTTGTGACGTTGAAGGAATTGTCGCGCTCAAAGCACCACGCATTGAGACAGATTGCCAAATCGTAGGCGAGCATTTCATTGCAGGCAAAATAGAAGTCGATGATGCCGGAAAACTTGTCATTGAGGAAGAACACATTATCCGGGAACATGTCGGCATGTATCACGCCAGTTGGCAGGTCCTGCGGCCAGTTCGCCTCCAGAAAATCCAATTCCGCATCAATGGTCTGACCCAGCCCCTGAAGCACCTCATTTGCCCGACTTCTGGATTGTTCAAATAAAGGGCGCCAGCTTGATTGATTGAGGCTGTTGCCTCGCTTGATGGAAAAATCCTGACCATCCTTGTGCAACTCGGCCAAGGCTTTGCCCACCATGGCACAATGGCTTGCATCTGGCCGCTTTACCCACATTCCATTGAGGAATGAGATGATGGCAGCCGGACGCCCTTCCAGCGTATTGAGTGCCGATCCAGAGCGATCGTGGATTGTCACCGGGCACTCAAGGCCTTTGGCCGCAAGGTGATCCATCAAGCCAAGGAAGAATGGCAGATCATCGACATTTACGCGCTTCTCGTAGAGCGTTAAAATAAACGTGCCCTGATCTGTTCCAAGCATAAAGTTGGAGTTCTCAACACCTTCCGCAATGCCTTTGCAGGAAGAGAGTTCACCAATATCGTAGAGTGTGAGGAACTTGCGCAGCGCCTCATCGCTTACATCCGTATAAACAGCCATGATTTAAGACACGCTCTCCAGCTCGGCGACTTTTTCACGCAGACCGCGTGGCAGAGTAAAGACCACGTCTTCGTCCACCGTGCGCTCTAACTCAACCGTCACATCAAAACGCGTCTTAAACGCATCAATCACTTCATCAACCAGCACTTCAGGTGCAGAGGCTCCGGCCGTTAGACCCACGGTGCGAACCGGGCCAAGCGATTCCCAGTCAATATCCACAGCGCGCTGAACAAGGTGAGCTGACTGTGCGCCGCTACGTTCTGCCACTTCGCGCAAGCGTTGGGAGTTTGATGAATTGGGAGCACCCACAACGAAGACCGCATCGCTTTTCGGCGCAATGGCCTTTACAGCTTCTTGGCGATTTGTTGTTGCGTAACAAATATCGTCTTTGTGTGGCCCAACGATTGAAGGGAAACGGCGGGTCAGCACGTTCACTATCTCACGGGTGTCATCTACCGAAAGCGTGGTTTGCGTGATCCAAGCCAGATTTTCTGTATCAACCGGAGAAATGGCTTCTGCATCTGCCGCTGTTTCAATCAACGTTACGGATCCATCAGGCAATTGACCCATTGTGCCGATGACTTCCGGATGGCCTTTGTGGCCAATCAACAGAATGTCACGCTCACGCTTCTTGTGGATTTGCGCTTCCTTATGAACTTTGGAAACCAACGGGCAAGTGGCATCAACATACAGCATATTCCGGGCCGCAGCACTTTCCGGCACCGATTTGGGTACACCGTGAGCGGAAAATATTACGGGCTGGTCTGTTTCTGGAATCTCGTCCAACTCATCCACAAACACTGCGCCCTGCTGGCGCAAACTATCCACCACATATTTATTATGCACGATTTCGTGGCGCACATAGACCGGTGGGCCATAGGCTTTGATGGCCAATTCGACGATCTTGATTGCACGATCAACGCCAGCGCAAAAGCCACGTGGGGCGGCCAAATAGAGCGTAAGCGGCGGTTTTTCAGAAGGTGACATGTATATAAATGCCTTCGGGTGAATTTACGGACATATTTTGAATGCTGTGTATCACTGCGCAAATGGGTACGCAAAGCCGCTTTTGCACGTTGAGCGGATGAAAATGAACAGTAAGTGGCAACCAATGGCAACAAACCGGGCTGAAACCCATTGCCGTTACCAAAACACCCTCTTATGTTGCAACCAAATCGGCGTGACATATTTGTAAGAACGAATACCAAGCGACGAGACGACCAAAAGTCCAACAACGGAGATGCCCGATGGCTTTCGAACTTCCTGATCTACCTTATGCTTACGATGCACTGGCGCCATACATGTCAGCTGAAACACTCGAGTTTCACCACGACAAACACCACAATGCATATGTAACGGCTGGCAACGGGCTCATTGAAGGCACCGACTATGCCAACATGTCTTTGGAAGAAATCGTCAAGAAAAGCCACACGGCAACTCCAGGTCTCTTCAATCAAGCCGGCCAGCACTACAACCATCTGCATTTCTGGAACTGGATGAAGCCAAATGGTGGCGGTGCTATTCCTGGTGCTCTGGAAGCTAAAATCATTGCTGATTTGGGTTCTGTTGCCGAGTTCCGCGATGCCTTCATTAAAGCAGGCATGACACAGTTCGGTTCTGGCTGGTGCTGGCTTGCATTGAAAGGCGGCAAACTTGAAGTCATGAAAACACCAAATGGCGAAAACCCGCTTGTGCACGGTGCGACACCATTGCTCGGCTGCGATGTTTGGGAACACTCCTATTACATCGACTACCGCAATCTGCGTCCAAAATACCTGGAAGCTTTCGTCGATAACCTGGTTAACTGGGATTATGTAGGCGAGCTTTTCGAAGCTGCTTCCTAAAATCAGGCATAAATTTACGGTCTCAAAACCCGGCTTTTTTAGTCGGGTTTTTTATTTCACATTTTTGTGAACCCTTTTTGCCTCAGTGACACGTAGTATAAGGTGTGATTAGCTTACGCTTTATCAAAACCCAAAGGAGCTATGTATGAAGAGTTTTATCAAATTAGCGGTTGTTGCAAGTCTGGCAGGCGTCAGCACAATGGCATTCGCAGCTGGTGATCCAATTGCCGAACGCAAAGCAATGATGAAATCCGTCGGCGCAGCAACTGGCGCATCCGCTGCAATGGTCAAGGGCCAGGCAGATTTTGACCCCCGTGTCGCCATGTTGGCACTGCGCACAATGAACGCAGTTGCACTGGGCTTCGCTGACAAGTTCCCAGCTGGATCTGAATCAGGTGGCAAAACAACTGCGTCTCCAAAAATTTGGGAAGACAGTGCAGGTTTTGCTGCAGCAGTTGCAAAGTTTGAGGCTGATACGGCCGCAGCATTGGCAGCTCCAGCAGGGGACGTCGATGCGTTCAAAGCACAATTTGGCGCAGTTGCGGCAAACTGCTCATCTTGTCACCAAGACTATCGCGTCAAGAATTAAGCGAACGGGATTAAAATTATGCTGCGGCGTCTTATCAATATCGGACTTGTTCTGGGCTTTATTGGCCTTGGGGTATTCTGGTTCATCACTGCGCCGCAGCAACTTACTGCGGATGAGTTACCTTCACACACTGCCAGCGCGGAAGCCGGCGCCTATGTCTTTTCAGCTGCGGGCTGTGCATCGTGTCACGCAGCGCCTGGCGCAAAAGGCGATGACAAATTGACTTTGGCTGGCGGACAACGCTTTGAAACGGAATTCGGTACATTTATTGCGCCGAATATTTCACCCGATAAATCTGCAGGTATCGGCGCATGGACACCATTGGAATTTGCCAATGCTGTGACCCGGGGTGTCAGCCCAAATGGTTCGCACTATTATCCTGCGTTCCCATATGGATCATATCGTCAGGCCAAGCTGGTAGATGTGCTGGATTTGAAAGCCTATATGGACACACTGCCAGCAGTAACTGAGCCAGCGCCGGCCAATGAAGTGTCCTTTCCATTTAATGTACGCCGCGGACTGGGTCTATGGAAGTTGCTGTTCCTCAATGCAGATACTTTTGTCGATGATCCCGGTGTGAGCGCGGAGGTGAATCGTGGGGCCTATCTCGTCAATGCCCTTGGCCATTGTGCAGAGTGTCATACGCCGCGCAATCTGCTTGGTGGACTAAACCACGACAATGCCTTTGCAGGCGCTCCAAACCCTGATGGCAAGGGCTTTATTCCGAACATTACGCCTCATGCCGATGGCATTGGCAGTTGGACAGCCGAAGATATCGCCTATGCGTTGGAGAGCGGGTTTACGCCAGATTTCGACAGTTTAGGAGGCTCCATGGCTGCGGTTGTGGCCAATACGTCCAAACTAACCGCCGAAGACCGCACGGCAATGGCAGCTTATTTGAAGACTGTAGCAGAGCATCCTCGCGCCAGAACAAATTAGGGTTTCAATACCATTGCACTTTTGAAGCGCAGAAAAAGCTGCTACTCTAAACGCGGGTGCCTGAAACCGTTTCGGGAGATTTACGACATGAAACGAACACGTTCATTTATTGCCTTCGCTGGCAGCTTTCTGATTGCTGCTATTATGGTTGCAACCAGCCCTACTGTTGCTGATGCACACAAACGACACTACGGACACAATCATGGTGGTCTCACACTTGGCTTTGGAAGCCATGGTGTTTTTGGGGGCGTCATTGTTGGAAAACGAGGCCATGGGCGTCGCTCACATTGCCACGGACGGAACTATTGTCATCGCCATAAGAATCGCGGGTATCACAGCCACAACAATGGCGGCGTAACGCTTTATCCACGCCATACGGCTCCGCGCTATCGCCGTGGTGGATATTCCGCACACGTCCAATGGTGCATCAATCGCTATAAAACATACGATATCCACACGGATACATTTCAGCCATACAAAGGCCGTCGCAAACATTGCAAATCACCGCATTGATAGATTGCCTTTACGCATAGTCAAAAAGCCGGGTCCCTACCCGGCTTTTTAGTACGTGGTCGTCAGTTTATTCTTAAGCAATGTTCCAATACAGACCGCTAACAAAACTACAGATGCAATTCAGAACATATTCATCGGTTTCGCTCTGTGTATTTTGCAAAACCCTCGCAACTGAGCCGTTAGATCTTCTCCTCAGCGAGAAACCGAATAAATATCATCGTCAAATTTTCTCTGCGGGATTGGTCAGGCCAAACTGCATGAAGCCCCAATGAACGAAGTGACCAGTCTGGCAACACATGCACAAGTTCCCCTCTGTCGATGCCACGACAAGCCAAATGTTCAGGCACAGCCGTCAGTCCCAAGCCTTGAACTGCGAACTCATAAAGAGCATCGGCAGAATTGACCGAAATATTGGATTTTCCAATCACCGAAACAAGCTCACCTTTCAATGATGTCAATTCAGTTTGATCTGGGCGCACTGCAAACCGCACCCAATCCCATGCCTCTAAATCGGTTGGATGCTTTGGCACCCCTTTCGACTTTAGATATTGTGGGCTGGCAATCAACAGCCTGTCCAAAGAGCCTATGCTCCGCGTCATAAACTCGCTGTCCTCGAGCCATCCTGCCCGAATGGCAATATCGAAGCCATCTTTAATCATATCGCGAGGCGCATCTGAAAAATCAAAGCGCAAGCTGACCTTTGGATATGTGTCAGCAAATTTCGCAAATGTAGCCATTAATGCAGTTTGCGTCACGAAGGCCGGAGCCGTAACCCGCAACAAACCTATGGGCTCTGTTGAAAGTGGATTGATTGCATCCAAACCGCCCTCAATCGCACCCAACATGTCACGGGCTTTCTCATGCAGAATTCGCCCTTCGTGGGTAAGGGATAATTGGCGGGTCGAGCGATAGAGAAGTGTGACTCCCAGGTCTCTTTCAAGGTCTGATACTGCCTGACTAACCCTTGAGGGCGCGAGACCCAAATGTAGCGCAGCGGCTCTAAAAGTGCCCTGATCAACGACGGTTGCGAATATCGCAATGCTACGGAGTTTTTCAATCATTGTTCACCTCAGCGGAATAGTGCCATCAAAATTCATATGCTTATTGCGAATCTCGAAAGTCAATATCTTACGTGCACCGGCGTCAAAGGGCCGTCGACAAAACTCATTCTTGAAGGAAGTACCATGCAAATGAAAAACCTATTTGGCGCAGCTTTATTGACCCTCGCTGCCACGACAACCAGCGTCTTCGCAGATAACAAGGAAACAGTTTCCAAGTTTTACGATCTGCTTAGCAATCCTGGAGCGCAAACGCAGGTTGATGCATTTAAGGCGTCCACCAGTGATGCCTGGGAAAGCGTCGGCAACTACTCGGGAAAAAACAAAAACCGTGACGCTTTTCTTGTTCAAGTTGGTGGTTTCGGGCAGTTGATTCCTGACCTTGAATGGGCTGTTCAAGACATGCATGAAACGGGTGAATTTGTGACGGTGCGTAGCCGTGCAACCGGCACGCCGGTTGCTCCATTCTTTGGAGTCGATGGTCAGGGCCGTAGTTTTGATATCATGACGATCGATATTCATGAAATTCAAGATGGCAAGATCGTGCGCTCTTATCACGTTGAAGATTGGGCAAGCGCCTTGCAGCAGCTCTCCGGCAAGTAATTCCAACGTTTTATATCGGCGCATCACCTTTAAGTGCGCCGAGGCCGACCAGAAGATGGAGAAGCATATGCACCGCAGAACCCTACTGAAGATGTCGCTTGGCGGAGCCCTGGCACTGATACTCTCACAAAAAGCAGGAGCACAAATAATGGACGAAAATAGCAAAGCGTCATTCGATACAGTTATGGCATTTATGGGTGCAATGGGCGCTGGCGAGATGAACAAAATGGGCGCATTGATGGCCGATGACATGGTCTGGCACAATGAAGGTGACACGAAATTGCCCTGGATTGGCGTGACGAATGGCAAAGAGAACATTTTCAAATTTCTCGGCGTATTCTCAGAAAACCTTCAAACAACCATGTGGGAAAACGAAGATGCATTTGCATCGGGTGACACCGTAGCTGTGTTTGGACGCATGAACGCCACAACCACGAAGACTGGTCAATCAACAGGCGAATTCACCTTCGCGCTACGCGCGAAGGTTCGCGATGGCAAGGTTGTTCTGTGGAACTGGTTTGAAGACAGTTTTGCCGTTAGCCAAGCCTATAACGGCAAGTAGCGAGAATTACTCATGGGCAATGCTTTGGACAATTTGCGCATGTTCAATGATGCATCAATCGCTATAAAACATACGATAGCAACACGGATACATTTCAGCCATACAAAGGCCGTCGCAAACATTGCAATTCACGGTCTTTAAAGATTGCCTTGACGCAGAATTAAAAAAGCCGGGTCTCTACCCGGCTTTTTGTATTCAATAACCTGGCTATGCCTCAGAAAAATCTCAATGAAGGTCCTATGATCGAGCGACGGGTGTTTGTAGTATACTAGTATACCTTTTGGGCCAGCAATCAGGATTGCTCCATGAAACGCGCTATTGCGATATCAACACTGCTTTTCCTTTCCACCTCGACCCTATCGGCTGAGAGCTTTTCTGCAGACGTGTGGGCCGATAACTGGTTTGAAATGAGAATAAACGGCACACAAGTCGCTGAGGATAGCGTACCGATCACGACGGAACGCTCTTTCAACGCCGAGAGCTTTGATTTTGAGGCAAAGCGACCCTTTGTGATTGGTCTCGTCGCCAAGGACTTTAAAGAGAACGACACTGGCCTGGAGTATATCGGCACCCGGCGGCAACAGATGGGTGACGGGGGCGTTATTGTGCAAATCAAAAGTGCTGCAGGCGACACGATCTCCGTCAGCAATGCCGGCTGGCAGTGCCTGCCTATTCATACGGCACCACTGGACAAATCTTGCGAAGGCGAAGAAAATCCAGTCGCAGGAAAACGGGCCTGCACTTTCGAGGTGATGGAGGAACCCGGCGGTTGGGACCTGGCAGATTTTGATGCCTCGGACTGGCCAAAGGCGAGCGAATATTCAGAACGCGAGGTCAGCCCTAAGGATGGCTACGATAGAATCGACTGGGTGGACGGGGCCAAATTGATCTGGGGCCCTGATCTTGAGCAAAGCAATACCGTGCTTTGCCGCCTAACCGTAGATTAAACCGCTATGAATGGATCCAAGGGCGTGAACAATTTCCTTTCGATGGCGATGGCCACATTGGTTGTGATCGCCGGTGCATCTGCTGCCTTTGTGCATGAAGACCACTGCATTGCCGTCAAGGATTCCGTTGCTGATGCTGGCTTTGATGGGCGCGTCACGGTTACCTGCACCGACAGCCACGCTATCATTCAATCAGACACTTATCCGGATCATAAAAAAATGACCGCAATTGTCGGCACGAACGAACAGGTCCCTGTTCCTGCCGACTACGCAGCTCCTGTCCTTTTGTATCCGACCCTCGGGACGGCCCCGTTGACCCGTGATGCAGCAATGGGTGTCGCAGTTAATGGCGTGCCAATTTACGATTATACGGGCGGCGGTGAAATGAGTGAGGCCGATCTTGCGCATCATCAGGCGCAGCACGACAAGCTTCAAACCAAGTAGCTCGATATCTGTGGCGGCCATGCAGGGCGCGGTGATGATTATCACTATCACGTCAAGCCCGCATGTATGATTGAACAGATGGTCAACGCAGGGGACGATCCAATCATCGGCTGGGCGTTCGACGGCTTTCCGATCTATAGAGACAACAATCCTGATGGTTCAGTGATTTCTGAGGGCGCCCTCGACGTTTGTAATGGGCAAATCGACGACACCTTCGGCTACCGCTATCACACCTCGGCAAAAGCGCCCTATATCGTGCAATGTCTGATGGGCATTGTGACCGACTTTGACCGACTCCCCCGCGTACGTCCGCTTTCGTCAGTGAATGGAGGCGGAGCAGCGCCAGGAAAGCCGCCACGGGGCGGGGTCGAAAACCTGGTCTTTACGCAAACTCCTGATGGAAGTCGGAGCATGGATTATAGTTATGAGGGAGAGGATTATTACATCCGTTATACGCCCTCAATTAATCCAAACTGCTATGACTTCACCTCCCGGACAGTCACCAATGTTGGCGCAGTGCAGACCGGCGAATATTGTCGGTAAGGTCACCCCGATACAATGCGGATAGCTTTCACAAGCCGGTCCTAAAGAACACCGTTGGGCATTCTCAATCCGTCCTTTAGCCTTTGGCGCATTTGGCCAAAGCAAGATGATGCTTGAAAGCATTACGCTGTGACAGCAAAACTTGCTAGATAATTCAACAGCGGCTTCAGCTCTGCTCGCAATTAATACAACGTAATTCTAGACATTGACATTTATCCTTAACCATTTGTTAATAAAGCCATGTCGTTTCAGGCGAGTTTGCTTGGTGTATACAACATACTTTAGGTTGAATGTAGTAAATTGCTTCTCAGAAAATCCTCAAAAATAGACAATAGAGAGATACTGAGATGGTTGATTCCACTTTGTGCAGTAATCGCTGTGGCCCTCGCCTACAACTGGATGGCCCCCATAGTGAAAGCATACTTCTACGGTGAAGCCATACCCACGAAAGTTCGCAACAACGCAGACCGACCCGGGTGGTTCGTAGTTCATGTTTTTACCGGTACAACTGCACTACTTGTCGGGACTTTGCAGATTTCTGAGCAGTTGCGCAATTCATACCGCAATCTGCATCGTTGGCTCGGGCGCTCTTATGTCGCGTTAGTGTTCGTATCAGCATTAACATCGCTTGCCCTTGATCCACGCCTTTCAATCTATGGAACCGATTTTTTACGGCCACTAGCCGCCTCGATGTGGATAGGGTTCACGTTTCTTGGCGTTGTTGCAATCCGCAAGCGCGATTTTGAAGGTCATCGACGCTGGATGACTCGCAGCTACATACTCGCATATATGGGAATTACCTTTTTGATTTTGAGCGGCATCTGCAAGGTTGTCGGGATGCCCATTGAAATCAGATATCCGCTAGTAATTTGGGGGAGTTTACTGATCAACGTGACGGTCGCCGAAGTGATTATCTGGCGATCAATTAATCAAACAAAGAATGTAGTATCCACAGTAAGTGCCTAATTTCCTCGACAGCGGCAATGTGGATTGACAGTTAGCATTACTGTAACCGCACCAGTCAATTGAGATGTGTGCTGCCTACTCAGGCCGAACCACTGATCGTTCCGTCGTAAATTTGGAACTTATCCGGCATATGATGGGTCCAAGCCCTTAGCCATAACCTGCCAACGTCTGCTCATCGGACAATCCACTATTTTCAAGTTGAGGGATTACTCCGTCTGCGACATGCCCGAGGGCAACAAAAACGTAACCCAGTTTCTGGTCAATTGTTGTTAACGGTTATGTTTTATGGTGATGGAGCGATAGTTCTCATAAGAAACACCGCCGGGGCAATAATTAGATTACATCAACTCGGCAGTTTGGCGAATATGGTTCGTGATGCCTCTTTTGGGGAATACTACAGGAATCAATATGTCTACAGTCACGCAAGTATCTGGCCCAGCTCAAGACAATAAGTTTCCAATGCCCGACAACGAGAAGGAAAGGCAAGCTCGCCTTGTAGACTTGGAAATCCTTGATACTCCGGCGGATGAACGTTTCGATCGAATTGTTCGTTTAGCTGCCAACCACTTTCTGATGCCCGTATGTCGGGTGACATTTGTCGATGAAGACCGCAACTGGTTCAAGGCGTCTGTTGGCGTTAACGCTACACAAGCACCCAGATCAATTGCTATATGTTCGCACGCCATCATGCAGGACGAGGTGCTGGTGGTACCTGATCTTAAAAAAGATTCTAGGTTTGCAGCTTCGCCGCAAGTTGTTGGTGGCCACCTCTTTCGCTTCTACGCAGGTGCCCCCATCACAGTTGGTGATGGTTTGCGTATTGGTTCTCTGTGCATCATGGATAACGTGCCCCATCCTGAATTTTCGGAACAAGATGCGCAGTACCTTGCCGACCTTGCACACATTGTTGCCCATGAGTTGGAATTACACAAACGATCTCAGGAAAAGGTTCAGTATCTGCTTGATTACGATGAGTTGACAAATTTACCCAACCGAACTTTCGTTCAAAATGCTGTAAAAAGTGCGATTGACCAAGCTATCGACAAGGCTTCGACTATCGCTCTCATGATTATCGATTTGGATGGCTTTAAGGAAGTAAATGACACACGAGGCCATCTTATTGGTGATAGCCTTCTTAGCGAAGTTGGACATCGACTAGCCGCTTTTTCAAGTGATCAAATAGTGGTAGGTCGGCTGTCAGGGGATGAGTTTATTCTCCTGTTCAAAGACTATGCCGTTGATGCTCGAGTTTCTGCGCTCGCAGGACAGGTTTGTAAATCGCTTGGGAAGCCATACCATGTTGGCCAAGATGTGCTGGATATTTCGGCCAGTGTTGGTGTTGCGTTAGGTTTGCCCTTGGACCTCGACCCAACAACTCTATCTAAATTTGCGGATTTTGCACTGTACAAGGCCAAATCAGATGGCGGTAACTGCTATCGGTTCTTTGAAGAAAGCATGTATGTCGCGGCAAAGGAACGTCACAACATGGCCATCGACCTGAGAAGTGCATTGCAACGGAATGAATTGCTGTTGCATTATCAACCACTTGTTAATTTGCAACACGGAAACATATTGGGGTATGAAGCCCTTGTGCGATGGCAGCATGGCAAAAATGGTATGATTTCACCCGTCAATTTCATTAACATTGCGGAAGAGACTGGTCAGATTTGCGAAATCGGCGAATGGGTGCTGAGAACAGCTTGTCAGTATGCAGCTACGTGGGATGACAACGAATTTATTTCCGTAAACTTGTCGCCCATTCAATTCAAACATCAAAATGTTGTGGCGATGGTTGAGACCGTTTTACGAGAGACTGGTTTGGCAGCAGAACGTTTGGAATTGGAGGTAACAGAAAGCATTCTCATACAAAGCCCTGAGTCTGTCTTGGAGACACTGAACATCTTGTCAGAGATGGGCGTCGGCATTGCACTGGATGATTTTGGAACTGGTTACTCCAGTTTAAGCTATATCACTTCATTTCCGTTCAGCAAGATCAAAATTGACAAGTTGTTTGTCGACAAACTCGGACAAGGATCCGGAGATTCTTCCATTGTTAGATTGATTGTTGCGCTTGGACATTCCCTAAACACCACTATTGTTGCAGAAGGAATTGAGAACCAAAATCAACACGCATTTCTTTGCGCTACCGGATGTGATCAAGGACAGGGGTACTACTATGGAAAGCCACAGCCGCAGATAATTAAAGGTACATCTCTAAAGCTTGCAAAAACCGCATAAGGCCAGTTCTTCAAAGTCTCGACAGTCTGCATTGTGTTGTTTGAGCCATCTTTGACGTGGATACTATGTTCAGTTGCCCAAGCAACGACACGGTCTGTTTGGTAAAAGGCGGCTCACAGCCGCCATTTGGAAAATTTACGCAATCACGGTGCCACATCGGGATTATTAAATTTCGGGCTACCCGTTTAGGCGCTTTTATCTTCCTTTACAAAAATCTGGTTGAGATCTTTGCTGTATCGCCCTCACCCTTAATGCAAGCAGCTTCATAGGCTTGATGTTAAATTTCTGCACAGTCGAAATTTACGCCATTCAAATCACCTACACCCAGAGCATAATTGTGCTTGTGTGCATCATTGTTGCGAGTTTTGTTCAAAGACTCTTCCACCGTATCCAGCCCTTCGCCCTCTTGGGCAATAAGTACCGGTCCCACCCCACATAACGGTGGTTAAATTTGAAACTTGCGGTCAGAAGAACACGGGATGATGGGATCTGAATGTTGCGTGAATGGCCCGTTCAGATTTCATCAATCCAGGATGAACCAGTGTCTGGTCTCAATTGTTACTTTCAAGACCAACAAACGACGTCATGGGAAGTAATGATCGTTTGTAATCCACATCAAGGAAGGAACAAGGAATATGAGACATTTGGTTCAAGGTATGACCATAGCGATCACGGCACTTATGCTGTCGTCCACAGTGGGCTTCGCTGAGTTTTCGAAAGTTGAAAAGAAAGAGACACTTCACATGCAAGCACATGAGCGGGTGGGAGTTCGAGGACCAAAACAGTTCAAACGATTGCTTTCACGCCGAACAAAAGGTGCAGGTGGCGGTGTCGTCGAATGTCAGCCGGTCGACAGTAAATGGTGCAATGAGGGCTTTACGAAATTCTGTGCGGAAAGTAACGGCGTTGGCAAGACCGACTCTAAGGGCCATGTTATCTGCACGTATTAAGGCGCTAACTATCGCGTGAACCCCGAATTGGGAGAAAATACTGGCTGTCCCATAAATGACCATTGATTGCTCATGCTCAGTGAGGCTCGGTTTGGCCAGCTGGTATCAAGAATCTAGGCTCGAATTGTGACTTGAGTTTGCTTTTTCGCGCATAAGTCTGCGGCGACTTATTTTGCGGTATTTCTTTCAAATTATTTTGAAAATCTGTTTAGACCTGTTCAAGAGATAGCAAGCTGGGTTAAAACGCGCAAAATACCCTTTGAAGACAAGAGCTCTTATGTCACACGCAGTTTATGTATTTGATGCCTATGGAACGTTATTCGACGTTCACGCTGCAGTTCGCAAACATGCTGCAGCTGTTGGGCCGGATGGAAAACAATTATCCGAAATTTGGCGTGCCAAGCAACTGGAATACTCTTGGGTGCGCGCACTTATGGGCCGGTATCAAGATTTCTGGACCCTTACAGAACAGGCTTTGGATCATGCATTTGCTTGTGTCCCTAGCGCCGATCCTAAACATCGCGCTGCCTTGCTGGAAGCCTATCGCGAGTTAGACTGCTATCCCGAAGTCCCTGCAGTCCTACGGGCACTCAAAGAATCCGGAGCGCAAACCGCGATCCTCTCAAACGGCTCTCCCGACATGTTGGACAGTGCTGTCAAATCTGCAAAGATTGATACTTTATTGGATGCGATTTTGTCTGTTGATGAATTGCGGACCTATAAAACTGCCGAACCAGTCTATGAAATGGCAACCACACATTTCCGAGTTTTCCCAGAGGCTATTTCTTTCCAATCATCCAACCGCTGGGACGTTGCTGGAGCAACCGGTTTTGGGTTCAGAACTGTTTGGGTCAACAGAACTGGGCAAGAAGATGAATATCAGGATTTAAGCCCGGCAGCCGTGCTGGCCACATTGGATGGATTGCCTGCGTTAGGTTGATTGGAAATACATGTCCAAATTGGATTAAAGCCAGTTCAAAAAACAATTCCTGATTGAGAAATTCAAATAAGCGCCATATAAAAGTGCATTCAGACACTCATACTCCCGACATTTTGCAAAGGCATGTATGACGCGTAAACAGAAATTCGACGGGAAATGCGTTCTTCTCGGATTTGGCTCTATCGGCAATGCCGGTATTGAAGTCATGTTTGAGCATATTGATTTGGACCGCGACAAATTTTTCGTCGCATCTGAAGCCTTTGACAGAGCAGAACAGCACAAAGATCACGGCGTTACATTCGTCGACACACGCATAACCAAGAACAATATAGCGGCTGAGTTGGATGCACTTTTTGGCGACGAGTCCGGATTGTTGGTAAACGCGTCAGTAAACGTTTGCAGCAAGAGCTTGATAGACTACTGCCAGAGCCGATCCATACTCTATGTAGATACCAGTTTTGAAATTTGGGCTGACTTAGTTGGCTCCGAAAGCATGATCAACAATGGTGGACGGTTCAGCGATATTCAGGAAGCTAAAAAGCGCTTTGCCGGTGGCGCGACCGCCATCACATGTCATGGAGCCAATCCTGGGATCGTGAGCCATTTTGCAAAGCGGTTGGTCAGTATTATCGCTGGCCGCGAACTTGGAAATTCCAGGCCAAAACCTACAACCCAAAAAGAGTGGGCCGCCCTTGCACATGAGCTGGAAATTACGTCCCTAATTATCACAGAGATGGACAGTCAGCGTCCTAACAAACTGCCGCCAAAGAACATGGCCCTTAACACATGGTCGATTCATGGCTTGCTGGAAGAGGCCGCAGAAAAAATCTGTGTGCCATTCGGAACTCACGAGCCGATACGTGATTCCGTGGCCCCATATGTGTTTGATGCACGTGGTGTGCGATATCTGGAATTGCCAACGCGATCTGCCAACTACCATTCACTGGGTTATTCACCCACATTTGGCGTCTTCTCAGGCATGGTCATTCCCCATGTGGAAGCCTTTACCATTGCCAATTACTTCTCGGTGCGAACAGATGTAGGTGCTGCGCTATACCAACCCACATCTTACTTTTGCTACCGCCCCTGCCCGGCAGCACTAGATACAATTTCGAACGCTTCCAGAAACAATTGGGAGCCCGATGGCCCAGCACGCGTGATGCTTGAAGAAATCGAAGATGGCATTGATTCACTTGGCGTTATGGCGTTTCGTAAAAATACATCAGAAGTCGTTTGGTATGGTTCAGAAGTATCCAGCCAAATGGCAAGTGCATTCACCACATGCAACGCAACGAGCCTTCAAGTAATTGCTGGGCTAATCTCCTCAATGCTTTATGTGATCCAGCATCCGCGCGAAGGTCTCTTGGAACCTGAGGATCTAGACACGGATTTCATTCTGGACATTGCGACTCCGTATCTTGGACATGTCTATTCGCAAGTAATCGATGATCCATTTGAGCTGGGTCAAAATCTATTCTCACAGCATTCGCTGCACTGCACGAACTCCGTGCAAGCCAATCCACGCGATATTTCTGCGCCCTGGCAGGAGCTACTTTAGCTCACGAGCAATTTACCAGCGGCGACACTAACGCCCCTTGCCAAATTCAAAAAGCACGTCATATTTTTAAATATGGTTATTTTTAGAAATGCACTTCTGGCCTTAATACTCATAATTTCCCCTGTTGCTGCTGCCGCAGATCAGGACGATCCTCGCTTGAAAGAGTTGTTCGGTTTTTTGGAAAATGCCAGCAATCCAGGTGAAGCAGCTTTTGTAGAGCAGAAGATCTGGTCGATTTGGCACACAGCCCCCAGCGAGGAACTTCAAAATCTTTTGGAAAGTGGAATGGAAGCTATGAACCGTGCAGACTTTGGGCATGCATTGGACCTGTTTGAGCAGATTACCAAACAAGCGCCAGACTATGCTGAGGGCTGGAATAAGCGGGCTACAGTCAATTATCTCCTCAACAATTTCCAGGCGTCTCTTTCCGATATTGCCGAGACTCTCAAGCGCGAACCTCGCCACTTTGGTGCTCTATCTGGCAAAGGACTTGTCCATATTCGAGAGGACAAGCTGGGTGATGCACTTGTCGCATTTGAGAAGGCGCTTCAGGTCAGCCCACAAAACCCTGGAACGCGCGCGCATTTAACAGCCCTGAAGAAACTACTTGGCCAACGCGACATCTAAACGCCGCCTGAAGAATAGGTTCTATTAACTCTGTGCGTTAAGAACAGTGAACCAAGTCTGAATAGCACCTTCAGCAAACCTTAAAGCGATGATGCTTACTTCCTACAAGGGCAACACTTGGGAAGGAGAAAAAATTGTTTATTTCACGTATTGCAAAACTCGCCGTCTTGGTTACGGCAACAACAAGCATGGGAACCGCAGCTTTTACCAGTGCGGATGCCGCTGATCGACAATGTAAATACGAGGTTCGTGTAAAGGCGGATGGCATTAGCTCAATCACCATTCCAAATGGAAATGTGGTTTTTCAAGGCAGAGCCGGCAACACCAACAACAATCGTGGCTTTGCACGTTTCCATGCAGCAGATGCCGCAATGGGATGTATGGATGCTGCCATTCGCGGTGGGCAACTGCCGCGCAATTGCCGTTCTGGGGCTCCGCTCAGATCAAACTCTGCGGGTCGGGCATTGAACTTCAATCTACAGAACGCCAAAACCATCGCATATGATGCACTTTGCAGGCAGTCTTCAAACATTGGAAGGCCACAGGCTTTGGTGCGTAATGCAAAAATCTATACGTATGTTCTTGGTTCAAAGGATGTACGCAGAGAATGTGCGCTTCCAGCCAATGCCAAAAACGTACCAAATGACAATGGTTGGGCACAAGGCGTACCCAAAACATCTCGTTATAAAACTTGGCACAGCGACAACACTATTCGCTGCAGCAGAGGCCGTGCAAGCATGGTCAACTAAGGCCGAACTAACCTCTGGCCCCGTTGTTTCGGGGCCAGAATGCGCAAGCAAGTTGG